>NZ_JAACYS010000059.1 GCF_009996845.1 Pallidibacillus pasinlerensis | reverse complement strand
TTTATGTTAATTTTGAGTAATTTATTATTTTTGCACTCTCATTAAAAATGTTTTTGTCCGTTCATTTTTTGGATTTTCAAAGATTTCTTCAGGTGTTCCAGATTCGACAATTTCACCTTTATCCATAAAAATAATTCGGTCAGCAACTTCTCTAGCAAAACCCATTTCATGAGTTACGACTACCATCGTCATTTGTTCTTCAGCTAAATCCTTCATTACTTTAAGAACTTCACCCGTTAATTCAGGGTCTAAAGCAGATGTTGGTTCATCAAACAACAGTATTTCTGGATTCATCATGAGAGCCCTTGCAATGGCAACCCGTTGCTTCTGCCCACCTGAAAGATTGGCAGGATATGTATTTGCTCGGTCTTGCAAACCTACCTTTTCTAGCAATTCCATTCTTCTTTTTTCAACTACACTTGCATCTTCCTTCTTTACTAATTTCGGTGCTAACTCTAAATTATCTTTAACAGTTAAATGCGGAAACAGTTGAAAATGTTGGAAAACCATCCCCGCTTTACTTAATATTTTTTGTATCTCTTTTGGCTTTGCATAGTGACCATTTTCAACTAAATATTCACCATCTATCTTTATATTTCCGCCATTGATCGTTTCTAAGTTTACAATACTTCTTAATAAAGTACTCTTCCCTGATCCAGACGGCCCGATTATGGCGACAACTTCTTTCCGCTCCACTTGAAAGCTTATTTGTTTTAAAACTTCTAACTGTCCATACGACTTCTTCAAATTTTCTATTTCAATGATTGCCACGACGATTCCCTCCTTTATTCAAATCGATATCGTCGTTCGATACGTTTTAATATCCAAGTTAAGATTAGTGTGATGACTAAATAAATGAGACCAGCAACAAAATACGGAACAATTGTCGCATCCCGGTTAACGGCTGTTTGTGCAAAATGCAATAATTCTGGTACAGCAACAGCATATAGTAACGATGTATCTTTAACTAATGTAATGGACTCATTTGACACCGCTGGTAAAGCTACACGAATCATTTGCGGGATAATGATTTTCGTCATCGTTTGAAAGCGACTGAAACCTAACACTTTTGCAGCTTCATATTGGCCTTTATCTATAGCTAAAAGACCCCCACGGAAAATTTCTGCAAAATAAGCTGAATAATTTAAAACAAAACCGACACACGCAGCAACAAAACGATCTAGAACTAAATATTCTCCGATAACGGGAATTAATGGTAAACCGAAACAAATAAATAATAGTTGTAATAGTAACGGTGTGCCCCGCATGACATAAATAAAGCCTTGAACAAGCCAAGATAATGGTTTAATTCGGCTCCGAACTGCCAATGTTAAAATAAAGCCAATCGGTATAGAAAGTAATATTACGATTGCAAATAGTAATAACGTTATCTTAGCTCCTTCTAGCATTGGTATAACAATCATTTCAAAATAATCAAATGTCATGATACTCCTCCTCAGCTCACCAAAATATGGTGAGTGTCAAAAAATATAAGTTCACTAGTGAGTTTTTACTATTCACTATTATAAATGGTAAATTAAGGAAAATATATTGTAAAAACGATAAAAATGGCTGTCAATAGACAGCCCTTATTATTACTTAATGTTTGTGGTTTGTTTCTAATTAAATTTAATTCAAAATTTTATCTTCACCGAACCACTTTTCAGAGATTGCTGCAGCAGTACCATTGGCAATTACTTCATCCATTGCTTTTTGCAATTCTTCTAACAATTCATCATTGCCTTTTTTTACACCAACTGCATATAGTTCCGGTGCTAAAGACTCTTCTAAAACTTTATATGTGTCTGGCTTAATTGTCATATAATAATCAATTACAACTTCGTCAATAACGATTGCATCAACGCGACCACTATCTAAATCTTGTAATGCAAGTACATTTGTTTTATATTCACTAACATCTTTAATTTCTGAAGCAATATCAGAACCATTTAAGGCATTACTTGCAGAAGATTGTGCTTGCAATCCAACAGATTTACCTGCTAAATCACTTAAACTTTTTATATCAGAGTCTTTTAATATTGCAACTACCTGTGAATTTGCTAAATAAGGCTCTGTGAAAAGTACTTTTTCTTTACGTTCTTCTGTTACCGTATATCCGTTCCAAATTAAATCGATACGTCCACTTTGTAATTCAGTTTCTTTAGATCCCCAATCAATCGGTTGGAAAACTGCTTCTTTCCCCATTTCTTCAATAACAGCTTTCGCTAAATCAATATCAAAACCGACAATTTCGTTATCTTCATCACGGAATCCCATAGGTGCAAAAGCATCATCTATACCAATAATTAATTGATTCTCTTTTTCCTTATCCGAGGAATTTGTTGAACATGCTCCTAGTAATGAAATAGTAATTAATAAGATTAAGAGAGTTGTTAAACGTTTCATTTACATCGTCACCTGCTTTGTAAATTTTTTATGATTTATTAGAAATTTCAATTCTTTTAGTTATTTAATTCTTTAATAAACTAAAGTGTTTATTTGATAATCAAATCATAACATGTCCAAATGTTCAAGTCAACAAAAAATTTAATATATTAGCAAGCTAAAGGATTTTGGTACAGAGGGACGGGTTCAGTGTTTCATTTTTTTCGTTTTCTTCATTAGAAGAAGCTCGTACCAAATAAAAAAGCCATCCTCATACATTGAGAATGGCCAATATATTTTTGTTATTCATATTCCTTTTCAAAAACTTTATTGCTTCGAACAGTATCAAAATGACGTACCAGTTTTTCAATTTCATCTCGTTTTGGTTCAAAGAATGGCGGTAATGATAATTTTTCACCTAGTGTTTCATATGGTTCATCACCCATGAAACCTGGACCGTCTGTAGCTAGTTCAAATAAAATATCTGGTGAAACCCGTGTATAAAGGGAACCGAAATAATATCTCTCAACAAAACCAGAAGTGGCAAAACGATAGCTTCGGAAATGTTTATCCCACTCTTCTAAATCTGCTTTTTCATCAACACGGAAAGCCACATGGTGGACCGTACCGAATCCTTGTCTTCCAGGAGGTAACATCGTATTATGCTCAACCCATACTTGAGCGCCGTTTCCACCATCTCCTACTTCAAAGTTATATAAGCTTCCTTCTTTTCCTACTTGTTTAAAGCCTAAAACTGTTTCCATTACCTGTTTAAAGTAATCGAGGTAAGACACACGAACGACAATTGGACCTAGGCCAGTAATCGCAAACTCGTCAGGAATCGGACCTTTTTTCCACGGTGTACCAGAAGGAACACCTACATTATTTTCATCAGAAATCAATTGATAATTTTGATCATCAAAGTCAACAAAGGATAATGTTTTTTTACCAAACTGTTCTTTAATACCGAAGTTTTTCACACCTAAGCGGTTAAAACGTTTTTGCCAATATTCTAAGGCAGCATCATCAGGTACACGGAATGAAGTTTTAAAAATTTCATTTGTACCGTGAACACCTTTTGGAATACCTGGAAAATCAAAAAATGTCATATCCGTTCCCGGTGTTTAGTGCAAAATAAAAGTTAAGAGTATTGCAACCAAAATGTTAGAAGGTTGCACAAAAAGAAAAAGGCTTGCCAGTCCTCTCAAAATACCCTACCGTTATTGGTGTCTAATCAATTAAAGGTGGGGGGATGAAAGGATGCTAGCAATGCCTGAAATCAATCATATCAAAAAATTAAGGAATGATAAATCGTTATCGATCAATGAAATTTCAAAACGAACTGGTTTTAGTTGGCAAACCGTGAAGAAATATGCAGACAACGATCAGTTACCTGAAGAAAAAGTGCCTATCAAAAAAGGGATGATGTATGAGGAAAAGTGGGGAGAAATTGTAATCGATTGGCTAACAGAAGATTATGCACTCAAAAAGAAATTAAGAAGAAACAATAAGAATATATTTGACGGGTTACAGAAATTGGGATTTCCTGGTTCTTATCGAACCGTTTGTAATTTCATCAAAGAAGAGTGGAAAGAAAAAATGTTAAACGAGACGGACGAGTTGAAAGAAGAATGTGAAAGACTAACTCATCCACCAGCTGAAGCTCAGATAGATTTTGGTATTACAGAAGCAATTGAGGATGGAAAAGCAAAAGATATCCATTGTTTAGTGATGAGCTTCCCTTATAGTAACGCAGGATATGCAGTTCCCTTACCTGCAGAAAATCAAGAATGCTTTTTAGAGGGCCTTAAAGTAATCTTTAATCAATCCGGATTTGTTCCTAGGAAACTTCGCTTGGATAACCTCCCAGCAGCAGTAGTAAAGGCAAGAGGACGTAATCAAGAAACAGTCTTCACAGAGGAATTTCAACGTTTTGCGAGTCACTATGGATTTGAAGCGCAAGCTTGTAACCCAAGAAAGGGAAACGAAAAAGGACATGTAGAAAATAAGGTAGGATATGTGCGTTATAATTTTTTCACACCATCTCCTGTCATAAATGATTTAGCACATTTAAGGGATTTATTATTCGAACAATGTAGGAAAGATCATCAACGGTCTCATTATAAAAAGGGCGAAGTGATTGCAGATTTGTTGGAAGAAGAGAAGAAATACGGTCTGGCTTTACCAGAATCTGATTATCCGGTATTTAAACAATCGATGGTGACCGCTAATAAATATGGCGAGGTGCGTATAGATGGAGCGCTAATCCACGTGCCTAAGAGTTATCATTACAGCAAATTATATTTAATTCAATACTGGGATTACTATAAAGTTGTTTCTTCAAACGGAGAAATTCTGTCTAATGGTCCAAGACCATATATGAATCAAACTAGAGAAATCCCATGGCAGTCCATACTGAAAAATTGGAGGAAAAAGCCACGTTCTATCGTATATTCTAGATATTTTTCTTATCTACCTGGAAGAATAGCGCATTACTTAAATATTGAATCTATGAAATTAAGAAAAGAACGTGTTGATTGGTTACTGAGTCTGATCAATACTCACGATGTGAAAGAAATAGATGAACGCTTTTATGAATTATTGCCAGAAGATAATCGCGTTGACTCAGCGTGTAGTGATTCTACGAACCACCCTTATGATGTAGATTGGAATATATACGATTCTCTCCGTCCTACGAATACTTCTGCCGCGAAGGGGAGTGTATATGATGTCTGACTTGATAAGAGAAAGATGTAGAACACTTCGTCTCGCCTACATAACAGACTTATACGAAAAGATACCTTTTGAGGATCCAGAACAATATTTAGCTGAGTTACTCCAAAAAGAAATAGAGTTGAGAGAAACCGCAAAAGGGGAACGCCTCATCAAAAAAGCGAAATTCATGAATGAAAAGGAATTATCAGATTATCAATGGGGCGATCACATTCACTTCCCACCGAATCTTGATAGAGAAAGTCTTGAATCCCTTTCTTTTATCAGGAGGCAGGAAAATATTATTTTAACAGGGGCACCAGGAACAGGGAAATCGCACCTAGCCACGGCATTAGGACGCAAGGCTTGTAGAAACGGATATGAGGTCCGTTTCTACCGGGTCGCAGATTTAATAGAGTTATTGGAAAAGTCATGGGCTGAAGGGCGTTATCGGCTATTGAGGAATCGATTTAACAAAGTAGATCTAATTATACTCGACGAGATGGGATACGTCCCATTTAGCAAGGATGGAGCTGAATTACTATTTCAACTAATCTCAGACTGGTATGAACAAAAGAGCCTCATCATTACGTCGAATTTGGAGTTTAGTCAGTGGAATAAGATATTTGTAGATGCACGCCTAACCGCTGCTCTAGTGGATAGAGTCATTCATCATGCACATATTTTAAGTTTTACCGGTGATAGTTACCGTGTAAAACACGCACTATCGAATCGTTAATTACAAGGAAAATAAGGGCTGGCAAAGTTCTAAACTTTTCGTTGCATTCTTCTAAACTTTTCGCTTGCAAAATACACCCGGCGCACCAACATCATCTGTAAAATATAAGTGATATGTTTGAATATCATCTTGGTTTACGGTTTTCTTTACTAAACGCATACCTAACACATACGTAAAAAACTCATATATCTTTTCTGCACTACTTGTAATCGCAGTAACATGGTGAATACCTTTTAATTCTTTCATTATATTTCCTCCATTTACTTCTAATTCGATTATTTCTAATTCGAGATAAATATATCATATTTTACTCTCCTATGCAATAAAAATAATCGTTTATTATTTTATATGAGCTTTTTATTTGTAATCCGAAAAAATTTATTCCCTTTTAAAAAAACAAAAAAGGAACAGCCATCTATTTCGCCATTCCTTTTTTCGCAACCTATTTATCTTTTTTATTAACGACTTCTGAAAAATTCTTTTGCTTTTTCTAAAAATACTTCTTCATCTGGTCGAAGGTCTTCTTCATAAAAAATAGCCTCAACTGGGCACACAGCTTGGCATGCACCACAATCAATGCAAATATCCGGGTCGATATAGTATTGATCGTCTCCCTTTTCTATACAATCAACTGGACATACTTCGACACATTCTGCTGCCAATTCATTTCTACATGGTGCTGTAATAACAAAAGCCATTTATTTTTCCCTCCCAAATTCACAGTTAAGTCATTGTTAAATTCATAACACATAATCATTATAATATAAATTTCCATTTATTGCTGACAGACTTATCATAAAATTTCATTATTAGTTGTAAGTCTTATCTACACTATACTAATAGTATAAACATATAAATTCAAGATTTTTGACTATTTTCTATAAAATATTCAATTTAAACAGAATAATATTGAAAAAGCTCTTTCTTTCCAATGTAATCAATTCAATTTCTACAGCTAATAAAAATCTATATTCTACATATATAAAAGTTATTTATATGCTAAAAATTAAATGGCAGGAGAAAAACCCCTGCCATTTTAAAATTTATTCAACTGAAAATTGTCCCATCATACCAGCATCTTCATGTTCTAAAATATGACAATGATACATAAAGATACCTTTATGTTTAAATGTTGCAATGACACGTACATTTTCTCCTGGTGCCACTAAAAATGTATCTTTCCAGCCACTTTCATTCGCAGGAGGCGGATTTCCATCGCGTTCAAGAATTTGAAATTGAGCTCCATGGGCATGGAAAGGGTGAGTTTGACCAGTAAAATTACCAACTTCCCAAATTTCCGTTGCGCCTAATTTTACTTCTTCATCAATACGATCCATATCCATTTGTTCACCATTAATACTTACACTTGAACCTGTACCTTGAAAATTAAACACTCTTGTTGTAGTAGCTTTACTTTCTTCAATTTTTTCAATAGTTGTTAGCTTTTCTGGTACTATAAATTCCTTGTCACTATCTTTGCTAACAACAAAAGACATAAAGTTAATACCTTGGTCTAATAATTCAACAGTTTCATTTTTTGCTAAATTGGAAAAGTCTACTAAAATTTCGGCCCGTTCTCCTGGTCCAAGGGTTAATTCATTCATTTTTACCGATTCCTCTAGAAATCCACCGTCACTAGCTATTTGGTAAAATGCCTGTTTATTACTAAACTCTAAATTATAAATTCTACCATTGGATCCATTTAATATACGCAGACGGACCATTCCCTGTGGTACTTCTAAATACGGATTCACGGCACCGTTAACTAGAATCGTGTCGCCTTCAAAACCAACAATCGAATCTTTCATACCTAATTCATAATCAAACTGCCCTTCTTTATCGAAACGGCGATCCTGTATAACTAATGGAACATCATTCACACCGTAATCTTTCGGAATATTTAACGAATCAGATACTTCATCTTCAATGATAAACAAACCAGCCATTCCTTCATAAACTTGTTTACCTGTTTTATGCATTTGATGTGGATGATACCAAAGGGTTGCTGCTGGTTGCTCAATTGTAAACTCCGGATACCAAGTTTCCCCTGGTTTTATTTCATTATGAGGTCCACCATCATTTTCCCCATCAACTTCTAACCCATGCCAATGGAGAGTTGTTGATTCATCTAATTCATTTTTTACCTTTACCGATACTTCTTCACCAGTGCGAACACGAATGACTGGGCCTAAAAAGTCTCCGTTATAACCTCTCGTTTTAGTTATCGTCCCATCAAAGAATTCCATTGAACCTTCTTGGGCAGTTATTTCAAACTCCGCTTTGTTAGAATCCGGATTTTTATCTTCTAACAATGGTGGAATCGGTAATGGTTGTTGTTTCACTTCTAGCGTATCATTATTTGCTTCCTTAAAAGAAGTAGCAAAGACTCCCCAACTATGTAATAAATAAACAACACCAATTATTAGGAGAATAGCAATTGTACCTATCGATATCCATATCTTCTTTTTCAACGATTGCTCCACCTTTCACACATTAATGTCTATTATTAATAATATTATTAAAATAGTTTTTTAGTAAATTAATTAGACAGAGATTCCTATTATAAGCGTACTGTAAAATTTATTGGATTGCATATTAAAAAGTGAACATTATTTTAAATTTCTGCATTTTAAGCGAATTTAAGTGAAAAAATATCTTATCTAAATACCACTTTCTCATCTTTTATTTAAACAAAAAATGTTAGGTTAAATATAAAAATTACGTGGAATAATAAAAAACATGAATTTAAGACATATATTTATTCCCCATTCCATTATACAGACTCTTTATATTTAAAGGTACAAAATAACTGACTTAAAATTTGGCGTTGTCCAATATAGTTGCTATAGACCCACACGAATTCGAACTGATAAAATAATATATAAATAGAGGCGTTTTTAAAGAAAGAGTGAAATTGATTCAATGATTAAATTTTTAATTAAACATTTTATTCCGAACTACGAAAATACAACAGATACAGACGTTCGAGAAAAATATGGTGTGTTGTCGGGAATTGTTGGCATTATATGTAATGTATTGTTATTTATAATAAAATTAGTTATCGGGCTTATCGTCAATAGTATTGCGATTATATCCGACGCCTTCAACAACTTAACAGACTCCGCCACATCTATTATTACAATAATAGGCGCAAAACTAAGTAATCGCCCACCAGATAAAGAGCATCCCTTCGGACACGGTCGTTACGAATATATTGCATCATTGTTAGTCGCTTTTTTAATTTTTGCTGTAGGTTGGCAATTGTTAGGAAGCTCTGTTAATGAAATATTCAATCCACAACCGGTTGATATAAATATACTAGCCATTGTTATTTTAAGCCTGTCCATTCTAATCAAGGTTTGGATGTATTCTTATAACACTTATATTGGAAAAACAATCAACTCTGGACTTAATATCGCTACAGCTAAGGACAGTTTAAATGATGTCATTACAACATCAGGTGTAATTATCGGTACTGTGATTGGTTTGTATGTCGATTTACCGATTGACGGCATCATTGGACTTATCATTTCTCTTTTAATTATGTATACAGGATTTAGTACTGCCAAAGATACTGTTAACTTTTTGTTAGGACCATCACCAGATCCAGAAATTTCTGAGAAAATCGAAAAGATGGTTGCAGAAAGTAAAGTTGTTACGAACTGTCATCAATTACGGATTCATGATTATGGACCAGGAAAACATTTTGCTTCCATGCATGTCGATGTACCAGCACACATTAGTGTCGAAGAAGCCCATAGCTTAATCCATCAATTAGAAGAAAAAATAAAAAAAGAACTTGGAATCGATATCGTAATTCATATCGATCCAAGTAAAAACATATAAAAGGTAAGGGATTTGTCTTTTCCCAAAATTTCCTTATTATAAACAACAAAATTTAATTGAAAAAGTGATGGTACCACCGAAAGAAGCATTAACAACTCAATTAATTGATTTTTTAAACTGCATTAAAACGAACCGCAAACCTAAAGTAACCGGTGAAGATGGCATTATATTTTTGGAATTGACAGAACAGATTAGTAGTATGATTAAGGACCAAAATATTAAATAAATATAATACGTGATTGTTTTAGTTAAATAATTTTTCCATAAAAAACTTGATGAAAGAGATCATTTTTTCGTCCCCTTCATCAAGTTTTTAATTTATTTTGCTCTTAACATTGCATCCATCATCTTCGCCATTTCCACATTTAGTTTTACATTATGTACTCGTACCATATGCACACCCTTTGTAATCCCAAGACATGTTGTCGCAGCTGTTCCATTATCCCGTTCCTGCGCAGGCACATTCAACACATGCCCTATGAAACGTTTCCGTGATGTAGCAAGTAAAATTGGATACCCTAACGTGTGCAACTCTTCCAATTGATTCATAACGATAAGATGTTCCTCCATCGATTTCGCAAATCCTAAACCAGGATCGATAATAATATTTTCTTTCTTCACTCCCGCTTCTAAAGCAATTTCGATACTTTCCTCTAAATCCCGCTTCATATCATCGATAATGGAATTGTATTTTGGATTTTCTTCTTCCCGATTATGCATTAATATAATCGGAACATCATATTCAGCTGCAACATCAGCGATTTCCGGATCCTTTTTTGCTCCCCAAATATCATTAATAATATCCGCTCCTGCATCAAGGGCAGCCCGGGCTGTTTCTGCCTTAAACGTATCAACAGAAATGGGGACCGTTGTATTTTCACGAACCGCTTGAATAACAGGAACAATTCGCTCAATTTCTTCTTCTATTGAAATAGGTGTATGACCGGGTCTAGTTGATTCACCGCCGATATCAATAATATCTGCGCCATCTTTTTCCATTTTTATAGCATGACTTAATGCTTTATCAAGACTTGTGTATTTTCCCCCGTCGGAAAAAGAGTCCGGTGTAACATTTAAAATACCCATTATATAAGTCCGTTCCGCTAAGTCATAGTTCTTCGTTTTTGTTTTTAAAATCATTACAGTCACCTTCTATATAGTAAATTATTATTTTATTATACATAACCCTCTTTAATGTAGCATAGTTCAAAGGGAGATTTTTTAATGAAAAGATCAAATCAATAAAAAAATCTGTCCGAAAGTGATAATGGACAGCTTCTTTTTTTTTAGTTGCGATATAAATATATAAAAAAAGGGGGCCCAAAAGAGACTTTATATTGGACCCATCCTTTCCTTCTCAACTATAAACTAAATAACTTTATCATTTATACGCCATTGTTGCATTAACGGCCTTTTTCCAACCTTTGTAAAGCTCGTTACGAACTTCTTCCGTCATACTTGGTTGGAAATCTCTTTCTTTATTCCATTGTCTCGCAATTTCGTCTTGATTTTCCCAATAACCTACAGCTAATCCTGCTAAATATGCTGCACCGAGGGCAGTAGTTTCTTTTACATAAGGTCTTTCTACCGCAACATTCAAGATATCACTTTGGAATTGCATTAAAAAGTTATTAGCGACTGCTCCACCATCAACACGTAAAGACTTAACAGGAATTTTTGCGTCTTTCTCCATGACATTTAATACATCTTTTGTTTGGTACGCTAATGATTCAAGGGTTGCACGAATAAAATGCTCTTTTGTCGTTCCTCTTGTTAATCCGAAAATCGCTCCACGAGCTTCACTGTCCCAATATGGTGTACCTAAACCTACAAAAGCTGGAACTACATATACACCTTCCGTTGATTCAACACGTGTAGCGTATTCTTCACTTTCCCCAGCATGTTTAAACATACGTAATCCATCACGCAACCATTGAATGGCAGACCCAGCAACGAATATACTTCCTTCTATGGCATATTCAACACGACCATCGATTCCCCAAGCAATCGTGGTTAATAAACCGTGTTCCGATTGGATTGCTTTTTCTCCTGTATTCATTAACATAAAGCAGCCTGTTCCATACGTATTTTTTACCATTCCAGGTTGAAAACATGCTTGACCAAATAAGGCAGCTTGCTGGTCACCGGCAACGCCCGCAATTGGAATATTTTGTCCAAAAAAATGATAATCAACTGTATATCCATAAATTTCAGAGGATGGTCGAACTTCTGGAAGCATAGATGATGGAACGGACAATATATCTAAAAGCTCATCATCCCACTTAAGCTCATGAATATTATACATTAATGTGCGTGATGCATTGGAATAATCGGTTACATGAACTTTACCACCAGAGAGTTTCCAAATTAACCAAGTGTCAATAGTACCAAATAACAAGTCACCTTTCTCCGCTTTCTCCCTTGCACCTTCGACATTGTCTAAGATCCATTTTACTTTCGTTCCAGAGAAATAAGGATCGATTAATAATCCCGTTTTCTCTCTAATTGTTTGTTCATAACCAGCCGTTTTTAATTTTTGGCAAATTCCTTCTGTTTGACGTGATTGCCAAACAATCGCATGATAAACAGGCATTCCCGTATTTTTATCCCATACAACCGTTGTTTCCCGCTGATTCGTAATACCGATTCCTGCTATTTGTTCAGGATTAATATTGGACTCAGCTAAACAGGTAGCAATAACAGATAGAACTGATCCCCATATCTCATTGGCATCATGCTCCACCCAGCCTTGTTTCGGGAAATGTTGAGTAAACTCTTTTTGTGCAATATGAACGATTTCTCCCTTTTTATTAAATAAAATTGCCCGTGAACTTGTTGTACCTTGGTCAATCGCTAACATAAATTTTTCCATTATGATTTCTCTCCCATCTCTATAATACTACTTTTCTACTACTTTCATATTTCATAACGTTTATACGTTTTTTATGATTTATAATATGGCTATACTTAATTTCTATACTTATTTAACTATGTTAATATCACTTTTTTCAACTGAATTCTTTTTTGTTATTGCATATATTACAACAAAAATAAAAGCGCTTCCAATCAAAACAAACCATGAGCCGGCTAAAAATTGACTTTGAAATGCCCAATTATAAAATACACTTGCTAATAATGCTCCAACAATTGGACCTACAATCGGAATCCAAGCGTAACCCCAATTTGACTTACCTTTATTTGGAATTGGTAATAAAGCATGTGCTAATCTCGGACCAAAATCCCTTGCAGGATTAATAGCATACCCTGTTGTACCACCTAAACTCATCCCAATACTAACAATCAGAAAACCTACAATGAAAGGATTTAAACCATTAGCAAACTCATTTGCTCCTATTGCGAAAATCCCGAGCACTAATACGAACGTTCCTATAACTTCACTGATGAAGTTACCGAATAAATGCGGGATGGCTGGACTTGTTGCAAAAGTATTAAGAATCGCAACTTGATCCTTTGTTTCTTTCCAATGAGGTAAATATTGAAAGTATACAATAACAGCTCCAATGAAAGCACCGATTATTTGAGCGATAATATAAGTTGGTACAAGATTCCAAGCTAGATCACCTGATAGTGCAAAGGCGAGAGTCAAGGCAGGATTCAAATGAGCCCCACTATACTGACCGACAGCATATGCCCCCATTGCAACAGCAAGTCCCCATCCAAAAGTAATCACAACCCATCCACTATTATTGGACTTTGATTTTTTTAAACTTACTCCGGCACATACACCGACCCCTAGAATAATTAAGATCGAAGTACCTACCAATTCTGCTAAAAATAATGTCATTACTATACACCCCTTTATGAATAGATACAAAAAAGAGACCACGTAACCTATCGATAAAGATAAGTTTGTGATCTCCTATTCTCTTTCACATAATCTTCATTATTAACTTGTAAATTGAATTTATCACAAATAGAAAACGCTGTCAATATGAATCTCTATTTTTAACTTTAATAACGTAGATATGTTGTTAAATATTCGGGTTCTTACTTCAAACAACCATTAGTAAAAGGAATTTATTATTCTTTCGGTTCATAATATTCCCATAAGTTTTTACTTGATGTCGTAATCGTAATTGCACCAGCATTTATGGCTTGCTCCACTTCCTCTACCGTCTCAATAAAACCACTAGCGATAATTTGCTTTTCAGTCTGTTGACAAAATTGCTTGATAAGCTTCGGTACTAAACCGGGTAGCAGTTCTAGAAAATCTGGATCCGTTCTTTGGATAAGTTTATTGCTTTTTTCAATCGAATTCGTATCGAGTAGAAATATACGTTGAATTGTGACAGCACCTTTTTCTTTAGCTCTTTCAATTACAGCTGGCTTCGTAGATATAATTCCATACGGTTTGAATTCTTGACAAATATATTCAGTTGCAAATTCATCAGCCTTTAGACCTTTAATTAAATCAATATCAATTAAAATCTTTTTCTCATATTGACTTGCCAGTTTAAAAATAGGTTTCAGTCTAGAAATATGAGCATTTAATACAGCATAATATTCATAATTACTCGTCATTATTGAATCTACATCTTTCATATTACCGATTACAGGAATAATTGTTTGCTTCGTAAAATCCATCTTAATCACCTAATTTATCTAGATAATCTTTCATTTTTATTTTAACAAAAAATGTAGACGAAGAATAAAAAGAAGAAAAGAGCACATCTAAGACACCAATAAGGAGAGTTATAAGAAATAACAGTTTAAGGTGCCACATTCTTTGCAAATGATTGAATACAAATTGTATGACGATTAAAGTAGCAAAGCCTACCCAAATACATTCAAATTGGTATAGGCTTCGAACTACAAAAATGAAAATCTATATTTAATGTTCACTTACAAATTGAGCCTGTTTTAATATTTCCTCTAATTCCCTTTGATAACGCTCCGTCATTTCTGGATCCCAATTAAAATAAGATTGCATATATTGGATTACATTTTCTTTATATTGTTTAACGAGATGAATATTAAATAGTACCGCTCCCGTTCTACGAAGGAAGAAGTCTACAGGTGTAACAACCATTTCATAAGTTAACGCATATTGTAATTCTGCAAAAAGTGTGATAGGCAATTCAAATTCTTTTGCTGTATCAGCGTTATTTTTCACAATATCAAATAACCGATATACATTCGATCCATATTTCGATGCGAGACTTTCTGCTTCTTCTTTTGATAAACCGCTTGATTGGCCTATTTTACTAGCTTCATTTATGAACTCATTAAATTTAGCGGATCCGCCTACATCTCCTCCAGATAACGGAGTGTGTTTAGTCACACATGGACCGAACTGTTTTCCATATTCCTTTTCAAATTTATCAACTAATAAATCAACAATTTTTTCAGCCATTTTTCGATAACCTGTTAATTTACCGCCTGCTATTGTCATTAATCCAGATTCAGATTCCCAGATCTCATCCTTACGTGAAATTTCTGAAGGATCTTTTCCTTCTTCCCAAATTAACGGACGGACTCCTGCCCAGTTTGATTCTACATCCTTCTCCGATACTTTTACATCTGGAAACATAAAATTAATCGCTTTTAAAAGATAGTCCAGATCTTCTTTCGTCATTTGCGGATTTATCGGATCCGAATCATAAAAAGTATCCGTTGTACCGACATATGCCTTCCCTTCGCGTGGAATAGCAAAGACCATTCGTCCATCCGGCGTATCAAAATATACCGCTTGTTTTAATGGGAATTTTGATTGGTCGATAACAATATGAACACCTTTTGTTAATTGTAATACCTTCCCTTTTTTAGAGTTATCCTTTTCACGGATCGTATCCACCCATGGACCTGTTGCATTTACAACTTTTTTCGCACGAATTTTGTATGTTTCACCCGTTACTTGATCTATAACTTCAACGCCAATGACTTTCCCGTTAGAATAAACTAATTTTTCTACTTTTGAATAATTTAGAACTGTTGCACCCTTTTCAACAGCTTTTTTCATGACTTCAATTGTTAATCGTGCATCATCTGTACGATATTCAACATAAATGCCGCCACCTTTAAGACCTTCTTTTTTTACTAACGGTGCTTTTTGTAATGTTTGCTCTGCTGTTAACATTTTTTTTCGTTCACTTTTTTTAACACCTGCTAAGCGATCATACAAAGTTAATCCAATTGATGTAAAAAATTTCCCGAAAGTTCCATCTTTAAAAAATGGTAATAACATCCATTCAGGTGTTGTTACATGCGGCCCGTTTTCATATACAATGGCTCGCTCTCGTCCTACTTCTGCTACTTGTTTTACATGGAATTGTTTTAAATAACGTAAACCACCGTGAACAAGTTTCGTAGAACGACTAGACGTACCTGCAGCAAAATCCTGCATTTCTACTAAGGCTACTTTCATTCCTCGAGTTGTTGCATCAAGGGCAATTCCAGCCCCAGTAATACCACCACCTATAACAACAACATCAAATTCATTATTTTTAAATGTGTCAATAATTTTTTGTCGATTTTTATTTGAAAACTGCATGATTTTGGCCTCCTAAAAATTAGTGGTTAACAAACAAAAAAGACCAAAAAACTAGACGAAGGTCATACTTCGACTCGTTTTATGGTCTCCTTATCTCTTCATCATATCAACTTTGATTTTATTATAACATAGATTTAAATCATTGAAAATGTATTTAACTTGAAAATAAAAAAGGAGCGTCGCAAATGCCTCATGAGTAGGAAAGTTTCTAATTATATTTTTAGAGGAGTGTGTTCAGAATTGGAGACTTATAGCTACTTACGAATAAATAAATAGTTATAAGCATATTTATAAATAATTGGCAGAAAGGAGTTTATTGCATGAGCAACTTCAATCCAGGGAGACTCTTTGTGGGTTACTGCTACGGGTCCCATCTTTCCAAGATGTTACACACTCACTCCGATGTTACAGGTGAACTTTTTTTACAATTATTACCTTCATTTTACTGAAGTATTCTGACCCTGGTTTCATATATTGATGATAAAGCATATTACCGTTCATAGTCTCCCTCCTTTTCTATTAACAACAAGAAATAACAGATTAATTTATTAATCTGAAATTATACTATAGATGAATCTTCTACCTACTTGATGTACTAATCACATTGTCTAAAATTCTTTCTTCCGATAAATAATTACAGCAATTAAATATGAGAGAGTAAATACAGTAATACCAAGTACTATAAATAAAATCGGAACTAATAAAGACGAATCTATGGATAACGGTAATTTGTCTATTAAATCTTCTACTAAGAATTTGATTCCATAATAAACAAATAGACCTACAAATCCTCCTCCAAGTACAAATGCATCAGATTTGTCTGCACCAAAGATATAGAGGAACGGGTATATAAGCGCACCTGCAAAAAGAACTACGAAAATTCCAGAAGAAATAATATTAATTATGCCATTTATTTGTGTTTCAAAGATTAGATCATATGTATAAATAACAATATATGCAAGAAATGCTCCGATAATCACAACCGATAAGTAAAAAATATAGTGACTTCGGACAATATGAGACCTACTAACCGGTAAGGTAAGTACATATTTATCATAACCAGACTTACTCTCTATTTTTATAATTTCAAGTGAAGGCAAAGTCATTAACAATATAATTAACATAGCGGCCACACCACTTATCATAGGCCCTGCAAAAAATAAAAGTACACCAGCAATCAATAATGCGAGACCTACATATGCAAAAATACTTCGATAAACTAGGTAATAGTTTGTCAATAATAGACCTTTCACTTAAATTTCACTCCCTGTTAGTAAGATACTAAGTTCTTCCATTGAAATCTTTTTAGAGCTAAGCTCCTTTGGCAATTCCATTTTATTTGATACAAGTATTCTAGAATAAGAACCATAGTCCCTTTTTGCAACAACTATATTTCTATTTAGTAAAGATAATTGTTCCTTTTTGATATCAACAATTGCAAATTTTTCAAGAATCTCGTCTTTTCTCTCATTTAATAAAATTTTACCATTTTTGATAAAAACAATATGACTAGCAATATCCCACCACTACTCTCTCTCACAAAGCTTTTTAACTCACCTAAGACTTGTTCTCTTGATGAGGGATCAAGCCCTCCTGTTGCCTCATCTAGTAATAGTAGTTTTGCATTATGTGACAGTGCAACAGCTATAGAAAGTTTCATTGACATCCCACGAGAAAATTTATATATTTGTTTATCTTCGGGGAGAGAAAAAGAATTAACCAATCGGAAAAAATCATCTTGATTCCAAGTATTAAATATTCTCAAAAAAACTTTATTTAGTTGTTTGACTGTTAGGTGCGCCGGTAAATTCATAGCATCGAACACAACTCCAATTTTTTCTTATTTTTGGGCGCAATGCAACAGCCAGACTTCTGAACAAATAAATGAAGTTCGTGATGTTCGAATGCAGAATTTTATTGATGAGTTATTTGAAAGCATCATTCAAAAATTATTTGATCAGAACTACATAACCATGGAGAACTACTTCTTAGATGGAACCAAAATAGAAGTAAAAAATAGAAGCAAAGAATATTTTCCTTTGTCAATTTTTCAATTCCACGACATTTAGGGATGATAGGAGACTCTGCCTCCGCTTTATAATAAGCGAAGAGTTGCTCATCAGATATAGATCCACCATTTCATCGACTACTCGCGCTGGATGGTTTTCAGGAAATAGTCCTTCAATGTCATAAATAACTTGGATTTGTCGGTTATCATATGATTTGAATGTAGGGGCAAGTTTTCTTGTTGAGGTTTCTTCTTTTTTCTCTTTTTTGCATATTTTTGCAATGACAAAAAGGGGCATCCAAAAAGTCAAAGCTCATGACTTTTTGGACAACCCCTGATGGTTACATAGTACAGAACCATGATGATCATGATTTTCACTTTCCATTTGAATTGTAATATGATTGATGCCTTTATGAATTAATTGATGTTCTACTTCATCCAGAATCCGTTGACCTTCTTCAATTGTGATATGCGTATCGACAACGGCATGACAGGAAAGGGCATTATGACCACTCGTAATTGACCAAACATGTAAATCATGAATACTTTTTATACCCGGCACATTTTCGATCGTTTTAATAATATCTTCAACTTTAATATTTTTTGGCGTACCTTCCATTAATACTTGAATAGAATCTTTCGTAACGTAAAAGCCACTTCTCATAATAATTAAGGCGACAATAATACTTGCGACCGGGTCTGCCCAACTCCAGCCAAAAAACATAATAAGAAGTGCAGCGATAATTGCTCCGACTGAACCTAACATGTCACCAATGACATGGAGAAACGCTCCACGCATATTTAAGTTTTCTTCCGTATCGCCACCTCGAAACATTATCCACGCTACTAAAATATTTACTAATAATCCAATCGTACTAATTGTTAACATCCCTGTCGTAGCAATCTCAGGTGGTGCTGCAAAACGTTTTACAGCTTCGATAATAATAAAAATCGCTATGATTAAAAGTGTTATACCGTTAAATGCTGCTGCTAATATTTCAAATCGCTTGTAACCGAATGTTTTTTCATAGTTTGCTGCTCGTTCACCTAATTGAAATGCTAGAACAGCTACTCCAAGTGATATCGCATCACTTAACATATGACCCGCATCAGATAACAATGCAAGACTATTCGTTAAAAGTCCACCAATCAATTCAACGACCATATATGCGGCAATGATGAAAAAGGCAATCGTTAACGTTTTTTTATTTGCCCCATGGGTATGGTCGTGATGATGGTGACCATGATGATGTCCCATAAAAATGCCCTCCGAATCATTTTTTATAAACACACTTCATGAGTGATGACATGTTTATTAGTGATGTTCTGCATGTTCAATCGTTTGTTTTAATAAATTAATAACATGTTCATCATCATGTGAATAATACAATGTTGTTCCTTCTCGACGATATTTTACTAACCGTAAGTTTTTTAAAAAACGAAGTTGATGTGACACCGTTGACTGACGAAGATTAAGATGCTCCGCTATTTCATTAACTGAATACTCTTTATTACAAATTAAATTTAAAATCCGAATCCGTGTAGAATCACTTAACGCTTTAAACGTTTGTGAAACTATAAATAATGTTTCCTCATCTAAATCATGAAATTCATTAGGTTCTGATTGTTCTTCATTTTTATTTTCAGTCATATCTTTCACCCTTTTTTAATATATGAGTATATATTCATATATTAAACTGCAATAGTACGTGTGTCAATGGGTTTACGTACTATTAATACAGATGATCCACGATTTATTTTAAAGAAAAAAACGCCTGGGTACAATTACCACAAGCGTTTACTAATAGAAATCAATTATTCAACATAAGTTACAAACTCTGTTACTGGTTTACGATATCCTCTTGGTGGTCTACTTGAAACTTTCTCTTTACCAATCGTAATCATTAAGGCAATTTCGTATTGTTCATCTATGTTCAGGATTTCGCGTACCTTGTCCGGATCAAAGCCAATCATAGGGCATGTATCCCAACCTTTATCTTTTGCAGCTAACATAAATAACATGGCAGACAAGCTAGCATTTCGAATCGCTTCATCCCGTTGGAAATCTTCTCCACGAGATGTGTACATTTTCGTTAAAAACTTATAATTTTGTCGTTCTTCAATTGTTTTTGGATCAAAGGATAACAAAACAGGTCCCTCCTTAGTCTAAATTCCGTACATCAATCGGTATTAAAATCTCATTTAATTTTTCACGCAAATGTTCATATTGCGGTGGTAACATCAACTTTTCACCCATTGTTTCGAAAGATTCGTCATGGGCAAATCCCGGAGGATCTGTAGCAATTTCAAATAAAATTTCACCGTATTCTCTAAAATAAATCGCATTAAAGTAATTCCGGTCTTTCACTTCTGTAACGTGATAACCTTTTTCCATTACATATTGTTGCCATTCTAAATGGTCTGTAAAATCCTGTGCACGCCATGCAATATGGTGAACAACACCTACACCCATTCTTCCCCTTGGTAATGTTGTTTTCTTAACATCAATAATATTTCCAATATCACCTGTAGCTTTAAAACGAACAAGATCGCCTTCTTCCGCTACTTTCTCTAATCCCATTATATCTTGTACGGCTCTAACCGTTTCTTCCGGATTCGTTGAAAAAAGAATCGCACCACCAAATCCTTTAATTGCTACCTCTGGCGTAACATCACCAAAAGTCCAATTATTCGTTTCACCTTCTGCTCGCTCAACAAGTTCTAATTGTAGTCCGTGATAATCTTCAAATTGTAAATACGTTTCACCGAATCGTGCGACCTTTTCAAATTCAATCTCGAATTTCGCAAGTCGTTTTTCCCAAAAATCCATTGCACCTTCAGGAATTACATAAGTTGTCACACCGACTTGTCCTCCACCGATTGCTCCTCGATACGCATTTGGCCAAGGAAAAAAGGTAATAATCGTACCTGGTTTGCCCCCTTCATTTCCGAAATATAAATGGTATGTGCCCGGGTCATCGAAATTCACCGTTTTTTTCACTAATCTTAAACCTAAAACACCAGCATAAAAATCAACATTTTCTTGCGGATGACCAACAATTGCTGAAATATGATGGATGCCTGCTGTCTTTTTCATATAATTACACTCCTATATTTACATCAAATATCTCTATTTTTATTATCTTTAATTCGAGATAATTATAACGTGAAACTTGAATTACTGTCAACCTTATTATTTTATTGTGAAATATTTCCGCCCATTTTATTAAGACCTTTGAATATACTACTTTAAAAGAACGATGGATTGAGAACGGTACACAGGGACAGGTCCCTCGTACCAATTTCAAAATGATACACCGAACCCGGCCCCCTGTACCAAAACCCCTGTATCAA
>NZ_JAACYS010000058.1 GCF_009996845.1 Pallidibacillus pasinlerensis | reverse complement strand
GGAAATTTTAACTTATTTGTAAAATTAGAAGGAAAAAATTAGTAAAATGACGATTCTAGTCTCACATTATATATCGGCTTAATTTAATAATCGTTTAATTTTTACAAGTTCACTAGTTTTTTAAGCAAAAAAAGTGTTGCCCATGCATTGAGCAACACCTTTTATCGTATTTAAAGTTTTGCTTCTTCTAGTTTAAAACCTTCAACAATCACATCATCATCAATCTCTAGTAAAAGGCAACGTTTACCTTCAAACATAATATATTTCATATTTCGTAAATCTTTTGGTTTGATTGTGAGGTCTGCCACTTTTGTTTCAATTTTAATTGATTTCGGTATTAAACTATTCGCTTTAAATTCATGTTTTTCATCATCAAGAACCGATTTAATCGCATGTTCAACAATTTCCGTATTCACATTTTCGACGCCACTTACCGTTAATATTTTTTCAATATCTTTCGAATCAATTGTCGGTGGTTCACTATCTTCCGCCTCTTCATTTTCTTCATTTTCAACAATGATGCGGTCGAGTTCTTCATACACATTTGAAATAACTTCTGCTTCTACAGTCTCGCCTACGACTTCTTTTAAAATATGTTCAAAGATCGCCTTATCATCTTGTGCCGTAAGTATTTCTTCACAATGTAATACTTCTTCAATAAATTGATAATCAGGATGATTTGCTTTACCAGTATAATATAAAATATGGTTTACATCCGCTGCATTGTCATTAAAGGCCGGGAATAAAAAGCCTGATAGTGGTGAGGTTAAATTGATAATCGGATCAACATCATTACTCGATTTAAACGTTTTTTCAACATAATCAAATAATAATGTTTTCTTCGGTTGATCAATTTTATTAACAGAGCAAAGTATAAATTGACTTGCGTACGTTTCTTCTGTTCCATCTTCTTCCAGTTCATAGTTCTTTTTTCGTTGTGGTTTACGGTATTCTCCCCGAATAAAGGTCACGACCGTATCAAAGGAATACACCGTTTTCGCGTACATTTTTTCTACAATGGAAAGCATATATTCCTTCCACTCTTCAGTTGTGCGAGCTTGCAATCCTTCATAAAGCGTTGTTTGAGCAGGGTTTTCTTGATGTTGGGTAAATTTCAATTCAAATAACTTCGAATCAAGTTGTCCCGTTAATACCTTTTTAAAATTTTTTAAAAATAATTCTTGTGCTTCTTGTTCTATTAATTGAAACGGTTGACTTACATGAAAATATATTTCTCCCGTTTCCTTCTGCACATAAACATTAAAGATTTCTTTAATTCTCAGTAAATCATTATTCAATTTAAACTGTTTACGAATATTCGCGATATCTTTTTTATTCATATTACTTCAACTCCCTTTTCGATTATACGCTTTTTTGCATAAATTTGTAATAGTAGATTCCCCATCTCTTAATTGAACTTTATCGTACTACGATTCATAACTGCAAAATTAAACATTTTATCTTTTTGAATTATTCGTAAAATAATTTACATTTTTTGTAACAAATGGTAATATCTAATCACAAGATATTCAGGTCATCAGATGAGTTGGTAAAAATTTCATCAACTTTTTTTTCTAACATTTATTGAAAGCGGTTTACTATAATTTTTTCTATTTTAGAGGTGATAATAATGAATAATGCAAGAGTACTAACTGCAAGTTTAATAGGAAGTGCAATTGAATGGTTTGATTACTTTCTATACGGAACCGTTGCTTCTTTAGTTTTTAATCAACTGTTCTTCGTTAATGAAGATCCCGTCGTCGGCTTGCTAATTGCTTATACTTCCTTTTCTATTGCCTTTTTCTTACGCCCCATTGGTGGAGTTGTTTTCAGTCATATCGGTGATCGACTAGGTCGGAAAAAGACGTTGGTATTAACATTAAGTTTAATGGGGTTATCAACTTTCGGTATGGGGTTACTTCCAACTTATCAAGTCATTGGAATTTGGGCTCCCATCTTTTTAACATGTTTACGATTCATTCAAGGCTTGGCACTTGGCGGTGAATGGGGCGGTTCTGTTCTACTAGCCGTTGAATATGCACCAAAAAATAAAAAAGGATTGTTCGGTAGTGTTCCACAAATGGGGATTTCAATCGGTTTAATATTAGGTTCTCTTGTTATGTCAGTGATGACGTTACTTCCAAATGATCAGTTTATGAGTTGGGGATGGCGTGTACCTTTCTTATTAAGTGCTGGTCTCGTATTAGTTGGATTATGGATTCGCAAAGGTATTGATGAAACTCCGGCATTTAAAGAAGCTCAAAAAGCCGGGGAAATTTCCAAACTCCCCATTGCAGACACATTAAAATATCATTGGAAAGCAGTTTTAATCGCAATGGGTGTGAAGGTAGTAGAAACAGCACCATTCTACATATTTGGTACATTTATTGTGTCCTATGCAACTAACCAGTTATCGTTTGGTGAAACGGAAGCCTTAAATGCGGTTGTAATTGGGGCTCTAATCGCTACCATTATGATCCCAATCATAGGTCATGTATCAGATCGAATTGGAAGGAAGAAAATCTACTTATTCGGAATTGTTGCAACAATGATTTATGCTTTTCCATATTTTTGGATATTACAACAAGGGTCCGTATTTTTACTTATATTAGCAACCGTGATTGGCCTTGGGTTTATATGGGGATCACTTAATGCTGTTCAAGGTACAATGATGTCAGAATTTTTCCCCGCAAAAATTCGTAATACCGGGATTTCTCTAGGTTATCAACTTGGAGCAGCCATTGCAGGGGGTACAGCACCATTAGTGGCAACAGCGTTATTAGCAAAATTTAATAATTCTTTCATTCCGGTCGCTTTTTATATGATATTCACAGCATTTATCAGCCTTATTGCAATTTTATGTGTTAAGGGGAAAAAGCATCTAATTGGGCAAGTAGAAAGAAAATTGGATTTAGATGCATAACCTGAGTTTACCTAATTCATCAGATGGCACGAATTAACTATCATCAACATGGTTAGTAATTAAAAATAGTAGTACGACCTAAATTCAGGTTGTACTACTATTTTTTCAATCATCATGTATAAAATGAACAGTCTACCATTGACACATTTCACTTTCCATTCTATGGAGTCGCTTTACTATTTTTCATATTTTTATTTAAAATAATGGCCATGATTATTACAAGGGCTGATATGACTACTGTCGTATAAAATAAACCATTATACCCCGATAGGGCAGCTGTTTGGGTAAATCGGCCCCCGCTTATCAACTAATGCTCCACCTAAGGCCGCACCAACACCAGAAGCTAAAGCTAACGGTGTCATCCAATAACCGGAATATTCGGCTGGAATACCCCAGTAGATGGCTCTTTTGTTTCTTCAATCTTGAAATAATCAATACGATTGCATTGGGCACATTAATGATTCAAGGGATTTTAGTCATTTTGACGTTTGCTTTTTTACTATTTACATTAAATTTTCTTCATACCACTTATTGTTCCAGCCATCGACATTGGCGCATCCATGTCTACTAAAAATAATAAAACTACCGCATCTTCGATTATTTCAAACGGTGGCAATGGCGCTTCCAAATCTGTTACTGCTTCAAACTTCTGAACAATAGTATTTTTAACCCCTATCGTTCCACGCATAACATATAAAAATGGTAAGTAGCCCTCGATTTTGGGTATGTCTAATCGATCCCCTTTTTTCGGATGCACATCAAATATGTACACATTCTGTCGTACAATTAATGGCGCTTCACTATTTTCAGGCCCAACCATTAAATACCAATTCCGGTTGTCTGTTTCCTTTTCATGAAACTGAATCATCGGTTCAAGGTCACTTTCCCGAGGTCTTACAAATATTTGCAGCATCTCCACATCTTCTTCATCATGCAGCTTCACTTTTTCCTCATGCCAAAAGCTAGAACCCGCATTCATCATCATTAATTTTCCAGCTGAAATTGGCACTTCAAACCCTTTTGAATCCCGATGATAAGAAGTCCCTTTCCAAACATAACTTAATATTTCATCATTTTTATGCTCATGCATTTTTATCGTTAGTCCCTTTTTCATGACTGCATGGTCAATAATAGCAAGTGGACCAAAGGCTGGATCAGTAGTTTCTTCATCAAATATATCACTCGGCTGAACCCGCGTTGCAGTGAAAAATCCTTTAAATGGTTGTTTATGTTTATCACTTGTTAACTTTTTAATCATATATAAGCCACCTACATTTTACCTTTTAATTTATTATCTAAGCACACCATATGAACCCACCTCACAAAGGTATATGTATCTAATAATCTACTTACAAGTTGATTTTACAAAATAATTAAGATAAGTTTCCATTATTTTGAAATATGTAAGTTAACTTTGTAGGAGATAAATTATTTTTCCTATTTATTTTTGTTATAATAAGCATGTTTACATAATTAGGAGGGAAAACAATGGCAATTATAGATATTACAGTTATTCCAGTCGGAACCGAGACTGCAAGTGTAAGTCAATATGTCGCCGATATACAAAAGGTGTTGGAACAGTACGAAGGTGACATTAAATATCAATTAACACCAATGAGTACTTTGATTGAAGCAGATTTAGCGGAATTGTTGAAATTAGCTCAATTACTTCATGAAGTACCGTTTAACCATGGAATTCAACGAGTTTGCACAAATATCCGCATTGATGAGAGACGGGATAAAGAACATTCAATGGAAGGGAAACTAAAATCCGTTAAAGAAAAATTATAATTTTTAGTAGTAAAAGTTGATTCTAGTAACGGTAAATTGTGATGAAGGACAAATAATACTTTTATCAACAGGATTTTGTCCTTCATAACGATTATGAAAGACAGTTCTTCGCTAAATTTAACAACTTTTGTCCTTCAGCAACCTCATGAAGGACACTTTTTCTCAAAATTTACTATCTTTTGTCCTTCAGCAACCTCATGAAGGACACTTTTTCTCAAAATTTACTATCTTTTGTCCTTCAGCAACCTCATGAAGGACACTTTTTCTCAAAATTTACTATCTTTTGTCCTTCAGTAACCTCATGAAAGACACTTTTTCTCAAAATCTACTACCTTTTGTCCTTCAGCAACCTCATGAAGGACACTTTTTCTTAAAATCTACTACCTTTTGTCCTTCAGCAACCTCATGAAGGACACTTTTTCTCAAAATTTACTACCTTTTGTCCTTCAGCAACCTCATGAAAGACACTTTTTCACCTCACTCACTTTGATCAACTCCTGAAATTATTATAATGTACGTTGTATAGTATTTTAAAGTGCGTATTATTAACAAACTTATATTATTAAAATAAAGAAAATAATAAAAGATTAAAATTTTAACCCTTCCAAACTCAAGGTCATACAATAAATTAGTCTGTGATTCATGAGGAGGAGAATTTATGACGCACCATTTTCCTTATCCAAACTATGGATACTACCCGTATACATGGGAGATGCCGTACCAGTATGTATGGCCATATACAAACTACTACTCCCCATACAATTTTTATCCTGGCCGTCAAAACTTCCCACCCGTTGATACGGCGGGTTTTGAAAAATCGGCAAGACAATTCCAAGCCTTAACGAAGGAAGTAACATTATTCATTAATCACATTATCAGTTCGACTGAATTTGCTTATGCCGTAATGGATGCAGCGCAAAAATCAGATCAAGCGAAAGTAGAACAACTGATAAAATCAACAGGAATTAGCATTAAATATACAGTACGGTTCACTCCTTCAGCGATTCAAATTGAATTCAATAACTCGACTGAGGAAATTTCATGTTGTAGTATGCTAGTCGGATTACGTTGGTAAAAAAGAAAAGGTTGTAAGTTTCATGTTTTACATGAATTGCTTACAACCTTTTTTCATATATATTTTTATAAACTGGGCGTAGTCCGTTAGCAACTTAATTTATCAAAAATACTTCTATATAGAAATGGAATTTTTTTAAAACACGTAAATATATAATATATTAACTTTTAAAGGTGGGGATGATATGCAAGTCCGGAATAACTACTTAGATCGTATTTTTGTGAAGTATGTAACGGAAGAATTTTCTATAAAGGAGGCTAAACAATTTCTCCAGGAAACTGGATTTCGTTGTGTTCCTATATTAGATAAAACTGAGAAAAGATTTTTAGGAAATGTATATGAAATTGATATATTTAAATATGAAGGTTCATTAGACGATTCCGTTTTAAACATAGCGGATAATGTGGATGCGATCGTCCACGAAGATGAGCCCTTCTTCCGTGTATTTTTTACGATTAAAAAACTGCCATTTTTAGCCGTTGTTAATTCGGAAGGAGAATTTGCCGGGATACTAACCCATTCAAAAGTGATGGAAATATTTGAAGACGCCTTAGGTGTTCATACAAAAGGTCATATGTTAACAATTGGTGTATATGACTTTGATAATACATTAAAAAAATTGACGGCAATCATAAGTAAACATACCTCGATTCAATCTTTAATCACATTACACAGTGATAAATTCGTTAGACAAATCGTCATAACTTTACCGAAAGATATTCAACAAAGTATATTAGAAAAAATACATGAAGAATTAACAAAGGCAAATTTTCGAATTGTACACACGGATCAATTTTCATAGTTTAGTTATTCACTTGGCTATCTCTGAAAAAGGAGATAGCTTTTTTTATATCCATAAAACTTTGCCTCTCCGCTTTTTATTGGTACTATAATTTATAACAAGCTATCATTTCACTTGAAAGGATGAAACGAATGACTGCACCACTTTATTATGAACTTCTAAAACCTACTAATATAGAAGAAGGTAAAAAATACCCTGTCGTTTTTATGTTGCACGGGATGGGAAGTAATGAACGTGATTTACCTCCACTTCTTGATGGTTTTGAAGAAGAAATGTTTATTTTTAGCCTCCGGGCGCCTATCAATCACCCACCGGGTTATGCTTGGTTTACATTTCAAACAATCGGCTCACCAGATCGTGAAACAGTTAACAATGCATTACATAGTTTAGAAAACTTTATTACATATGCTGAAGAAAAATATCCGATAGATTCTGAAAAAATTTTCTTATTAGGATTTAGTCAAGGTTCAATCGTCTCCATGTCCTATGCTATTCAAAATTACGGTCGGATCAAAGGGGTTGTCGCCTTAAGTGGGTATATCCCACCATTTATAAAAGAAGAACACGGAACGAAAACCTTTGAAAAACTTAATTTATTCGTATCCCACGGCATCCAAGACCCCGTACTTCCTTATCAACTAGCAACGGATAGCCACGCATTTCTTGAAAAAACGAAAGCAAACGTTACATTCAAAAGTTATCAAGCAGGGCATTATGTGACTGAAGAAAATTATATCGATCTCCGTACGTGGTTAAAAAACGAATTAAACGGATAAAAGGCGGGTAATTCCCGTCTTTTTTTATACCATCATTGTGCTTTTTTTGTTACAGTTAAAGTATAGAAAATATTGGAGTGAGCGCTATGAGACTAATCATCTATACTTTACCCCTCATCCTTCTGAGTATGTTCACGACATATATGATTTCAAAACGAATTCATGCAAGAAAAATAGAATTAGATGAGATGAATACTTTGTATTTTTGTGATTCATGTGGTAAATTCCATCGACGATATCAAGAAGAATTACAGCTCCTCATCGATCCAAAATATAAATCCTATTTAACATGTCCAAATTGTTACAGTGAAACGAAAATGTTTACAGATGAAGAATATACCTGGATGAAAACAAACCCAGAATGTCCTGAACTCGATAAGCACGATTTAAAGAAAATAAAAACAGCAATGAAAAAGACAAAAAAGATTATCCTAGAAGACAAAAGTATCGATCAGTTTTTACATTATTATAAGTTGAATGAAACTAAAGAAGAAAAATTTTAGCCTCCCTGAATATTTTCATTGGTAATTTACGTTCAAAATAGAGATAATAAAAGTCAATGAGAAAACTTGTTTGAATGGAGTGTCTATATGTTACCAAAACCTCAACTAGATCGTATCAACGAATTGGCAAGGAAGGCTAAGACGGAAGGGCTCACCCTCGCGGAACAAAAAGAACAAATTGAATTAAGAAAAAAATACATTGAAAACTTCCGCTTCGGAATGCGCAATACAATAGAAGGATTAAAAGTAGTCGATGACGACAATAATGATGTAACCCCGGAAAAATTAAAACAAATCCAACATGAAAAAGGGATACATGGTCGTTAATTTTTCATTATAATAAGGAGCTTCCTAAATCATTAGGTTAGCTCCTTTTTTATTACTGGGTGATGGCGGGTGTTAATACATCTATCTCGCCAACAACGTCCCTTTCTTGTAACTTTTCATAAAACAATTCTCTTTTTAGCCGTTCAGCAAAATTGCTCGTTACATATTCTTTTACAAATAAATCTCGTTTTAACATGTCCTCTTCTTTACGGAACCATCCTACCCTACGATAACGTTCACTTTCAGGTTGGGAAGTCCAGAGTAAAATCGCCTCTTTTTCTAATTGATATTCGACCCGTCTTTTTAACACCATCTCTTGGAATCGTCTTTCCCGTTCCTTTTCATAATCTTCCTGTTCCGGTAATTGTTCAATAATCGATTCATAAGATTGGACAATATGGGCTAGTTGGGCTGCAGCTACCTCCTCATATGCAGCTTTAATTTCTTGAATAATTTCCTTTTTCATGCCTTTTAAATCAAGCTGTTGAAGTAAGTTTTCTGATACTTGAAGAAATAAATCATGATTACTTGTTTGCTTTTCTTCGTGAGGAACCGGCCTTACATCAAACCGTTCTTTAATTTCTGAGAAGATGATTTTTAAAGGGGCTTTTTCATTCCGTCTTTCCTTTATATATATAGCAATTTCTAAATCTAATTCTTCATAAATTTTCTCACCCGTCTCATCAATTCGCTTAATATAATGGATGTGTTCATTTTCTAACTTATTGAACCAAGTTGAGATCGTTTTTCGATTTAATTTTGCATCGTTTACTGCCTTTTGAACTTGTTCGGTAAAATCACTAATTTTCCAACTCAATAAAAGCACCTCCCTTACGAAATCAAAACACTGTCCAAATTAATTATCTTATTTTGTAAACTTCGACGAGGGAGAAAAAATACCTTTTAAAAACGTTCGACAACTGTCGTACAACAATTGTCAATATGTTTAAAAATATGTAGAACTGGGAATTTACTTGTCAGTTTTTCTTAAAAAAAATAAAATCTTTTCTAATCTCTCTACTTTCGTTTCGGTGGCGGACGCTTTCCTAGGGGCTGCTCTGAGCCTCCTCACCTCGCAAGCTCGGTTGCGGGGTCTCAAGACTCACGCTAGTCCCGCAGGATTCTGAGTTTTCTTCCTTGAATATGCACCGCAGGAAAAATGTAATACATTTTTGCGAGTCGCCGCCACCACCTTAACGAAAAAATTCTCTTTCTACAATTTTAGTAACTAAAACTTTCAAACTGATTTAACCAATCTATATTAATGGCAAAATTATCTGACTCATATTAAAATGTAATTAAATTTTTGTGAAAGCAGGCGATATAATGGAGACCCAATCAGCCACAAATGGAAAACAAGCAACTTTGAAAACGGGTTTTTATCCTAAAGCTTTGTATACGTATAGTGGCACTCATTTTTTAAATGATCTTGTGACAACCGGAATGATCCCTGCCCTCGTTGTTATGTACAAGGAGGCTTTCTCATTAACTTATACGGAATCAACTTTAATTGTATTAGTTTCATATTTAACATCCTCTATTTCACAACCATTATTTGGTATGATATCCGATCGAAAACCACGAGTATGGTTTTTCGCACTCGGTTTATTTTTATCAGTCGCAGGTTTAGCTCTAACAGGAATAGCTCCGAATTTATTTTGGTTGTTATTCTTTATTGGTATTTCAGGATTAGGTTCAGGTATTTTCCATCCAGAAGCATCTAGGGGAACCCACTTTGCAGCTGGTAATAAAAAAGGATTAGCTCAATCCATTTTCCAAGTCGGAGGAAATGCCGGCCAAGCCTTTGGACCACTTATGATACCTTTATTCCTTGTGTACACTGGAATTGAAGGACTTATATGGTTATTGCCGATTGCCTTTTTATCTTTATTCTTAACCGTTCCATTATTAAAATGGATGAAAACAAGTGTCCAAAATTATCAAGTGAAGAAAAAAGAATTACCTGGGGAAAACCATATTTGGGGTTCAATTTTACTTATTGTTGTCATTTTACTACGTTCTTGGTGTCAAGTCGGTGTCGTTATTTTCTTACCGTTTTATTTAAGTCATTTAACATTACAACAATCGGAGATACTAAACTTTATTTTTGTTGGAGCTGGAGCACTCGGAACATTTTTCGGTGGTGTGTTAGCCGATAAGATTGGTATGAAACGCTTAATGGTTAGTTCCATGATGATTGCTACACCATTTGCCCTACTTTTCCCACATGTTGAAGGTTGGTTAATGGTTATTGTTTTACTACTGTTTGGTTTTAGCGTCTTGTCATCCTTTTCCGTAAGTGTAATTTATATGCAAATGTTACTACCAAAAAACCTTGCACTAGCTTCTGGCCTTTCCATCGGGTTCGGTATCGGTGCTGGCGGGATTGGCTCGGTATTATTAGGAGGAGTATCAGACTTAATTGGTGTTTCAACCGTATTTACAATTTTATCCGTTCTTCCTTTAATCGGTGCCATCTTGGCCATTTTCTTACCAAACGAAAAGAAACTTGTATTTTAATATTTTTGTGAGCATTGGAATCTTTCTTCTGATGCTCATTTTTTATAAAAAGAAATTAAAAAGGAAGGCGCAATTTCACCTTCCTTGTGTATCTTCATTATTGTATTCGGTTTTGTTGAAAAATCTATTTATGGGAACTGCTTTTCAGCCTCGATCTGTTTCATCCAATGAAGAACCGCTTCCCGGGCGGAGCAAATGCGACATTCGGAACTTCCTTCAGCAAACACCACACTTGAACGATCTTATTGGTCACAAATCTATCGACAAAGATATAAGATACAAAACTATCATTAACAAAACATCTTTATAATTTTACTCTTTTCTCACCTTTTTGTCAACCTCCTAAGTATTTTCATTTTCCACCCCCAAAAATAATTTACAAAAAATTTACAACAGATCATTGACAGTACCATTTGTATTAGTGTACTATTCGAATAGAACGCTAATACAAAGTTAAAAGGTGGTAGTTTTTATGAAGTCCTTTACCGGCTTATTGAAAAAGGAATTAATCGTTTCAAAAAATTGGCTTATAACTTGGCTCTGTGTGTTAACGCTCCTGTTATTTTCAAGTTTAATTTTCATTATAAAATATGGTGGTGTTCATTCACGTAGCTTATTTTATTTCATACTTTTTGTCATTGTTAGTATGCACGTTTTCTTTATTCCTATCGTTATGTATAGTTTTTTACATCTCGAAGGAAAAACAATGTTATGGTTGTACAACCCGAATAGTAGTCACAAATTACTTTTAGCAAAACTTCTTATGGCAACGATTCATCTCATAATATCCATGATTCTAATCGGCATTTTTGCAGGTTTAGGTGTGCTATTCTTTGATCTACCTGATTTTGAGATTACTGTATCACCAAGTATTATCATTTTCTGGATTATTTACTTTTATTTATCTTCTGTAACTTTAGCCGTAATCATTACTTTCCTTTGGACTGTGTACCATTCTTTAAGTAAATTTCCTGGACTGAAAAAATTAAGATGGCTAGCGGTTCTTCTCGTATTTATCGCATTAAACTTAATCGACTATTTTTTATTTGAACGAACCCAACTAATTGAAAACAATTTCTTTAATTTCGCCTTTGAAATAGATGGAGAATTTTACTTTGAAATCGAAGGAGATAAGGTCGATTTAGGATCCATACCAGTTCATGTAGGCACTGAACTTTATTATTTAATCAAAACTGTACTCTTATATATCATCTCCTGTCTGTTGCTTGATAAGAAAGTTGAGGTGTAAACATCATTGGCAAAAGAATTCGAAACATCAAAACCAATATATTTACAAATTGCTGATCACATATTCCAAAAAATTATTCGCGAAGAATTGAAACCCGGTGATAAATTGCCTTCTGTTCGCGAAATGGCGGTGCAAATGGGAGTAAACCCAAATACAATTCAACGAACTTATAGTGAAATGGAGAGGATAGGAGTCGTGGAAACTAGGCGTGGGCAAGGTACCTTTATTGTGGAAAATGCGGAGATTATCACAGAGTTAAAACAAACCATTCAATTAGAAGTCATTAGTTCATTTGTTAAAAAGATGAAAGATCTTGGTTTTTCGAAGGAAGAAATGATTGCAAGCTTAAAATCTTATTTAGAAAGAGGTGAAAAATAATGACCGTTCAACTTAATGGCGTAACGAAAAAATATGGCAATGAATTCGCATTAAAAAATGTTTCCTTTACTTTTACGAAAGGAAAAATTTACGGCCTACTCGGACCGAACGGCGGCGGTAAATCAACGACGCTAAAGTTAATAACCGGTCTCGTCTACCCTACCAATGGAACAGTCACCGTCTCTGATGAAAAAGTGACAAGAAAAATTAGTGACAAAGTGGCTTATTTAACGGAATTAGATATGTTTTATGACTCTTTTACAATTAAACAAATGGTCGATTTTTATCATTCCCAGTTTCCTGACTTTAGTTTAGAAAAAGCCCATCAACTTTTACAAGATATGCAATTGGAAGGTAATAAAAAGATTCGTAAATTGTCAAAAGGGAATCGCGGGCGATTGAAACTTGTACTAACAATAGCGCGGAATGCACCGGTAATTCTACTTGATGAACCATTTTCAGGACTAGATGCCCTCGTCCGTGATTCGATTGTAAAAAGTTTACTAACTTATATTAATTTTGAAGAACAAACTGTTATTATTGCCACCCACGAAATCGATGAAATTGAACCTTTATTAGATGAAGTCATCGCGGTTTACCAAGGGCATTACATTGATCATCAAAACGTTGAATCGTTAAGAGAAGAACAAGGTTTATCTGTTTTACAGTGGTTTAAAATGACAATACAAAATTGGGAGAGTGAAAAATATTGAAGCCTGTAATTGAATTAAAAAATGTTTCAAAAACGATCCGCAAACGAACAATTATCGACAATTTAAGTTTTGAAGTAAAAGCTGGTGAAGTGTTTGGCTTCCTCGGTCCGAATGGCGCTGGTAAAACAACAACAATCCGAATGATTGCCGGGCTTATGAAAGTTTCCAGTGGAGAAATTTTTATAAATGGAGTTAATCTTAAACAAGACTTTGAAAAAGCTATCTCCAACATTGGTGCCATCGTTGAAAATCCAGAGCTTTATAAATTTTTAACCGGATATGAAAACTTAATGCAAACGGCTCGTCTATATAAAGGAATAACAAAGGAAAAAATCAATCAAGTTATTCAAATGGTCGGTCTTACTGAACGAATTCATGACAGAGTTAAAACGTATTCTCTCGGTATGCGGCAACGTTTGGGAATTGCCATTTGCTTATTACACGACCCGAAGGTGCTTATATTAGATGAGCCAACAAACGGGCTTGATCCAGCTGGGATTAAAGAAGTCCGAAACTATTTACGAAGACTTGCCCATGAAAACAATTTAGCCGTCCTTGTTTCGAGTCACCTTTTATCGGAGATGGAAATGATGTGTGACCGATTTGCGATTATTCAACACGGAAAACTCATCGATATTCAAAAAGTTCGCGATGAAGATGAAGTGGAAACAAGACCATATTTCATTCAAGTTGATAATATGACCTCTGCAGTAACTCAGTTAAAAGAATTAGGATATAAAGTGAAAGAAAATAAAGATGGTATTGAAGTTCAATTAGAAAAAGAACAAGTTCCTGAAGTTATTAAAGCATTAGTGCAACAAAACATTTTAATATATGAAGTAAAAGGATTATCGAAATCCCTAGAAGAGCGATTCTTAGAAATGACCAATAAAGAGGCGGTGGCAACCCATGATTAATTTAGTTAAAAATGAATGGATTAAACTTTTTAAAAGAATAAGTACGTATATTATGCTCGCATTAATCGTGTTAGGTACATTATTATTTGCCTTTTTAACTCAATGGATCATGAATTTAAACTCTGAAAACGAAATTCCTGACTGGAAAGAAGTTTTACAAGCGGATATCGCTTTTTATCAAGAAGAGTTAAAAAATAATGATTCTGGGTGGTACGGAGATTGGCTAGAAGCTGAATTAGCCATTAGTGAGTATCGACTTGAAAACAATATCCCCCCGACTGAATTTGATTATTCAATGTGGACGTTTATCGATGAGTCATCAGGAATCGTGAACTTTGTTGGATTGTTTGTCATTATTATTGCAGCTGGTATCGTTGCACACGAATACAGTTGGGGTACGATTAAAATGCTGCTTATTAAGCCCTATAAACGTTGGAAAATATTATTATCAAAATATATTACTGTAATTCTATCTCTCGTGTTAATGCTCACACTTTTATTTGCCAGTGCTGCGGCAATTGGTGCGATTTTCTTTGGGCTCGGCGACCATAGCGCGATTCATTTAACTTATGAAAACGGCAAAGTCGTCGAACAAAGTCTGTTATTCCATTTAATGAGGATATATTTATTAACCTCTGCAAGCGCGATTCTTCTAGCTACAATGGCATTTATGATTTCCGCTGCATTTCGAGCTAGTAATCTAGCAATCGGTTTATCCGTATTCCTTTTACTTGCAGGACCTACAATTACCGGTTTACTCTCTCAGCATTTTGATTGGGTTAAATATACGTTATTTGCCAATACAGATTTATTACAATATATATCTGGTGGAGTGTTAATTGAAGGAATGACAATGGAGTTTTCACTACTCATGCTGGCAATTCATTTCGTTATATTCATCGCAATCGCCTTTGCTATTTTTACAAAACGGGACGTAAGCGCGTAAATTTATAATTGATTGTAGCGATTTGGATATACTTTTATTAAGAAACTAACTTAATGGGAGTTGTATCCAATGACTACAATTGAAGGTAGAATTTTTTCAGGCAGTTTTGATGAAGAAGAAAATACGTTCACGTTACAAAAAGTGAAACATTTTCATACAGAAACTTCAATGAAAGAAAAACAATTACAACAACTGTATCAATATTTAAGTCAATCAAAAGACGATGACGGTCAAGTGTTAACATTATATGATCAATTACTCGTCCATTTATCAAATGAAGAAATTAACGATTTATTAAACGATATTGATGAGATATTAACTAATTTCCAATAAGAAGCTGATTATAGTCAAAATTTTTTACCAATCAGATGAAATTATTCGTTTTGTTGGCGGACGCTTTCCGCCGGCACGACCTCAGCCTCCTCGTCACTACGTTCCTGTGGGGTCTTCGGCTCGTGCTAGTCCGGCAGGAGTCGCCGCCAACTTCACTAATAAGGAACAGAGACAAAACAACATAATAGCGGATTTCTTTCATTGCCACTCCTCTTCTTTTTCAAATATAACTACTTTACCATCCTTCCTAATCAAATTATTATATTAAAGTAATATAGGTCTTTATACTTATTTTTTAATCCAATAAATTATATTCCTTGAAAACGATGAAAATTACAGTTAAATTAATTATGTAAGCGCAAACATTTTACTTTACACCAGACTCATTATTCATTTAAAATATTATTGGAAATTAAATTCAAAATATATATATTATCCTTCAATATCTTTTGTAGAAGGTTTTTTAAAAACAATATAACGTTGACCAAAATAATTTAAAACAGAGTATAAAGCACTTCCTACAATAATGGCAATTTCTCCATTATATTGGTTAACAATATTTATTCCATCTAATAGAAAGTTCGTAAATTCTAACCCTATTTTATAAGAAATTATATAACAAATTAACAAAACACTAATAAACCGGAGAAAACTCCGTAAGACCGGTACATTACTTTGAAAGGTAAAATTTTTATTGAGAAAAAAGCTAACTATTGCTCCAACTCCATTGCCACTTAAAGTGGACATCCAGTAATTCCAAGTAAACAGTTCAAAACAAAGAAACATAACGGAAAGACCAATACAAGTATTAACAATACCTACTAAAATAAATTTAACGAATGTAAAATCGATCATCTTTTTCACCTGACTATCACTTGCTGATTTTTCATACAGTTTTTCCGTAAGATGATCACAATAAACGTAAAAAACAAAAAAATCCCTCCAAAAGATGGAGGGAAACAGAAACTTTCGCTTATTTATTAATTACTTTACTACTTCTGCACTCTTTTGTGGAGCAACAAATTTACTAATAATCCAGAACACTACGATTGCAACTACAGCAGGTAACACCCAACCTAGACCTTGTCCATATAATGGAAGTGATTCAGTTAAGAATTGAACTGTTGATTGTAACCAAGCTGGGTTGTCCACTCCAGTTGTAGCAAATAAAGTTGTTAAACCATCGATAATCGCGAAGAAGAAAGTAACAGCAATTGTTCCAACATATACAACTCTAGAATGATTAAATAATGGTGAAACGAATGTTAAAATCATTAATACGATTGTTAATGGATATAAGAACATCAATACAGGGATTGAATAAGTAATGATGTTTGTTAAACCAAAGTTAGCGATAATGAATGAAATTAAAGTAAAGAATACGGCTAAAGTTTTATAGCTAAATTTAGGTAATAATCTGTTAAAGTATTCAGCACAAGATACAATTAGTCCAACACTTGTAGTTAAACAAGCTAAGAACATAACGATTGCTAAAAATGCACTTCCAATTGTACCTAAGTAATAGCCAGTTACACCGCTTAATACTGGTCCACCGTTATCGAAATAGCCAAATTCGTTAACACTAATACCACCCATGAAGGCAATTCCAACGTAAACTACTCCTAAAAGAACTGCAGCAACTACTCCTGATTTAGCAGTGGCAAGAAGGATACCTTTTTCATTTTTCACACCAATTGCTTTAACTGCATTAATAACGATGATTGCAAATACTAATGATGCTAGAGCATCCATTGTGTTATATCCTTCAAGGAATCCTTTTACAAATGATCCTGTAGCGTAATCTCCTTGAGGTTTTGCGAATGAATCGATTGGATTAATTAAAGCTAATACAATAATAACAAGTAATAAAGCTACTAGCGCTGGTGATAAAACTTTTCCAATACGATCGACAATTTTACTTGGGTTTAATGATAACCATAATGTTAATACAAAGAATACAACTGAGAATAAAAATAATCCTAATTTTGGATCAATTCCACCCATTAATGATGCGATACTTGTTTCATAAGGTACAGTTGCTGTACGCGGAATCGCAAAGAATGGTCCAATTGTTAAATATAGTAAACTAGTAAAGAATATACCATAATAAGGATGAACACGACTGGATAGTTCTTGTAAGTTATTTGTACCAGAATACCCGATTGCAATTACCCCTGCTAATGGTAGTCCAACTCCTGTTACTAAAAACCCGATAATTGCTGGCCAAAACTCAGTACCTGCTTGTTGACCTAGTTGGGCTGGGAAAATTAAGTTACCAGCTCCAAAGAATAGTGCGAATAGCATGAAGCCGATGGCAAAATAGTTTAAGACTGCAACCTTCTTGTCAGCCATAAAAAAAATACCTCCTAAAATAATTTAAATAGTCTAAAAAATTACGTTAAAAAAATTAATAAATTATTTATATCACAGTAAAGTGAAAAAGTCTAGAATTTTGTAATTTTTTGTCGATTCTAAATCCGTCATGTTCAATTTTAGAGAATGGAGAGAAAATTAATTTTATTCTTAATAATAATTATACATACAACTAGTTAAATAATTAACTGTTTTTTTTAACTCCTTTTACTTTTTTGCATTTTTTTGTAAAATATTGTTAAAATCACCTGTTTAGAGTACCATATTATTGGTACTATTTTAGAAAAAATTAGAAGTGGAGTTGAAAGAAATATGGATAAAGTACTTGTATTCGGACATAAAAATCCAGATACGGACACAATCTGCTCAGCTATAGCTTATGCAGAATTAAAAAAAGAATTAGGTATGAACGCAGAAGCTGTTCGTCTTGGTGAAGTAAATAGTGAAACACAATACGCATTAGATTATTTTAATGTAGATGCACCACGTCTCGTACAAAACGTTACAGAAGAAACGAACACAGTTATCCTAGTTGACCATAACGAACGTGGTCAAAGTGCGGACGATATTGAAAAAGCAAAAGTAATTGAAGTTATCGATCATCACCGCATCGCTAACTTTGAAACAGCAGATCCATTATATTACCGTGCTGAGCCTGTTGGTTGTACGGCAACGATTTTAAACAAACTTTATAAGGAACATAATGTTGAAATTAAAAAGGAAATTGCTGGATTAATGTTATCAGCGATCATTTCTGACTCATTATTGTTCAAATCACCAACTTGTACAGATGAAGATGTCCAAGCAGCGAAAGAATTAGCAGAAATTGCCAATGTTGATATTGAAACATATGGAATGGCGATGTTAAAAGCAGGTGCAGATGTTTCATCAAAAACAGCTGAAGAATTAATTACATTGGACGCAAAACCATATGATATCGCTGGACATAAAGTGATGATTGCTCAAGTAAATACAGTTGATCCACAAGATGTGCTTGCTCGCCAAGCTGAAGTTGAAGAGGCAATTCAAGCTTCTATTAATAAAGATGGTTTAGATTTATTCTTATTCGTAATTACAGATATTTTAAATAGCAATTCTGTTGGACTAGCTTTAGGTAATCAAGCAGCAATTGTTGAAAAAGCATACAATGTTACATTAGAGAACAATACAGCATTGCTTGAAGGTGTTGTTTCTCGTAAGAAACAGGTCGTTCCAATTTTAACAGAAGCATTTGAAAAATAAAATGGAAAATAATACAGGGCTACCTTTAAAGTAGCCCTTCTTTTTTTCCATTATTTCTTTATATACGTCCAGCCTTCTTCTTGGTAAATTTTCCCTTCTTTCATGAGTCTGCCTAATGCCCGTTTAAACGCACCCTTACTGATTGCAAAGCGTTTTTCAATATCTTCCGGTGCACTTTTATCTGTATAAGGCATACTGCCTCCCCGTTCTTGTAAATAGGCAAAAATCATTTCTGCATCATCCGTTAATTTTTCATGAACTCTTTTTAATAAAGAAACGTTAATAGAGCCGTCCTCTTTTACATCAATAACTCTTCCTGTCACTTTATCACCTAAACGGGGCTCCTTCACCCGTTGACTTTCATGAATAAAACCTCGATAGCCTTCTTCTGTTATGATGAACGTACCGGAATACAATGTCCGATACACATACCCTTTTACATCTTTATTAAAAATTGACCGATCCGCCTTTTTAAAGTAATCTTCCATAATATTTTCCGTTGCGAGTTTCCCAAGGAGACGACCATTTTTATCCGTTTTTAGCGTAATAAATAAACGACCACCAACAGCTGGCCATACTTCTGTTAATTTTGGTAAATCATCCTCATGAATTAAAATATCTTTACTAAGTCCAATATTTACGAATACACCTAAACTTTCCTTAACCTCGACAACTTCACACCAACCATATGTTCCTAATTGCACCTCTGGGATAGCCATCGTAGCAGCTAGTCGCCCTTGCTTATCTTGATATAAAAACACACGGACATCTTCATCAAGTTGTAGCTCGCCTTTTGCCTCACTTTTATGTAGTAAAACATCCTCATTACCGTTTGTTAAAAAAAATCCGAAATCAACTTCCCTTGCAACTGTTAAAGTTTCAACCGTACCCGGTTTTAAATGATTCATTAACTTTCCCTCTTTCTTTTTCAACATAAATATATCTTGTGTCTTTCATTATTTTCACCAGATTCTTCGATTTTAACAATGATTGGTAAAAAGTTACAGTAATAATTATTTTTACGACAAATAAATTTATTTTTTAAAAGATGAAATAATAATTGAATAGAGAATATATGTTCGTTTATAATGAAAAAAAGAATATCTGTTCGGTTATAAAGGAGGCAAATAAATTGCAAGGACTATTAATCAAATGTGCTGTCGACAAAAAACCAGTTGAAATTATTTATCAGTCTAAAAAAGGAACAATTTCGCAACGGACTATTTTGATTAAAAAAGTTAATCAGCAACAAATTCTTGCCTATTGTTACCAAAAGAGGCAAATTCGCTCCTTTATTATTGAACAAATATTAGCTGTACAACCAGTAAAGAAACGATTCACTACACCGGCTTAACTTTAAAAACTTATGAACAGTTTATTAAAATTTTTTGAAATTTTCCTTAATAAAGCTTTCTGCTCCCTATTTTTTTAAACAATATGTTAAGATAAGAATTGTAATTGTTTTCAAACACGGGGGGCTAATAGATGAACAAAGGGAAAGTGGACGAATTTATTATTTACAGCGAACATCTCCAAGAACAACTTAATATATTAGTTTACCTTCCTCCCGAGTATACACCATTTAACGAGTACCCAATTTGTATCGCACAAGACGGTAAAGATTATTTCCAATTAGGAAGAATTGCTAGAACATTAGATGAATTAAACAACAACTTTCAAATTGAACCATTTATTTTTTTCGGTATTCCGTATCAATCGGTGCCAGATCGAAGAAGGAAATATCATCCTGACGGAGAAAAACATCAGCAATATATTCAATTTTTAGTTAATGAATTTTTGCCATATGTTGAAGAAAATTTTCCATTACAAAAAACCGCGACAGCACGAGCTTTAGCAGGTGATTCTCTTGCCGCTACTGCATCATTAATGGCTGCCATTAATAGACCGGATATTTTTGGAAAAGTCATTTTACATTCTCCTTTAGTAGATGAACAAGTATTAAATCATGTCGATCATTTTTCTAATTGGGAATTATTAAATATTTACCATGTAATTGGGAAACAAGAAACTGAAGTGAAAATGACCGATGGAAAAATTGCAGACTTTTTAACTGCAAATCGAAAATTGTCCGAACGGTTGAAAGAATCAAAAGCAAAGTATTTTTATGAAGAAATCGAGGGTAATCATACGTGGAAATATTGGCAAAAGGATTTAAGACGTGCTTTTGTCATGTCTTTCTCATAATTAGGCACCTTTTCTAGTTTAAATTCGCAAAGGAGGTATTTTCCATGAAAGTTGGTGTCGTAATTTATCCATCAAAAAAATTACAAGATTTCGCTAATTCCTATCGAAAAAGATATGATCCATATTACGCATTAATACCACCGCACATGACGTTAAAAGCTAGATTTGATATTTCAGAGAGTCAGTTAAATGATTTCTCAAATAAATTAGAAGAAATCGCTCAAAAGTATCAACCTTTTACTATAACAGCGAAGAAAATTAGTACATTCCATCCGGTTAATAACGTTGTCTATTTAAAAGTGAATCCTACAGAAGAGCTTGAAAAATTATATGACGATATTAATTCACTAGAATACGGTAATCCTCCTGAATATGCTTTTGTTCCTCATATTACAGTTGGGCAAGAATTATCAGAAGGTGAACATAGCGATGTTTATGGACAACTAAGACTATTAAAATTAGATTTCACAGAAGAAGTTGATCGTTTTCATCTAATCTATGAATTAGAAAATGGTGCTTGGAACGTTTACGAAACATTTCTACTCGGGAATAAGTAACAAAATATGCAAAAAAATGCAATCGGTTCCATTCCGGTTGCTTTTTTATTAATTTTTATTAAACTATACAATTCTAATAGAATTAAATCTTCACATCGATTATTGTCCCTTTCTCCAATTCCAACCGATTTTTTTCACGATTTTGTTGAAAATTTAACGTATCGTTTATTTTTCTTACTGCATTGGTCCTTGTTACCGTTTTTTTATTTTTCGTCTGAATTACTTTATCCACATGCCTCTGGTAAATGTAATGATCAACCGGATAAATCGTAAACATCATTTCCTCCCCTCCTATTTTTATCACGTATTGTCAAAAATTTTATATTAAATAGGTTATAAAATACCTTGATAGAGGGCTTTACAAGCAAAAAAATTGCCACCCCCTGGATTTTAAGGTTAATTTGAGGTTACT
>NZ_JAACYS010000057.1 GCF_009996845.1 Pallidibacillus pasinlerensis | reverse complement strand
GTCAGATGAAACGCTTGATAAATAAGCATTCAAAAGTAATCAAAAGTTTTCTATGAATAATTCAGGTTTGTTCCACTATAAGCAACAAGCTTATTGTTAGTAATAATCAAAAAAAAATAAATAAACTCAAAATTATAAAATTAGGAATGGAGGTGGCGCTCTTCAAATGAAAACGTTATAAAGTTTTTGAAGCTAAAAACAATTGAAAGAGGGAGATAACCCTGTAGTTAAAAATGATATTGATTTAGATAAATACTTGAACACAGATTTCATAGATAGTGCTAATGATTTTTAAACATTAATTTTAAAATATCGTAGTGGTTAAACTTTTAGTGGCTAAATCTTAAATGCATAGCCAGCCTTAACGTTTGTTACTTATACTATAGTTAATTTTAAAATTCAGGAAAAATCAGGATACCAGTTTTAATCCTATTGCACTAGCTAATACGATACTAATATAAAATATACGTTTCACATTTTTTGATTCCCCGTACAAAAACATACCGATAAGTGTTCCGCCAACGACACCAATTCCTGTCCAAATTGCATAAGCAGTACCCATCGAAATTGATTGCATTGAAATAGATAATAAAACTAAACTTGTTCCAAAGGCGAGGCTGAATAATGTAATAGGGATCCATTTATGCCTACTAATCTGTATTTGGTTCAACATAGCTACACTAAATGCTTCAAATCCGCCAGCAATAATTAGAATAAACCAAGCCACTATGTATTTCCTCCTTGTTTTTCTTCTTCGTCAGTTACCATTTTTAAGCCAATAACTCCATATAGTAAAGTTGCAATCAGTAAAATTTTCGATATTTTAAATGGCTCATTAAAAAATAATATTTCAATGATAACAGTCCCAGCAGTTCCTATTCCGACAAATACAGAGTAAACCGTTCCTGCTGGTAAAACACCACTCGCTTTAATTAATAAATAATTGCTGATAATGATTCCTATAACTGTTCCGAACCATGTCCAAAAATCATAGGCGTGGGCTAAGCCGATAACCCAACCGATTTCGAAAGCCGCAGCAACAATTACCATCAGCCAATTTTTATTCATAAAAAACCTCCTAAAAAAATAGCCTAAGAGAAAGTACTATATATAGTATCTCCCAGGCTTTTATCCTTCCATGTCACGAAACGAAATTCGTGAGTTTTCTCTTGGACCAGACCTCTAATATACTGAACCCTAGAAAACTAGTTTTTATTCAATTAAATTCATTATACTATATTGTTCCTTTTAATAAAGTTATTCGCTCTTTTATAAAAAATGCATATCAAACCAAACTTTAATCTTTTATCAATTTACAGTTGACAATTGTTAAAGTATCCCTTAAATTTATTGTAACCAAATAATACGAATTATTTTTATTTTTTTACGGAAATGGTGATTGTGATGTGGAAAAATGTATGCAAGCAAAATGAATTGAATCAAATTAACTTTTTTAGCTTCTTTTGCCAGGGCTTTCCATTTAACGCTGGCTATTTTTGTTTGAAATAATTGCATACATCATATCCATGAGTTCATATCAAATGTTTTAAAATTTGAATATTTAAATGAAAAGGACTCAAGCATGAGTTCTATTTTTTTCTACATTATCCAAAATAACTATAGATAAAAGGGGAAAGTATACAATGAGTGATTTAGATCAATACCGCGCAAAAATAGAAGAAATTGACCGGCAGCTTACAAAATTATTTGAGGAAAGACTAAATGTTGTCAATGATATTTGTCAGTATAAAATTGATCACGGTTTATCTATAGAACAACAAAATCATGAAGAAGAGGTCGTTAAGAAAAACATTCAACATCTTTCTAATAAAGGGTATGCGGATGAATTAACCCGCTTTTTCTTAAATACAATGGAGATTTCAAAACAAGTCCAACATAAAAAGGTTCGAGAAAATAACGCGAAAAATAAATTATCTCATAATACAGTAACTAATAATGTTAACCACTTAAAAATTGGTTACTATGGCGTACAAGGGTCGTTCTCAGAAGAAGCGATGTTGCAATATTTTGGTGATGTAAAGGATGCTAAAAATTACGAAGAGTTTGAAGATGTATTTGATGCGATTAAAAGTGGAGAAATCGATTATGGAGTTGTACCGATTGAAAATTCATCAACAGGGACAATTTCACAAGTCCTTGATTTAGTTAATCGAAAAGGCTTATATATTAATGGTGAAACAGTATTAAAAATTAATCAGCATTTAATCGGGGTCGAGGGTACAAAGATTGAAGATATTAATGAAGTATATTCACATCCACAAGGTTTCGAACAAACTAGTGAATTTTTAAGAAATTATCGCCATTGGACACTAACACCATTCCATAGTACAGCTGACAGTGTTAAATTAGTTGCTGAATTAAATGATCAGACAAAAGTTGCGATTGCAAGTGAACGGGCTGCAAAAATTTATAATTTGGAAATCATTAAAGAAAATATAAATAATAAAACTGGTAATTCAACGAGATTCTTTATCATTTCAAGAAATCTAATTGCTAATGAAACTTGCAATAAAGTTAGTGTTGTATTTTCTATGGAACATAAAGCAGGTACATTGTATCATTTATTAAGACATTTCGCAGAAAACGATATTAATATGGTTAAAATTGAATCTCGACCTCAAGAGTATGGCCTTTGGAAATATTTATTATATGTAGACTTCCAAGGTAATATTGAGGAAGCACGTGTAAATCGAGCATTAGGTTTAATTAGTCAAAGCTGTGAATATTACCGATTATTAGGTTGTTATAAACAGTGTGAATTACTATAAATTTTTAATAATATTTAAAAAAAACATAAGGGGTCTAATGAGCGATATAATCGCTAGTTCATTAGACTTCTTTTTTATACTGTAGAATTTGTGCAATGAATAACATAGAGATACTAGCAAAATCAACTTGAAAGTTAAAAGTGGAATTGTTAGAATATTTTTACAAAAGGTATTATAATTTTTACATTTCCATTATAAAGGGAATAGCATAAACATAGAGATTCATCCGTAAAAATAGATTGAACTTACTGAACTACGAAAAAGGAATATGATAGGAGTGAAATAAAATTGTCATTAAGGGAAAAAAAGACTGCTAAAAAAAAGGCAGATATTTTAAGGTCAGCCGTCGAAGTAATTGCAGAAAAGGGTTATCATGCAACGACTATGGAAGATATAGCTGCAAAATTACTTATGACTAAAGGATCCGTTTATTATTACTTCAAGGATAAACAAGATTTGCTATATCAAAGTTATAAAATGCTCCTGGAACAAAGTAATAAAATGATTACAGAAATAATTAATATGAATCTCCCTATAAAAGAAAAATTAGAAAAAGTTATGAAGAGTCATATTGTGTTTATTATTTCTGAACGATCTAGTTATGGACTCAAAGTGAAACCAGAACATTATTTTGAAGGTGAACAATTAGAAATTATATTTGGATTGCAAGAAAATTATGCAAACTCCTTTGATCAGCTCATCGAAGAAGGGATTCAAGCAAAGATATTCTCCGAAGTCGATGTGAAAATAGTAAGAAATCTAATAATTGGTGCAATGAATTGGGTTATTCAATGGTATTCTACAGAAGGTAAGAAAAGTGCTGAAGAAATGGCTGAAATTATAAGTGAATACTTAATGAAGATTTTAATTAGATCATAGTTTGAGAGACAAATAGATTAATTACTAACTTTATTAACCTGAATAGCCTATTGAAAAATAATGAATTATTAAAAAAGAAGAGGAATTATATGATTATGTTATTGTAACGAAAAAAGGGAAATTTTCCGGTGTTGTTAGTATTAGTCGGTTGTTAATAAAATTCGCCGAACTTCAAGCTCAATTTGCTAGTTTCCTTAATGTTTATATAGATAATGAAATGTTAAAATGTAAATAGAGAAATAAAGAAAATGAAGCCTAAAATTCTTTTTAACTTTATAAAAGAATTTTAGGCTTATTATTTTTAAATAACACAACGTAAATTTCTTGTTAGATCAAAAAATATTAATACATAATAACATCAATCATAAAAGATATGTTATAATAAAATCGTTCAAAAAATGTTCATAAATATGTCAAAGAATTGTTAAAAAGTACGAGAGGATTTTTTATATGGGAAATATACGCGATGTATTTACTTTTTTCTTTAGCCTTTTTTGTGTCATTGTGTTTTCATTCATTTTATATTTAACGATGTACAAAGATTTAATTTTTACGAACATGATGGCAATGATCTCACTAATACTTATTATTATTAATTTAGTTTTAATTATTTTTGGATTTAAAAATTGTAAACAATGGCAAACACAATTTAATAAAAAAGTTTCAATTATAGCTGTAGTACTAATTTCAGTAATTTGGATCGCATTGTATTTTATTAAATAATAAAGAAAGAATGTCTCATATTTTTGGAAAATATAGAGACGGTCTTTTTTTTGATTTTTTAATCAATATATTTTTTGAAAACTAAAGTTGCATTATGACCACCGAAGCCAAGCGAATTCGATAAAACAACCTTTAAATCTCTTTTTCTAGCTTCATTTGGAACATAGTCTAAATCTAGATTTTCATCAGGTGTTTCATAATTAATTGTAGGTGGCATAATACCATCGCGTATTGCAAGGACAGAAAAAACCGCTTCGATTCCGCCTGCACCACCGAGTAAATGCCCCGTCATCGATTTTGTTGAACTTACAGCTAATTTATAAGCATGTTCTTTAAAAATCGCTTTAATAGCTGTTGTTTCATAAAAATCATTGTAATATGTCGATGTTCCATGAGCGTTTATGTAGTCAACTTCTTCATATGAAACGCCCGCATCTTCAAGAGCAGCTTGCATTGCTCGTTGTGCACCTTCACCATCTTGTGCAGGTGCTGTAATATGGAAAGCATCACCTGTAGCTCCATAACCAACTAACTCGGCGTAAATCTTCGCATTCCGTTTTTTCGCATGCTCTAATTCTTCTAAAATAAGAACTCCACAACCTTCACCAAGCACAAAGCCATCCCGATTTTTATCGAATGGACGACTCGCTTTTTTCGGATCTTCATTTCTTGATAGGGCACGCATATTAGAAAAACCGGTAATTGTCATATCAGTAATAGCTGCTTCTGTACCACCTGTAATCATGACATCTGTTACCCCGTTTTGTATTGTACGAAATGCATCGCCAATGGAATTTGTACCAGAAGCACATGCGGTAACTGAACAATTGTTAATTCCTTTTGCACCAGTCATAATTGATACATATCCGGAAGCCATGTCTGGTATAAACATTGGAATCGTAAATGGACTTACTGATCTACCGCCTCTTTTCATAAATCTGCGATGTTGTTCATTATATTCGCCTAGTCCTCCAATTCCAGAACCAATCCAAACTCCAGCTCGTTCCGCTTGAACATTTTCACCAATTACAAGATCAGCATCTGCTAAGGCCATTTTACTTGCAGCAATTGCAAACTGTGTAAACCGCCCCATTCTTCTTACTTCTTTTTTAGGAATATAATTTTCCGGCTGAAAATCTTTTACTTCTGCAGCAATGGTTACATCAATTGCTTCTTTATCTACAGAAGTGATTTCATCAATACCAGATACACCTTCTAATATTTTTTTCCAACTCGTTTCTGAATCGTTGCCAAGAGGTGTCACTGCGCCAACGCCTGTAATAACGACTCTTCTTTTCATCAATATGTTCACCAACCTATTATTTCTACTTAAGTTCAATAAGACAAAATGTCTTAAATTTATTATAACGTTTTTTTATTAAAATGATAAAAGAATACTATTTACAAAGTTGGATTTTTAGCTCATTATGTTCTTTGCAAAAGTAAAATTATACAGAGGAAAAATAGTTAATGACCAAATAATAAATATTCATTCGCAATATTTGACAAAAGGTGGTAAACTATTTGCAGAAACTTAAGGTGGAGGGACTTCCCTTGGCAGAAGGAAAAGACATACAAAAATGGGAAAAATACGAAAATACATTAGAGAAATACATCCAAACGATTGGAAGAAATTTGAGTTTATACGGATTACCTTCGTCAGTTGGTCGTTTGTTTGGTGTGTTATATTTCTCTAATCATGCGATGACATTAGATGAAATGGGACAAGCGTTATCGATGAGCAAAACGAGCATGTCAACCGGTGTTCGTATGCTATCAGATTTAAAAATGGTAGAATCCGTTCATAAAAAAGGGATAAGAAAAGATCTGTATCAAACAGAAGAAGATTGGTATAAATCATTTACTTCCTATTTTGGTACACGTTGGCGTTTAAAAACGGAAACGAATTTAGATGAAACGATTGAAACGATGGACCATTTAAAAGTGATACTTTTTGAAACAGAAGATGAAGAATTAAAAGAGAAAATAATGCAGGATCTTGAAAAATTAATTTATGCAAAAAATTATTATGAATGGTTAATGAAATTCATTAGAGTAGTTGAATCCGGTGAAATATTTAAATATGTTCCGAAAGATAGTGATAAGTAAAAGAAGGGATTAATAGTTGTTTCCCCCAAACAGCTATTAATCCCTTTTTCATTTGTAATTGTTCTCTTTCTATTTAAGAATGTTAATAATATTATTTCCACCCAAAGTTATGGTAGTAAAATATGCCGTTTTTTTAAATTTAGAGCATTTAGGGAGATTTAGGAGGATTTTAAAGGATATTGGAGAATATGAAAGAATTCAGTTGTTTATTTTGTACAGAAAAAACTGTACATAAAATATAAACGAAAAATAACGTTTGTACAAAACTAAATATTAATGTATAGTTAACTAGTAACAAAAAACGACCCAATACTTTTAATGGTTTAGAAATCATTGGATCTTATGCTGTTGGAAATTAAGAGAGGTGGAAATTTTGCCAATTATAGAAGTTGAAAACTTAACCAAAATATTTGGTAAAAATGTAAAACAAGCTATGAAGCTATTAAATGAAGGAGCGTCAAAAGATGAAATCCTGAAAGAAACAGGTTGTACTGTAGGTGTAAATAAAGCATCTTTTTCAGTAAAGCCTGGTGAAATATTTGTTATTATGGGACTTTCTGGTAGTGGGAAATCTACTTTAGTCCGATTACTAAATCGATTAATTGAACCTACATCAGGAAAAATATTAATCGAAGGCGAAGATTTGTCTCAAATGGACAAAAATGCCCTTCGTCAAGCACGTAGAGAAAAAATGAGTATGGTGTTTCAACAATTTGGATTGTTTCCTCATCGTACCGTTTTAGAAAACGCTGCTTATGGCTTAGAAGTCCAAAATATAGCAAAAGAAGAAAGAGAAGAGAAAGCGAAACGGGCATTAGAATTAGTTGGCTTAGGTAATTATCTCCATCAAAAGCCAGGACAACTTTCCGGTGGTATGCAACAACGTGTTGGTTTAGCTCGTGCTTTAACAAACGACCCGAAAGTGTTATTGATGGATGAAGCTTTTTCCGCGTTGGATCCGCTTATTCGTAAAGACATGCAAGATGAACTCCTCGATCTACAATCTACAATGCAAAAAACCATTATTTTCATTACCCACGATTTGGATGAGGCTCTACGTTTAGGAGATCGAATTGCCTTAATGAAAGATGGACAAATTGTCCAAATTGGTACTCCTGAGGATATTCTTGTTAATCCTGCCAACGAATATGTAGAACGATTCGTGGAAGATATTGATCGTTCGAAAGTATTAACTGCCCAACATATTATGAAACGTCCTGAATCAGTTAATATTGATACGAGTGGTCCACGTGTAGCATTAGAGCGAATGCGTGAAGCAGGTATTTCATTAATCTTTGCGGTTGATAATGCACGAAACTTTAAAGGTTATATTTCAGCAGAAGATGCTTCCGATGCGTTGAAAAAAGGAATTACAAACTTAAAAGAGATTGTTAAAAACGATGTTCGTAGAGTTGATAAAGATACAACGTTAAATGACATTTTCTCAATTGTCCATGATTCACCTGTACCGGTCGTTGTTGTGGAAAACAATAGATTACGTGGTGTAATCGTTCGAGGTGCTGTAATTGGAGCACTAGCTGGTGAGAGTGAGGTGAGCATGGAAAATGAATAAACTACTGAGCTTTATACCTGAAATTCCGATTGCTGATGCGACGGATAAGGTTGTAGATAAAATTACTGAAATATTTGCTTTTATTTTTGATCCAATTTCAACACATTTTGGAAACTTCATGGAATTTTTCGCTGAAGATTTCCTTATGTCAATACCTCCTTTTATAATGATTTTGCTTGTCGCAATATTGGCATTTTTCGTAAGCGGTAGAAAATTTGGACTTGCAATCTTTTCAATAATTGGTCTTTGGTTAATTTATAATCAGGATCAATGGGAAAACCTAATGTACACAGTTACATTAGTATTAATTGCTAGTATATTATCCATTGTCATTGGAATACCATTTGGGATTTTAATCTCGAAAAGTAATTTAGCAAATATAATCATAAAACCTATACTAGACTTTATGCAAACAATGCCTGCCTTTGTTTACTTAATACCAGCTGTAGCCTTCTTTGGTATCGGTATGGTTCCAGGGGTTTTCGCTTCATTAATATTTGCGATTCCACCGACTGTACGCTTTACAAATCTAGGTATTCGTCAAGTTCCTAGAGAATTAGTAGAAGCAGCCGATGCTTTCGGAAGTACCGGAGCACAAAAGTTATTTAAAGTAGAGTTACCGATGGCAAAACCAACAATAATGGCAGGGGTTAACCAAACTGTTATGTTAGCTCTATCCATGGTAGTTACAGCATCTATGATTGGTGCCCCAGGACTAGGAAGAGATGTATTATCGGCATTGCAACGTGCTGATGTTGGTACTGGTTTCGTAGCTGGAATTGGAATTGTTATTTTAGCAATAATTATTGATCGTTTAACACAAGGTGCAAATAGAAAAAAAGATTAAGATAAACTCTTTTCATTAATATGAAAGGTTTATATAAAAATATTTTTAAGGAGGAGTTTTACTTAATGGTAAAATTCAACTGGAAGAAATTAGGAATAGCCACAGGACTATCACTAGGGTTATTGTTAGCAGGATGTTCATCCGATGGTGGTGAAGATAAAGCTGACACAATTGGTAAAGGACAAGAAGTTGAACTCGCTTATGTAGAGTGGGATTCTGAAATTGCTTCTACACATGTTATTGGTAAAGTTTTAGAAGATTTAGGGTATGATGTTTCAATTACGCCTTTAGATAATGCTGTAATGTGGAAGTCAGTAGCTACAGGAGATGCTGATGCAATGGTATCGGCTTGGTTACCGGCAACTCACCAAGCGCAATTTGCTGAATATGGAGACCAAATGATTGATTTAGGTCCGAACCTTGAAGGTGCAAAAATCGGTATGGTTGTACCAGCATATATGGATGTAAATTCCATTGAAGATTTATCAGATGAAGCTGGAAAAACAATCACAGGTATTGAAGCAGGAGCTGGAGTTGTACAAGCGACTGAACGTGCTTTGGAAGAATATCCAAATCTTGGAGATTGGAAACTTGAAACTTCTTCAAGTGGTGCAATGGCAACTGCTTTAGGACAAGCTTATGAAAAAGAAGAAGAAATTATTGTTACTGGTTGGTCTCCACACTGGAAATTTAATAAATATGATTTGAAATATTTAGAAGATCCTAAAGGTGTTTATGGTGGAGAAGAAACTATTAACACAATGGTTCGCGAAGGTTTAGAAGAAGATATGCCAGAACTTTACCAAATTCTTGATAATTTCTATTGGTCAATGGAAGATATGGAAGAAGTTATGGTAATGATTCAAGATGGTGAAAGTCCAGAAGATGCAGCTGCAAAATGGGTTGAAGAAAACGAAGATAAAGTTGCAGAATGGACAGAAGGAATCAAATAATTCAATACATCATTAGATAAGAACAGACTCTCAAAAATGAGAGTCTGTTTTAATATACTAAGCAGATAAAGTTTTTTTCACGATTGTAGTTTTTTATCAAGTATTACCCCATACAACGATGCTAATATTTGTTGAAAAACATGCCACAAATAACAGGTAATACTACGGTTGCTGGAAAATAATGAATGGCAATTACGGCACCAGCACTAATATTTCTCATACCACCTGAAAAAGTACATGCGATTAACGTTTCATTATTAAAACGTAACAACTTAGCAACTACATACGAAATAAAATAACCGGATAAAGCGACAATTACTACTGAAAGAATGATAAGAATTAATTGTTGGAAGAAACTAAGTATTTGGAATGTGTTGATATTAATTTTGAACTAAAACGTGTCGATATCGATGCTTTACTGGATTATGGAGAGATTTATGAATTATGTAATTATTGTGAGGAATGACAGATAATAACATACTTTTAATCATTCAAGTTTATGAAAATTGGGGACCTTAAATTAAGGGTCCCACCATTTTTAATATGAAAATTTTTTCATTGTAATGATTGTTAAGATTAGCGCAGGTATTGTACAAATCGTCATTCCTAAAAAGGCAAGCTGCGGTGATATTTCATATAAAAATCCAGTCCCGAATGAAAGAACAGCATTAATTAAACTCATTCCAAAGGCTGAATACAATCCTTGTGCAGTAGACATTTGTTTTGTTTGTAAATTTTCCGATATATATTTAATAAATGCATAATGGGCAATTCCAAAGGATACAACATGGAGCGCCTGTGAAATCATAAATATAAATACATTCGGAAACAGGAAGACGATAATCCATCGGATCGTTGAACCTATGGATGCGATTATATACATCGTTGAAACTTTCAATTGATAGAAATAGCGGTCGGCAATGGCAAAAAAGATAATTTCTAAAAGGATTGCAAGATTTAATATAATACCGATATAAAAACTATTGACCCCAATATCTTGTAAATAAATAAAACCGTAATTGTAGTAAGAGGTATGTGCACCTTGTAATAAAATTGAAATTATAAGGACGATTAAAAACCCACCTGAAGTAAGTAGATTTTTTATACTTTCAAATTCCATCTTTTGAGTAGTTGCTTTTGGTTTTGTTTGAATAACGATAGGTGTTTTATAGTAAAGAGCGACTGTCATGAAAACTAATCCGATAAACATAATCCAAAAAATCGCATTATCTGTAAAAATAGCTGTTAAAGCACCAACAATTAAAAGTCCAACTGCGTAACCAATCGATCCGTAGGCACGACTTTTACCGTAATGAATTTTTTCAGTGGCAACTAAAATTGTAGCACTACTTTCAATTGCTGGTAAAAAGTTAGGATAAACAGCATTAAATAACACTGTAATAATCAATAATGGAAGAAATGTTTCTGATGGTATGTATAGAACGAGAATTAGAATTGAGATGATTGAAATCCATTTCATTACATTACTTAAAGAAAATTTTAATGTAAAAACGGGATATAAAAATAAGTTCGACAATGATCTACTCATCATACCAGCGCCGACAACTATACTTGCCATTGCTACGGAAAGATTTTTTTCCGACGTTAACCAGCCTGTCCAATAAGGAAGAAATACTCCCCAAGTAATAAAAAAAGAAAAGAAGTTTAAAGAAAGCCATTGTTGATTATTTTTCATACTATTATTTCCTTCCTAAAAATAAACAAATATGTTAAATCTTCTTATAGAGTACCACATTTTGTTTATTTTTAGTTAAATAAATTGAGAAGGGGAAATTATACGAAACAATAATATTGTTATGTTAACTAACTAATTGAAAAATTTGGACCGAATTGTATTGTTTCAGCCCAAAAAATATATGTTTAAGCTGTTTTTTCTGTTTGTTTTTTGTCTGGGAAAAGCAAACTAAATACAATTCCAAAGACTGCAGCGATAAAGAATGTTGTAAATCTTGATGTAATAATTGAATCAAGTGGGGTACTAATCCAAAGTACTGTAAAGACAAACCCTGAAATTATTGTTGCAATAACTCCAATACTTGAGTACCGTTTCCAGAAGAAGGTCATAAGAATTGCAGGGGATAGAGTACATCCGATACCAGCCCATGCCCAACTAACGATTAAGTAAACGAGGGATTCAGATGTAAGGGCAATGATCATTCCTAGGAAGCCAGCAATCACAATTGTTATCCGTGAAACTAAAACGAGTTGTTTATCGGATAACTTTCTTCCAAGTGATTTATGAATAATATCCTCACTAACAGAACTTGTTACAACAAGTAGTTGGGAGTTGGCAGTTGTAATGATGGTCGCCATTATCCCTGCGAGTAACAAACCACCAAACCAAGCTGGCGTTAAATCTAGAATCATCGTTGGTAGTACTGTTTCTACATCAGCAAATGCTCCTTGTTTGTACATGACAATTGCAGCTAAACCAATCGCAAATGCCCCAGCATAGGCTAATAAAGTCCAAACGATACCAACTATTTTTGCTTGTTTTGCTTCTTTTTCATTTTTCAACGCCATAAACCGTGAACTTAATTGTGGTTGCCCACCTAAATAACCGAAAAACCAGGAGAAGTTATTGAAAAATAACACACCAATAGCAAATCCTGTTGCTCCACCGAATAGGGAGTCGAAATTAGGCCCTGCATTAACGAGCGCTTCACTTAAAGATAAATCGTTATTTCCAATATAAATAAAGGCAATAATAGGTAATACAACTAAAGTAAATAACATCATTACACTTTGGAGCATATCAGTCCAAACAACGGATATAAATCCACCAAAAAATGCGGTTGTAATTACTAATAATGTAGTTACGATAATTCCTGTAGTCATATTCATATCAAAGGAAGTTAAGAATAATTTACCTGCACCGGCAAATTGAGCACCAATATAAAACATGAAGAAACCAGCTATTAATATTGTAGAAAGCCAACGAATAAGGTTTGCGTTTTGACTAAACTTAGAAGCGAGATAATCAGATAATGTTAGTACTTTTTCCTTTTCTGCTTCTTTCATAAATTTCCTCGCTAAAAATACCCAAGCGAATATAATCCCGATCGCAATACCAATTGCAACCCAAATTCCAGAAAGTCCCGTGGTGAACACAAAGCCAGTAAATCCTAATAACAACCAAGCAGATTCACCTGTTGCACGTTCTGAAAAGGCTAGGGCCCATCCAGGTAGCTTTTTTCCGCCTAGTAAGAAATCGGAATGTGTTAAATCTTTTCTACTAGTTAAGTAAGCTATTAAAATAATAACGACAAAATAGAGGACAAAAACACCTAAAATTGTATTGTCCATATTCTCCCTCCTAGAAGTATTTTTTGAAGATTTATTGTAAGTGTTTTCAAATAAAGGTATATCACCACCTTTTAAAAATAAATCTTAATAAAAAATAAAACCCCGTTTTCAAATGAATATCTATTTGTTTTATATAATTTTATGAGTATGTCTTTAAAAAATGTCTATATTAGAAAACTCATCATTATAAATATTTGAAATGGATTTATTATTTATAATTAAAGTAATAGTAAATTTCAAAAAAATGGAGTCTAAATTAAAGTGATAATCAAGAAATGGGAAAACAGGGAGGAGATAACATGGTAATCCGTATTGGTAATAATTCATTACAATTAATCGTAGGTGATATTACAAAACAAACAACAGATGCAATTGTAAATGCAGCGAACGGTTCGTTACTTGGTGGTGGAGGTGTTGATGGCGCGATTCATAGAGCAAGTGGTCCAGAACTTTTAGAGGAATGTAAACAAATTCGGAAAGAGCAGTTAAAGGGTGAGTATCTACCTACTGGTGAAGCGGTTATTACGAAAGGATATCGTTTACCCGCAAAATATGTAATACATACAGTAGGTCCGATTTGGACGGGTGAAGGAATTGATGAAAAGAAAAAATTATTAGCGAATTGTTACATAAACTCTTTAAATTTAGCAAAATCGTATAACCTTAATAGCATTTCTTTTCCGTCAATCTCTACAGGTGTATATCGCTTTCCAATCGATTTAGCTTCAGAAATTGCAATCGAATCAATAGTTAACTTTTTACAAACAAATATTTTTGGCGATGTAGTTCTGACTTTATTTACTCAAAACGATTACAATATTTATTTTCAAGCTGCACAAAAAATTATAAAAACAAACTCAAATACTCTAGATTCTTAATTTTTAAATTATCGGTATTAAAATAGGAGTAAATAAGTAATTCAACCGTTTATTGTATAAAAAGACTGTTCCGATTCGAATGCTAAATATTTTATTATAGTATTCCATCGGAACAGTCTTATATTTTTTACACGATATTTATTTTTAATTGATTATTTTCAATATCAATTTCTACCGTTTGCCGTGCTTGTATTTCAGCTGCAATAATCTTTTTAGCGAGTGCTGTTTCAATATGTTTTTGAATATATCTTCGGAGCGGTCTTGCACCATAAATTGGATCAAAGCCATTTTCAGCAATATATGTTTGAGCTTCATCAGTAAGGGAAATCATTATTTCCTTTTCTGCTAAACGCATTTGTAAATCTTTTAAAAACTTCATAACAATGCCTTTAATATTTTCAATTGTTAATGGCTTAAATAAAATGATTTCATCAATTCGGTTCAAAAACTCTGGACGAAAATGAGCTTGCAATTCAGACATTACTAATTCACGTGCTTCAGAGCTGATTTCATCAGAGTTAGAATCGTTTTGTTTTTCAAGTAAATAATGGGAACCGATATTAGATGTCATTATAATAACGGTGTTCTTAAAATTAACGGTACGACCTTGTGAATCAGTTATTCGTCCATCATCTAACATTTGCAGTAGAATATTAAATACTTCAGGGTGGGCTTTTTCCACTTCATCAAATAAAATGACGGAATATGGATTTCTCCGTACTGCTTCCGTTAATTGTCCACCTTCTTCATAACCGATATATCCAGGAGGAGCACCGATTAAACGAGACACCGCATGTTTTTCCATATATTCAGACATATCGAGACGAACAATATGATCTTCACTATCAAATAAGTTTTCCGCCAAGGCTTTCGCTAACTCTGTTTTACCAACACCAGTTGGGCCAAGGAATAAAAAGGAACCAATTGGCCTGTTCGGATCTTTAATACCTGCACGAGCCCGTAAAATGGCATCTGAAACTAGGGTTACCGCCTCACTTTGTCCAATCACACGTTCTTCTAACATACTTTCTAAACGAAGTAATTTTTCACGTTCACTTTCAACTAGTCGTGTAACAGGTACACCTGTCCAGCGAGCTACAATTTCAGCAATTTCTTCTTCAGTAACTTCTTCACGGAGTAAACGGTTTTCTTTATTTTCTTCAACTTTTTCTTCTAATTCTTTTAATTCTTTTTCAAGGGCAGGAATTTTTCCGTGTCTTAGTTCAGCTGCCTTATTCAAATCATATTCATTCTCAGCATTTTCCAATTCTCTACGTAATTGTTCAAGTTGCTCTCTTTTTTCTTGAACTTTTTGTATTGCTTCTTTTTCAACTTGCCATTTCGCTTTCATTTCATTTAATTGATCACGTAATTCGGCAAGTTCTTTTCTTAAAGTCTCTAATCTGTTTTGACTAATAGGATCTACTTCTTTTGATAATGCAGCTTCTTCAATTTCTAATTGCATTACTTTCCGATTCACTTCATCAAGTTCTTGAGGCATAGAATCAATTTCGGTACGAATAGTTGCACAAGCCTCATCCATTAAATCGATAGCCTTATCAGGTAAGAAACGATCGGTAATATACCGGTCTGAAAGGGTAGCCGCCGCAACTAAAGCACGGTCATGAATTTTAACACCGTGATGAATTTCATACCGCTCTTTAATGCCTCGTAAAATAGAAATTGTATCTTCAACATTCGGTTCTTGTATTAAAACCGGTTGGAAACGGCGTTCTAAGGCTGGATCTTTTTCAATGTATTGCCGATGTTCATCTAATGTTGTTGCACCTATGCACCGGAGTTCACCTCGAGCTAACATCGGTTTTAACATGTTCCCTGCATCCATTGCGCCATCTGTTTTTCCGGCACCAACAATCGTATGTAATTCATCAATAAAAAGAATAATTTTTCCATCGCTTTTCTTTACTTCATTTAATACGGCCTTCAGACGCTCTTCAAATTCGCCACGGAATTTTGCTCCAGCAACTAAGGCACTCATGTCTAATGCGAAGATTGTTTTCTCCTTCAATCCTTCAGGTACGTCTTTACGAACAATTCGTTGAGCAAGACCTTCGACAATAGCTGTTTTTCCGACTCCTGGTTCACCAATTAAAACAGGATTATTTTTTGTTTTTCGGGATAAAATTCGAATGACTTGCCGAATTTCACTGTCACGACCAATAACTGGGTCAACTTTGCCAGCACGTACTTCAGCTACTAAGTCGCGACCATATTTCTCTAGTGCATTGTAGGTGCTTTCTGGATTTCGTGATGTCACGCGTTGATTCCCCCTAATTTCTTTAATTGCCTTTAATAAATTCTCATTTGTTACACCTAGGTTATTAAGGATTTTGCCGATGTCTGAATTAAGTTTAACGGAAGCAGACAAGATATGTTCTATAGACAAATATTCATCTTGGAAGTTACGCATAAAGTTTTCTGCTTCAGCTAAAATTTGCTGCAGTTGCTGGGTAATGTAAATCTTGCCTTGTTCAACGCCACTACCTGTCACTTTTGGTTTCTTATTTAATGTCTCAGTTAATTTTTGTATAAACTTTTCTGGATCGATGTCTAATTTTTCTAATATAGAAGATACGAGGTTTTGCTCATCTTCTAAAATTGCTAAATACATATGTACTTCATCTATTTCTTGATGATTTTCACGAGTTGCAAGGGATTGGGCGGATAAAATTGCGTGTTGCAAACGCTCTGTCATACGATTAGGATCCATATTATCACTCCTTGACCAAATCTGACCTTTAATAAGTATAAATCAAAATACTTTAACATGTAAAGCGACACATGTTAAAATAAATAAGTTGTTGTTTAACATAAATATTAAAGTTTAAAAATTAGACAAAAAATAATCACAGATAATTAATCGTAATACGTTATATTGTTATGTACGATATAAATATAACATTTTGTAAAGTTGTGAAAAATAGAAGGGATTTACATTATGAATAAAAGAGTTTACTTTTTGATGGTTATCGCATTTATTGTTGGTATAGTTGAATTAATTATTAGTGGAATATTAGATTTAATTGCTGAAGATTTAAATGTTAGTCTAGGGCAGGCTGGTTGGTTAATTACCGTGTTTGCTTTAATTTTTGCATTAATGTCTCCTGTATTACTCGTTGCAACAGAAAAAGTTGAACGAAAACGTTTGATGATTATTTGTTTATGGATCTTTTTACTAGGTAATATTATCACGATTTTTAGTCCGAATTATGCAATTGTCTTCTTAGGTCGAGTTGTAACAGCATTAAGCGGAGCACTACTTACGATTCTCTGCTTAGTAATGGCACCTGCCATGGTTGAGAAACAATATAAAGGAAGAGCAATTGGCATAATTTCTATGGGGGTTTCCGGATCCCTAGTACTTGGTATACCAATAGGTTTAGTTTTAGGAAATAACTTTGGTTGGCGTGCGCCATTTGTCATGGTAGCAATTTTAACGGTAATCTCAATTATTGGTGTCCATTTATGGATGAACCGGGTAGAACCGATGAAAGCTGTGCCTTTACGAACCCAAATCGCAAGTTTAACGAATTCAAAAGTTACCTTTGCATTACTTACAACATTTTTATATATGTCAGGTCATACCGCTTTATATGCTTATTTAAAACCATTTTTAGAAGAAACGATGGCTTTAAATGCAACAATGGTAAGTTTAATTTATTTTATTTTTGGTCTTTCAGCAGTTAGTGGGGGAGGAATCGGAGGAGCACTTGCCGATAATTTCGGTTCTCGAAAAACCATTTCAATTAGTCTAGTCTTGTTTATTTTTACTTTTATTATCATTCCTTTTACGACAAATCTCGTGCCATTGTTTATTATTGTTTCGATCGTATGGGGAATATTAAGTTGGGCTATATCTCCTGCGATGCAAAGTTATTTAATTGAAACTTCTCCAAAAACCGCCTCTATTTTACAAAGTTTAAATAATACCGCTTTGCATCTCGGTGTTGCAGCAGGTTCATTCTTTGGCGGAATTATTATTAATATAGTACCGATTGTTTATAATGCATTTATTGGTGCGATTTTAATCTTCCTATCCTTAATTACTGCTTATATTTCAATGCATAGTAAAGAAATAAGTCCAGCAACAATAAAATAAAACATCTATGAGAGGGCTTTTCATTTTGTGATAGCCCTTTTCTATTAAATAAGACTATTTTGTATAACTTTTCAATATAAATAAGAAGGAGTGGCTTTATATGTTAAAAAAGATTGCTTCTGATGCTTTAGGTTTATCAGATATTGGTAGAATTATTGATCCAAAGGATTATGATAAAACTGATTCCGATGATTATGTAAGACATGAAGACGATGAAAAAATCTACTTTTTAATTAAAACAAAGGCTGATGAATACTGTTTTACAAATTTAGCATTAATTCATGTTGATGGGGAAGCAGCAACATCGACTAAAAGAACAATGAAAAGATATCCATATGCTTTTTATCCGATTTCAAACGTATTGTTAGAGACTGCCGGTCGAATTGATATGGATATTGAAATAAAATTTAACTTAGGTAATGAAAGTTTTAGCATTGATGTACATAGAAACGAAATAGAAAAATTAAAAGATTTATATAAAGCCCTTGTGTTTATATCAGAAAAAGTCGTCGAAAATCAAAATTATTTATCAATGTCAAATACAGCTTTAGAAAAAGCCGTATCTGTGTTTGCCGGATCAAAAATAGAGGAAAGTCAAGTAGTGGAGCAATTCAAACAATTGACAGAATTTAGCTCCAGATGGTTAACTGAATCATATGAAAAGTATAACGAAAAAGATTTCGCTTATGTTTTTGAAAAATATATTAATAACTAATTGTGCGTGTTTAAAAGAACACACTTTTTCTAACCTTTTTAGGCAAAAGGAAGTCATATTTTTTTACAGAAGAATGAAAGTAGGATAAAATAAACCTAATTACAATAAAGGTGGCTTCAGCATGGAAATTATCTTACGTGAAGATGCTATAAATCAATTGTCAAAAATAAGTTTTAAAGAAAATGAAGGAATCCGTATTGCAACAGAACAAGAACAAAGTTGTTCATTATTTGTTGATTATACTTTAATTAAAGATCAGCAAAAAGATTCTGATTTAAAGATTTTAGCAAATGGAATTTCATTTCTTTTATCCAAATCTACGAAAGAAATTTTACCTGAAAGACTTTATATTAATTTCGTGAATCCTACAGGATATAAATTATATACAGACGAAGAAATTTTAAAGGCGAATATGCAGTTAAAGATTAATATGTAAATTAGTGAGACTAATCATTTGTCTTGACGGACCTTCCTTAACAGAAGGTCTTTTCAATATATAGAAAAAAGGTGATGGACTTTTGAAAACTCAGAAAACTTCCTTCTGGTTAACAATGGACGATGGATTAGAAATTTATGTTCGTTGTTGGCATAACAAAAACATAGAACCTCGTGGTGTGGTACAAATCGTGCACGGGATGGCTGAACATATTGAACGATATAATGATTTTGCACAATTTCTTTTAAGTCATGGTTTTATCGTATATGGTGAAGACCATCGTGGTCATGGGAAAACTGCTGAAAAAGCTGGTATTTTTGGCTACTTTGCTGAAAAAGATGGTTTTGACCGTGTTGTATCCGATGTTTATCAAGTTACTCAGCATATAAAAGAACAACATCCAACATTACCACTCTTTATTTTTGGTCATAGTCTTGGCTCCTTTATTACGAGAAGATTCATTCAAAAATATTCATCAGAAATATTCGGTGTTATATTATCAGGAACTGCAGGAAATCCAGGTGTTGCTGCAAAATTAGGAAAAGCATTAGCAAAATGGGAAATAAAAAAGTATGGACCGAAAAAACCGAGTCATCTCATGAATAGAGTAATCTTTGGTTCCTATAATAAAGGTTTTGAAAATGTTAAAAATAAATTTTCTTGGTTATCAAGAGACGAAGAAGTTGTAGAAAATTATTTAAAAGATCCGTATTGTGGCTTTATTTGTTCAGCGAGCTTTTTTTACGATTTATTAACGGGTCTCCAGATGATTCATAAAGATGAAGACATTCAACAGATTCGTAAAGATTTGCCGATACTTTTTATAAGTGGTGATAAGGACCCTGTCGGTGCATATGCGAAGGGTGTGAAACAAGCGATTAACCAATATAAAGAAAATGGGCTGAAAAATATCGAAGCCATTCTTTACGAGGAAGGAAGGCATGAAATGTTGAATGAAATTAATAAAGATGAAGTTTATAATGACATACTTCGCTGGCTTAATCATTCTCTTTCTATGTTTAGCTGATCATTTAAAAAGATAAATAAAGGAAGGTAATAAATATGGTGAAAACGAATATTCCGTTATCGGTATTAAACTTAGTACCATTAAGAACAGGAGAAGGACCAAAAGAAGCAATTGATGCGATGATCGATTTAGCTCAAGCGGCAGAACAAATGGGGTATACTCGCTACTGGATTGCAGAACATCACAATACACCATCACTTGCCAGTTCAGCGACGGCGATTTTAATTAAACATACGTTGGAAAACACAGAAAAAATTCGGGTTGGTGCTGGAGGCATTATGTTACCGAACCACTCACCATTAGTCGTTGCAGAGCAATTCGGAACGATGGAAACATTGTATCCTAATCGGGTTGATTTAGGCTTAGGCAGAGCTCCAGGGACAGATATGCTAACTGCAACGGCGCTTAGAAGAAATAAACATGATTCGGTCTACACATTTCCAAACGATGTTAAAGCTATATTGCAATATTTTGGTCCAGAAGAAAAACAAGGGTATGTGCAAGCTTTTCCAGGTGTAGGCACAAACGTACCTATTTATATACTCGGTTCATCCACGGATTCAGCGAAACTAGCAGCAAGTCTTGGTTTGCCATATGCCTTTGCATCCCATTTTGCACCTCAACAAATGGATCAAGCGATTGAAATTTATCGTAACAATTTCCAACCATCGGAGTACTTAGATGAGCCTTATATGATTGTTTGTTTAAATGTAATTGCTGCGGAAACAGATGAGGAAGCACGAAAAGAGTATACTTCTTTACAACAATTTTTCCTAAATGTTGTACGTGGTACAAAACTACCACTACAAGCTCCCGTAGATAATATGGATGGAATTTGGACAGAAGAAGAAAAAGCAATGGTTTCTGCATCCATACGTGTTACATTCCTAGGTAGTAAAAAATCCATTCGTGAACAATTCTTGCAATTCCAACAAAAGTATAATGTAGATGAACTAATGGCTGTTACATACATTTTTGATAAGGAAAAACAAAAAAGATCTTATGATATTTTTAAGAATGCTGTTGAAGGAGCTTAAAAATGCGAAATGGCAAATGCTAAATGCATGTGGCCATTTTCTGTAATTAGTTTTTAACTTCTTCTACGGATTTCGGAGTTGCAGTTTCTTCCCAAGCTTTACAAACATCAATCCATTCTTTTGCTCCTGAATATTCTTCTAATTCATCACAGGTAACCTCAATTGCTGAATTAATACTACCGCAAGCTGGAAATACCGTTTCAAAACGTTTTAGCGAAACATCCAAGTAAACATCTAAGTCATTAGCTAAACCAAATGGACATACGCCACCAATGACATGACCTGTTTGTTCCACAACTTCATCTGCACTTAGCATCCGGGCTTTAAAACCGAATGTATGGCGAAACTTTTTATTATCGATTTTCGCATCTCCAGCAGTAACAACAAGAATTGCTTTATCACCTTCACCTCGGAAGGAGAGGGTTTTTGCAATCCGTTCTGGTCCAGCACCAATTGTTGCAGCTGCTTCTTCAACCGTTGCACTTGATTTTTCAAAGACCATTATATCTTTGTCACGACCCCATTTTTCTAAATGTTCTTTTACACTTTCAAGACTCATCATTCTCACCTTTCTTAAAATTTATATAATATATTATCATAATTTTTATTATTATAATAATTTAATGCGCTAATTACAAAAAGTGAGTTTATAAAAATT
>NZ_JAACYS010000056.1 GCF_009996845.1 Pallidibacillus pasinlerensis | reverse complement strand
AAGATATTAAAGAAATAATTAATCAAATATCTAGTGCTACTGAAATGAAAGAATCAAAACGATTTACTACGGTATAGCGTTAATAAATCTAAAGTGTCGCTCATAAGTTAATAAGACTTATGGATAATCTTCTTTTTTTGCTTCGATCAAGTTCTATATATGAAGGAATCCGATTCAGGACTCCTTTTTTTCATGCAACAGAAAATAGATTAACCCTTATTCCCAGAAAACCTCATAACACAATTGAGAGGTATTTAAATTCTGTTGGGGGGGAGCAAAATGAGTCGTTTATTAATGAATGAGTTTGTAATTCCAGTTTCGATTAAACTAGCGGAGAAGATTGGTTTGCATGAGGCGATGTTTTTACAACAACTTCATTATTGGCTGCAGCAAAGTGAAAATGTTCATGAAGGCTATAAATGGGTGTACAATACATATGAAGATTGGCATAAACAGTTGCCGCTTTTATCCGTAAATCAAATTCGTCGGATTGTTCGAGAATTAGAGAAAAAGAAATTAATTGTCACAGGGGATATTAATCGACTAAAAATGGATAAAACAAAATGGTATCGGATTAATTACGAAGCGGTTGAACAGGTATGTGAAAGTGTGAACAATAAAAAATGTTAATTGAACCTTGTCAAGATGATTGTTGTCCACAAAATGTAGAAATGGCTGAACAATCGGTGGAAGGAACAGATGAATCAACACGACAAACAATAGAAACCAGCTCGAATGAACAAGATTTACACTTGGACAATACTTACGACAATCACTCGACAGTAATTGAAACTCACTCGGATAATATTCCAGAACCAGCTCGACCATACAGTAATCACAGAACAATACCAAAGACTACTTCAGAGACTACCCCAGAGAAGATGATAGATGATGTTGAATACGCGCGCGAAACAAATCTATTTCAGTTTTTTGGAGAAAATGGTTTTGGAACTGTAGGTCGTTATTTAGCCGAAAAATTCTTGCTTGGTGTAAAAATCTATGCTTGTAAAAAATATAGACGGACACTATACAATTACACGAATAAAAAAACTTAGAGTTATTTTTAAACTCTAAGCATTGGTATTATCTTATTTAATCCCCTGTTACTTGTAATAAAAATTATAAAAGATAATTAGTGATATCGTAATGATGATAATGCTAATTACAGAGTAAATTTTGGTTAATTTTATTGCTCTCTCGGATATTTCAGGTTCCTCTTTATACTTCCATCTCCCCCCTAATAACATACTTTCTTTTGGATAAAAATACGTCCAAATGAGGATAGCATATATAGGACTAAATATAAGAATTAACTCCATTAAGTCTGACATAATCATCACCCTTAGTAAGCAACATATTTAACTAATCCTTTTAGCTTTATGAATTGAAAGATTTAAAATTTCCAATATTTGCAATTTCATTTTAACACAAGTGAATCGATATAATCTCACTAAATTTCATCAAACTACTTGGGAATTAAAAAACGCTCTGTACACTTACAGAACATCCTTAACTTTCATTAATCATCACTATTAAATTGTTGAAGGCTTAAACTAACAGGGGGGGTGATGGACAAAGAATCAGTGTAAAAACCTCTACACCTCTGTATAAAAATTTTTTAGATTGGATTGCAAGTAACATTTTTATATGATAGTATATCCTATATATTGACAATAAAAAATCGAATAACACAAAATATAGTACTTAAGGTTATGGTGGTATTTTAATACTTTAATAGGGAATTCAGTGAGAATCTGAAGCTGCCCCCGCAACTGTAAGTGTGGACGAACTAGCAATCCACTGTATCGCTTGCTTACTGAAAGGTGACGATATGGGAAGGGCTATAGTAGGGTGAAGCACGAGCCAGGAGACCTGCCATAACTTGAAGTTTCTATTCTTCGGGGTGTAAAGAAGCAGAAACGATAGGAAAACTATAAGTGTGCTGCAAACAGTGACTTGGCTTTAATTTGTAAAATGACCATTTTTTTACATAACAAGTCACGATTATACACTTTTTCTGTCGTTTTTTGCCGTCTATTCCCCGAGAATAGACGGTTTTTTGTTGATTATTAGAGGAGGAATGCAAATGCAAACAATTCATGATGTTAGCCAAGAGCAGATGATGACGTTTATCGATCGTATTTCTGTTGGTCTAAATCTCCAAATTGAAGAATATAAGCAAAAAATTATGAACGCTGGGGTTACAAACCACCTGGATGAAAAAAATGTAGAATTATTAATCAAGCACGCCCTTGAAAACATCGACGAGGCAAATACGGAATGGACTTATCTAGCAGCAAGAATTTATTTACATAATCTCTATCGTAAAGCAGCAGAGAACAGAAGTTATGAATCTAGCAATGAATATGGCTCATTTTATGAGTTAATAAAGCTACTAACAGAAAAAGGGATTTATACAGAAAATCTATTAAAAAAATATTCAAGTGAAGAAATAGAACATTTTGGTAAAGTAATTCAACCGAAACGAGATCAATTGTTTACTTATCCAGCAATTTTAACATTAGCTACACGTTATTTAGCTACGGATTATGATAAGAATATTTACGAGTTACCACAGGAACGTTGGATGATTATTGCGATGCACTTAATGCAGGATGAAAGTTTGGCAACAAGAACGACACATGTTGAAGAGGCTTATTGGGCATTAAGTAATCTGTATATGACGGTAGCAACACCGACACTGGCTAATGCCGGAAAAACCCACGGACAATTATCTAGTTGTTTTATTGACACAGTAAACGACAGTTTACAAGGTATATATGATAGTAATAGTGATATAGCTCAGCTTTCCAAAAATGGTGGCGGCATCGGTGTTTATATGGGGAAAATTCGTGCAAGAGGTAGCTCGATAAGAGGTTATAAAGGCATGTCCAGCGGTGTTGTTCCGTGGATAAAGCAATTAAATAATACAGCTGTTAGTGTTGATCAGCTAGGAACAAGAAAAGGTGCCATCAGTGTTTATTTAGATGTATGGCATCGTGATATAGAAGATTTTCTTGATTTAAAATTAAATAATGGTGATGACCGGCTACGTGCACACGATATATATACCGGGGTTTGTATACCGGATTATTTTATGGAACAGGTAGAAAAGCGTGGAGATTGGTATTTATTTGACCCAAATGAAGTAAAAGAAGTGATGGGGTATTCTTTGGAAGACTTTTATGATGAAGAGAAGGGCGATGGCCAGTGGCGTAAAAAGTATAAGGAATGTATCAATGCCAATCTATCGTCTAAAAAGAAAGTCCCTGCAATCGAGATTATGAAGCGGATTATGCGCTCCCAGTTAGAAACGGGTTCTCCGTTTATGTTTTACCGTGATGAAGTGAATAGGCAAAATGTAAACGCACATCAAGGGATTATTTATTGTACGAATTTATGTACTGAAATTACGCAAAATCAATCGCCAACAGAATTTATAGAGGAATATATAGAAAATGAAAATATAATCGTCAAAAAATATAAAACTGGTGATTTTGTTGTATGTAATTTAAGTTCAATAAATCTAGGACGGGCCGTACCAGATGGTGTATTAGAACGATTAATAAAAATTCAGGTCCGCATGCTTGATAATGTAATCGATATTAATACACTTCCGATTAAACAAGCGGAAATAACGAATAAAAAATATCGTGCAATCGGACTAGGTACATTTGGTTGGCATCATTTATTAGCTTTAAAAAATATTGAATGGGAATCAGAGGCCGCTGTTCAATATGCTGATGAACTTTATGAAAAAATAGCGTTTTACACGATTAAAAGTAGCATGGAGCTAAGTAAGGAGAAGGGGAGCTATCCATTATTTGAAGGAAGTAAATGGAGTACAGGGGCCTATTTTAGCAATAAAGGTTACTCAGATAAAAATTGGATGAAGCTCCAAAAGGATGTTCAAAAATACGGTATTCGTAATGGCTACCTTATGGCAATCGCACCGAATGCAACAACTTCAATTATTGCGGGGTCTACGGCAAGTATTGATCCGATTTTTAAACCTTTCTATATGGAAGAGAAAAAAGATTATCGTATTCCGACAACAGCACCGGACTTAAACCATCGAACTTACAATATTTATCGTCGCTCTGCCTATATAGTGGACCAAAGATGGTCGGTTAGACAAAATGCTGCCCGACAAAAACATATTGATCAAAGCATTTCTTTCAATTTTTACGTACCAAATACAATTCGGGCTTCTGTATTACTTGACCTTCATCTTCAAGCCTGGAGGGAAGGGTTAAAAACGACCTATTACGTTCGTTCGACTTCTAGTGATATCGAAGAATGTGAGTGGTGTCAAAGTTGAATGCTGTAATTGCATATTTGTCATACAGTGGAAACACAAAGGAAGTTGCCGAGATCATTGAAAGGGAACTACGAGAAGAAAAGTTTGAAGTTGACATGCATCGTATTGGCGTCGATCTTCCGATTGATCCAAAAAACTATGATGTCATTTTTATCGGGACATTTACATGGGCAAAGGGAGCTACCCCTGAAGAAGTAAAGGATTTTGTTTGGGAAATAGGGTATAAACCTAATAATGTTGCGGTGTTTGGGACGGGTGAAACCCAATTTGGCGGAGATGAATTGTTTTGTTTGGCAGCTGTGAAATTAGCAAAGTTTTATAACAGTCGTTGGGAGCCACTAAAAATTGAACAATCTCCAAGAGGAAGTCAGGAGAAATTAGTAAAAAAATGGATTAAAGGAGTTATAAAAGATGTCACAGTACTTACTTGAAAAAGTGAAAACATTAGATCCAATCAATCCAAACCGAGCAACTGCGCTTTTTGGTGGAAAATCCAGTGGGATTTTAAATTGGAATGATATTGCGTATCCGCACTGGTATAAAACTTATAAAAGGCTATTGGCAAATTTTTGGCAGTCGGATGAAGTAAATATGTCGAGTGATGTGAAGCAATTTCCGATGCTTTCGGATAAGGAACAAGAAACATATTTAAAAGTAATTAGTTTGTTGGCCACTTTGGATTCTTCACAGACAAGGACAATTTTACTGACTTCATTATATGCGACGGACCCTTCTGTACAATCGATCTTGGCTGTTATTGCACAACAAGAAGCGGTACACAACGAAAGCTATTCTTATATATTATCATCTGTCGTACCATTAGATAAACAGAATGAAGCCTTTGAGATTGGCAGAAAAGATCCGGTTTTACTGAAACGTAATCAGGAGATTATGAATCAATATAACCAATTTGTCGAAGAACCAACTATTGAAAATATAATAAAAATATTAGTATATTCGACACTTTTAGAAGGGTTATTCTTCTATTCCGGTTTTGCTTTCTTTTACAATTTGGCAAGGCAAAATAAAATGGTTGGAACCTCTACGATGATTAGTTACATCAATCGGGATGAATTGGAACACGGGCGTTATATTTCAGAATTAATTCGGTCAACTTTGGCTGAAAATCCCGAATACAATACAAAATCCTTCACGGATTGGGTATATGAACATTTTCAGAAGTCAGTAGATTTGGAAATTGAATGGTCCCACTATGTATTAAATGGTGTAGAAGGTATAGATTTAGAGGAAATGGAAGGCTTTATTAAATACAGGGCGAATAAAATGTTACGAATGATTGGCTTGAGTGAAATTTACCCTGAACATGTACATAATCCAATGAAATGGATTCGGGCTTATGTAGATAACTTTGATGGAACGAAAACTGATTTCTTTGAACAAAGGAATCGTCAATATACAAAGGTAACCGATTTGAATGGGTTTGATGATTTATAATTTATTGTTTTAAAAAAAGAGAAACATAGCATTTGCAAGCGATGTGTATAAAGTGTCTTGAGAAAAAGCTAGGGAGCTACTGAAGTTTAGTAGTAGGCTCCCTAGCTTATTTTTCATTTAGTCTGAGATGTATATACAATGTAGAAATAACAACGAGCTTCAACATTTTTTAATCACTGCACATTTTTTAAATATGACTTATAGACCTTGTTTTAATAAACAACCTTTTGCTTAATTAATTACTTTCTGTTGTAAAATCACGAATTTTCAATCTCCTTTTTTTCCTTTCATGAGCACTTTCATATAGACTTTTTTCCTCCTCAGTTTCTGGAATTATTCCACAAACCGGAATTGGTCGTCCTTCCTCATTAACAGCGACCATTGTAAGGATAGCGGTGGTAGTTGTTGTTCTTTCACCGGTTTCTAAATGTTGACATTCTACTTTTACATAGACTTCCATCGATGTTGTCCCCGTTGAAATTACGACTCCTTCTAAAATTAAAATATCTCCTACTCTAGCAGATGATAAGAAATTCACGGTGTCTATTGAAGCTGTAACAACTGCAGTTCCACTGTGTCTCATTGCTGTAATGGCCGCTATTTCATCGATATAAGCTAAGACAGTTCCACCAAAAATTGTACCCAAATGATTGGTATCGGGTGGTAAGACAAGCTTTGTTTGAATTGTTTTTGAAAAACTTGTAGGTAATAATTTCGTCATAAAAAATATCCCCTTTTCCAAAAAAGTAAACGTAAACAACGCTTCGGGAATATAAAAATATAGACACCAAAAAACCCATCAAGGTAGATGGGTTAAATAACGTGAGAACTATTAAAATAACAGTATTAGCCTTACTGTAAATAATTAGAATCCCCTCGTTATATCTTCCCAACTCCCGAAGAAGATAATACGTATAATAATGGCAGGTCTCCTGACTTATGCTTCATCCTACTCTAATCCCTTCCCATCCGAAGACAGTGGGTAAAATTATTTCGTCGGCATTTACAGTTGCGGGTACAGTTCTGGATTTTCACCAGATTCCCTATTAAGTCTTAATAGACACCATTATTATTGGCGATGGCCTATATTTATTTTTTAAAAAATAAAAAGTTTAGCAATTATATAATTAAATATATTATATAACTCTATCTTTAGCAACTTTTTACTATCTAATGTATTTAGAATGAAGGAGAACTTATAAAAGAGGCAATCACAATCGATTTTCAATCTTCAAACATCAAGTATATAAAGATGAATATAATTATGTAATAACGATGAAAACTCCAACCAATTTGGAGGTGTCAAAATGGCAAGAATCCCATATCGGAGTAAAGATGTTGATTTAATGGCAAGGATGATGCGAGCTGAAGCTGAAGGCGAAGGAAAGCAAGGGATGTTATATGTTGGTAATGTTATAGTGAATCGTGTTGTAGCGGATTGTACAGATTTTAATGAATTAAGGTCTGTAGAGGATGTGATTTTCCATGTGCAAGGTGGAAATTATTCCTTTGAAGCGGTACAAAAAGGGAATTTATTTTATCAACCAGCAAGGGAAGCAGAAAGAAGATTGGCAAGACTGAATTTGAAATATTGGCGCGATCACCCAGCCAAATATGCACTTTGGTATTTTAATCCATACGGGCCTTGTCCACCACAATGGTATAATCAACCTTTTACCGGGCAATATAAAGCTCATTGTTTTTATGAACCTTCACCAGGAACATGTGATAGTGTTTATACATGATTACTACAATGATTACTGTGCAATTGCGCGTGAAGCAATTGCACAATTTTTCTTGTTTTCAAAAAGAGGTCAAATCGATGACTTAAAATCAAATCACTTCAAAATCTTACACAATATACAAATCTCATTCATTGTCAAGCTCATATTTGTGATAAAATTAACTTGATTAGACAAATAGGTCGATAGTCAATAGAGTTATCCTTGAAATACATTTTGAGTATTAATTGCATACAACGAAAGGCAAGGTGCTAATGTGTGGTAAATCAACATGTCCCTTCTGAAAAGGAAAATATTGAACGGTTAATTACAATTCCGGTAGATTTAAAAAAAGTGATCTCGGGAAAAAAATCTGCAACGAGAAGAATGAAAAGATTTGCTGATGTTGGTGAAGTGATGATCCTAGAAGGTCAAAAATTTGTCATTGAAAAAGTGTATCAATAAGCCCTCGGGGATATTACCGATGAAGATGCGAAAAAAGAAGGTTATGAGAGTTTTGAGTCCTATAAGGAGTCAATTTTATCGATCCATCCAGGTATGCCATGGATACCTACGTTAAAAGTGTGGGTACATGAATTTTCACCAATTGAAAAAGCTTAAATTCGAAAGATGAGTGCAATTTATAAAGATGAATTGCGCTCATTTTTTATTTTTGGGTCAACCCTATGTTTCTTTGCAACCGCAACAGACGACATTTCTATTCCTCAAATATTTTGTTTCTATTATATTCCAGTATGTTCGATTTATAAGATGGTAAAAATGACGATGATGAAAAATGATTCTTTTTTACTAGATTTAAAGGACGAATAGAAGTCGCTTTTTGTCATTTTTTGTAATAAAATACGATATGTAGGTAGTTTGTTAGGGTAATATGGAATAGGATAAACGATCGGCTAAGTAGAATCGTTAAAGGGAAAAAATCTAGTTGCAAAGTGTGTTGATTGTTATAAGGAAATAACTTTTTCAGTAACCGTACTATTCATATATCGTAATGACACTTAATGGATAACTTTATGAGTTCCTACATTCAATGTGTAAACGATATAAGGAATATTGAAATGTTAAGGGGGATTTTCAGTTGAAAAAACGATTTAAAAATGGGATCAATTTAAAAATAAAATTAATTTTATCATTTTCTATTATTCTATTATTACCGGCAATTATTATTGGAACTTCATCATATATTGTTGCTAAAGATACAGTTGAAGAAAAAATAATTGATGGAATTAATGAAAGTACAGAACTTTTAAATAGTACGATAACGAAAACGATTGAATCAAGAATTGAGAATCTTAATTTTCTATCCAAAAATGTCACCTCCGACCTTTATGAAAATGAACGGCAAAACGAGTTAATGGATATGTTTCGTTTTTACGGACAGGTGTTTCCTGAAGAGGTGGAACTAACATATATAGGTACATCTTCGGGTTTATTTGTCCAGTATCCTGATGCTGAAATGGATGCTGACTATGATCCTAGAAAGCGGCATTGGTATAAAAATGCTATGGCTAATAAAGGAGAAGTTATTATTAGTGAACCTTATATTTCAGCAACGACAGGTAATATGGTTGTGACCTTATCGCAAACAACACCAGATCATTCCGGGGTAGTTGCTATTGATATTACTCTAACTTACCTACAAAGTTTAGCTGAACAGATCAAAATTGGTGAAAGTGGTTTTGCATTTTTATTAGATAATAAAGGAAAAGTCATATACCATCCAGAATTAGAAGGAGGCAGTGAAGTTAAAGAAGAATTTTTTAAGGAAATGTTTGGTAAAGGTTATGGCGTCATCAATTATAAACAAAATGGAGAAGATAAAATAATGAGTTTCGTCACGAATGATACGACGAACTGGAAAATAGGGGGTCAATTACGATATTCTGAGATTACCGATACGGCCAATCCAATTTTAATGCGAACTGTGTTGGTTGTTGCATTATTTGTCGTTGTCGGAGGAGTACTGATTTACTTTCTTATCCAATCGATTATCCGTCCAATAAAAAAACTCGGCGAAAAAGCGATTCATATAAGCAAAGGGAATTTGTCCGAACCAATCGAAGATGTGTCAAATGATGAAATTGGCCAATTAACGAAAGCAATGCGGACAATGCAAGAAATGTTGAGAAGTATGATCGCTAATATTTTACATGCTTCAGAAAAAGTTTCTCATCATAGCGAGGAACTGACCCAATCTTCTAATGAAGTTAGCCAAGGTACAGAGCAAATTTCAATAACGATGGAAGAGTTAGCAACTGGTGCAGAGGAGCAGGCAAATAAAACAAGCGAAATCTCTTCTAATGTTGAAATTTTTACGAATCGTTTAGAGGAAGCAAACGAGTATGGTGAAGGTATTCAACAATTATCAAAAGATATGTTGAAGATTACGGAAGAAGACAGTCAATTAATGGGTGATTCGGCAGAACAAATGAAAAAAATTAATTATGTTTTTAAAGAAACTGTTCAAAAGGTTGAAGGCTTAGCCAAAAAATCCCAAGATATTTCTAAATTGGTAGTCGTTATTAAAGATATTGCCGATCAAACAAATTTACTTGCCCTAAATGCAGCTATTGAAGCAGCTAGAGCTGGTGAACATGGAAAAGGATTTGCTGTAGTTGCAGATGAAGTAAGAAAACTAGCTGAGCAAGTAGCGAATTCTATTGCTGATATTTCCAATATTGTAAGTAACATACAATCTGAGGCGGCCGGTGTAGCAGATTCCCTTCATAATGGATATCAAGAAGTTGAACAAGGTGTAAATAAAATTCAACTTACGGAAGAAAAGTTCAGCATGATTCGTGATTTAATCAGTCAAGAAGTAAACACAATTGTAAATATTTCAAAAATATTAGAGGAATTGACAATAAAAGGACAACAAATGAATGGCTCTATACAAGAAATTGCTGCGCTTACGGAACAATCAGCTGCAGGAATTGAGGAAACAGCTGCAGCTAGTGAACAATCGAACTCATCCATTAAAGAAGTATCTGCAAGCGCAGAGGAGTTGTCTCGTTTGGCAGAGGAACTAATACAAACTGTTCGTAAATTTAAAATCGATTAATGATGGTTGAAACAAAAAAGCTTAGTAAGCTAATTAGTGGGAATTTTATAAGCTTTAGAAGCAAGTGGTAATAAAACTCCACTTGCTTTTTTATGATTGAGCAGCAATTGTTATCTAATACTACGAAATATATTAAGGCGTTTTATGGTCAATCTTAGTGGGTAATTTAACTTGTTCCTATTTTTAATTTGCGATTGTGAGGAGGGGTGGATCTACGTCAAGTTTTTGGACACAAAAAATGTGAAGGGGGAAGTGGTTCTGTACCCCATGTTTTACGCTGCTATTCGGCACATTTTTTCGTATTCATCCGGTGTCAAATAACCAATGCTTCCATGAATTCGTTTGCGATTATACCAACCTTCGATGAATTGAAATAACGCAATTCTCGCTGTCTCAAAGCTTTCGTATTTGGTTAGATACACTTCTTCTTTTTTCAATATGGCATGAAAAGATTCAATACAAGCGTTGTCATATGGACATCCTTTTCGACTAAATGACGGAACCATTTCATGTTTTTTTAGTAGTTTTTGAAAGGCTTCACTTGTATATTGTGTTCCTAAATCTGTATGCACGATAAGACCAGGATCGGGCTTTTGATCTTGAATCGCATTATGAAGTGCTTCCAGCACAATTTCTGTTGTCATGCTACGAGAGAATTTATATCCGACCACTTTTTTTGTATTTAAATCAAGAACGGACGCTAGATAACACTAACCATCACGAAGCGTATGGACATATGTAATATCAGCTACCCATTTTTCGTTGATTGTTGTTGTAGTGAAATCTTGATTTAATACATTTTCTGAAACACCATATTCGCTAGAGAGTTGACTCACTGGAGTGCCTGAGCGATAAAGCTCAACTACTGTTTGTTTAAATTCTTGATTATACCGTTTTTGACTCATGATTCGGACACAACCTTTCGTTAGTTTAATATTAATGACTTAACCAAGTTGTGTCCATAAATCTATACTACATCTAAAAAGAGAGCTCAGCATATAAGTTATATTAAATATACTCGGCCCTTGGTCTTAAAAAGTGCATAAAACAGTTATTTATTATGACTATTTCATGTCGAGTAAAATTATTCGAGCATCTTTTCAAATATGTCCGCAGGTTTAATCTGATCTCTTTCTTCCAGTTCCTTAATGACATGAATATAGTTATTAAACGTTGTTTCAATCTCACCATGCCCTAACCGACTAGAAACGTAAGAAACATTTACACCTTCATATAAAAGAATACTAGCATGGGTGTGTCGTAATCCGTGAATCGTTATAGGTTCTATATTGAGTTCAGCTAAAAATTGTTTCAAAACATAATTTGCGTAATTGTTTTTTACCACCTTATATTTTGTAAAAGGCGAAAAAAATATTAATCTGTGAATGTTGTTTGGAAGTTTTTCGAAAAGCTTTTTGAATGCTTTCATTGTATCTTTGTCCATTTTGATTACACGGTTTGATTCTATCGTTTTAGTAGGTCCGAATATATCGTATATCTGATTAAGTGGTTAGCCCACAATAATATCTTTTTGGGAAATAGGATTATTTGTTAGAATTAGAGTATAAAAAGATTAGGGGGAGAAAAAGTGGATCACAAAGAATATCAGAGAATGGTAGAGGACAAATTTGGAAAAGATTTAAAGTCAATAATGTATAAATTGTGCGTTATTGATGATGTTATAGCATCAGAAGGAGCTGATATCCTTGGAGTTCCTAAAAATACGTTTATATATTGGAGAAATAAATTTAGATTTGGTCCATTTCAAAGAAAGTATGATGCTGCAGAAGAAATTCAATCAAAAAATATGAAAACGTATAAGGATGAATTATCAAACAAGGAATTAAATAGAGAATTAAAATACACTGATGAAAAGTCATTAACTGGTTTTAAAGAAATTATAGAAAGATTATTAGAAATAAAAAAAGCACAGTATTTAAAAGATGAGGAAGATTTAAATGCAATTTTTGAAATTGCTGTCTTAGAAAAAACTTTAATTAATATTCAAAGATATTTAAGTGGTGAATTATTAGATAGTCTTTATTTCCAATTAGAAATGCTAAATAGTGAAAATAAAAAATAATAATATTAATCTCACGTTATAAATCATATTTACACTTGTTCGCATTAACTCCTTGTAATATTAAGGTCAACACTACATACACGTTCTCCTGGGACGTTATTAGGTAAAAATAGAGTTCTACTAGAAAATTGGAAAACATGCCCAAACGTAGATGTATCAATCGTTTGGGCGTGTTTTTGTTTTTGGGTAAAAATCGCAGAAAAAAGCAGTTTTTTATAGCTTTTTACACATTTTTTACACAAGATTTTTCGAAGTAACAGACTATAAACAGTCAAAATTATTAATCAAATTTAAACTGTCTTTATCTTTTATTTATCGTAAACCCGTATTCAAATAACGCATATAAATAATTCGCACCTCTTAGTAAGATTGTATATATATCAATCAAAGGAGGTGCTTTTCTTATGCCAGATCAAAAATTAACAATTGTCCCCGTAACATTACATCCTGAATTCAAAAATCCCTCTAATTCAAATTCCTCTTCAACTTGCACGATCAAATCGGGTAAGATTGAAATTTCCTTCGCCAACGGCGTAGATGAGCACATCATCCAAACCGTAATGAGGGAGTTGAAAAATCTATGAAACAAGATTTTACAGATGTTAAAAATATCTATATTATCTGTGGAAAGACAGATATGAGAAAAGGAATTGATGGACTAGCTACTCTAATTCAAGATTCCTTTGAGCTTGATCCCTACGGCGATTCGATATTTTTATTTTCTGGTTGGAGTAAAGATCGCTATAAATGTTTATATTTTGATGGCGATGGCTTCGCCATGCTTTATAAACGTTTGGATAATGGAAAACTTCAATGGCCAAAAGATGAAAATGAAGTAAGAAAACTTACACAACAGGAACTCAGATGGCTACTTGAAGGGTTATCGATCCAACAACCAAAGGCGATTAAACGATCGCAAAAAGGAGTATTTTAATTTTTTGAAAAATTAACTTTTGCTATTTCACCTAACAGGTTCCAATGATATACTAGAACTAACTTATTTGAACGAAAGAGGTGAATCCTGTGGTTAATGTTTCTTCCAATAACAATAATCAATATGAGAAAGTTATTCGGCTACTAGAAGAACAATTAGCTTATTCCAATCAACAAAACAAAGAACTATCAAAACAAATCGAAGCATTAACCGAACAGGTTCGCTATTTAACAAAACTTTTATATGGCTCAAAAACAGAGAAATCAAAGTATATTGCACCTGAAAATCAATTGTCATTATTTGAAGAAGATGATGATTCGTCTTTTAATGATTCTGAGCACACAGAAGAACAAAGCCAACAGATGATTTCTTATACTGTTGTACGAAGAGCTCAAAATAAAAAAAGAAATGACTCGTTACATGATAATGTCGATATTGAATTTGTTCATCATCATCCGGAAAATACGATTTGTGATTGTTGCCAAAGTCTGATGACTGAAATAGGCAGTACAGTTATACGTGAAGAAGCAGAATTTATTCCTGCAAGAATGAAGAAAGTTCAACACATTGAACATGCTTATGAATGTAAAAACTGTAAGGGGGATTTAACTCAAAAGGCGCAAATTAAACGTGGTAAAGCTCCACAACCTCCCATTCAACGTAGTATTGCAGGTCCTAGCGTGCTAGCCAAAGTGATTTACGACAAATTTTCACAATACTTACCCCTTTACCGACAGGTAAAGGAATGGGAACGTTATGGTTTGGACACCAACGATAAAAACCTATCCAATTGGGTAATACGGGCATCATATGATTGGCTTATGCCTATTTATGAACGAATGAAGTGTATTATGTTATCCAAATCAATTTTACATGTCGATGAGACTTATGGGAAAATTATCAATCGTTCTGATGGAAAGCCTGGTCGATCTAATGCTTATAATTGGGTCTATCGAAGTGTGCCCAATCAAGGCCCTACAATCGTTCTGTTTCAGAGTTCATTATCTCGAGCTCGATCAGTTCTTGAAGATTTTCTTAAAGACTTTTCTGGAACGATTGTCTGTGATGGTTACTCAGCATATGACAAAATTGAAGGAGTTACCTTCGCAAATTGTTGGGCCCATGTTCGTCGATATTGGTTAAAAGCTGATAGTAAAAACGGGCGAATCGGTGTTGAATACTGTGATCGTTTGTTTCAACTAGAAAGACAATTTAAAGGTTTGTCACCTAGTAAACGAAGAAAAAAACGAAAAAAGTTTTCAAAACCGATTGTTGATAAGTTTATTAAATGGATTGAAGATTCACCATTCTTCGGTAAAAGTGCGCTCGCAAAGGCAGCTGAATACACGCTTAACCGTGTGAAAGGATTAAAAGAATTCCTGAAAGATGGTCGAATCGAAATACATAATAATCCAGCAGAAAACGCAATTCGTCCAAATGTAATCGGTCGAAAAAATTGGCTTTTTTCCGTAAGCGAAGCTGGTGCTAAAGCTAATGCAATATGTTTAAGTCTCGCAGAGACGGCTAAAGCAAATGGTGTGGATTTCTATCATTATTTAGTAAAATTATTTACAGATTTACCAAACTTAGATATTCATAGAAATCCAGACATTTTAAATCAATATATGCCTTGGTCAAAAATGATTCTGGCCGAATGTGGTAAAAAAGTGAAATAACCGTAAATCTGATTTAAAAAATCATGATTTTACGGTTATTTGTCGTGCGTACCGAGTGGGTGCGCTATTTTCATTTCGGGCTTACTATTTATCTTACAAGTACCGACTTTTTCAAAGATATCTTTATTATAGGGTTGGACTGTTACAACTTATAAAGGAGCTATAGAATAATTTTACCAGTGATTTTTATTACTAGTTTACTTTCAAATTAATATTATCAATTTGTTTTATATTTTAGTTGACAAAATTTATAACCAAAACCATAAACTATACTATTATTAATAGTTTGTATACCCAACTTGACATATATAACAAAAAAGTAAATAATTGTTGGTAGATAATGGTTTGGAAGGTGGTTAAATGAATCCAATAATTGAAAAATGTATGCTAACAGATGAACAAAGGTATATCATTTTGCAAGGGATAAAGGAAGGAAAACAGAAATACGAGGAATTAACTGCTTTACTTCCAGATACTATAACCAAAAAACATACTCCATTTTTACAATCTGATCTAGTTAATACTTATATTGCAAAACAAATAATGGAGAACCCACATACACAAATGAAGGTGTATACACAAAGAGCTGGATCTCACCCATATATAGTAGTTCAAGATACTACTAGAAATATCTTTGTTTTGGTATCTAAATTGTCAAAAACTAAGTATATGCCAAACCCAAGTGATTATCGTGGAGACTTTTCTTTATCTAATGTAGAAAGACTATTAGAAATGGGAGCTAGTATAGAAGAAATTTATGGGGAGAAAATTCCTTACCAAGAATTTCTACCATTAGGAATTGAAAATCAACCATTTGGTATAATTATCTGTTACGATGGCAAAAGCGATACAGTTTTTGAGGGTGCCTTAAGACCAGACCAAGAAGATTGGATTTACAAAGAAAACATTACTGAGTATCTTAATATAAATACAAAAACAATTGTACCACTTGATAACTATCAACTATCAGATATCCAAACCTCATTGAAAAAATCAACTGAAGATGACATTGTATTAAAGTTAAAAGAAAAAACAACATCTTAGAAATACTGCTTTTAGTTAGGAGAAATATATTATGATTTTAAAGAAAGAGCATAAATTCAATCCAAAACGATTGCGTGAAGCACGACTAATTAGAGGACTAACAATCAAAGAACTTGCCGATAAGATTGGTATTACCAAGCAAGCTATTTCACAATTTGAGCTTGGCGAACATACCCCTAAGTCAGAAACGATGATGGGTATTATTAACACTTTAAAGTTTCCTAAAAGTTTTTTTTATAAGGAATTTAAAGATCAATACGTCGGTAATACATTTTTCCGTGCTAATGCTACAGCTACTAAAAAGAGTAAAGAGATGCAGTATAATAAATCATTGTTAGCTGGTTATATTTATGATTACCTAACTGATTACATTGAATTTCCAGAATTAAACCTTCCTGATACATCTGAATTTAATACTCCCTGGGATAACAATTTGATAGAAAAAATAGCAAGAAAAGTTAGAGAACATTGGGGAATTGGAGATAATCCAATTACAAACATTGTCCACTTATTAGAGCGAAACGGGATAATGGTGTTTTCATTAGACACGGATAGCCAAAAAGTTGATGCTTTCTGTCAACATCGAACTGGTAGACCGTTTATATTTCTTGGAAATGATAAACAGTCTGCATTTAGAAGACAATTTGATGGTGCTCATGAGTTAGGACATATATTAATGCATGCTGACATAGACAATCAGGAAATCCTTAGTAGAGAAGAAATTAAACTTTTGGAGTACCAAGCCAACCGGTTTGCCTCTGCGTTTTTATTGCCAGCAGAAGCGTTCGCAAAGACAGTGACATCTACTTCTTTATTGCACTTTGTTGAACTAAAAAAATATTGGCACGTTTCTATAAGTGCCATGATTTATAGGTGTAAAGAGTTAAATCTTATAGACGAGAGTAGGTATACATCACTACAAAAGCAAATTTCTATGAAGAAAATGAGAAAAAAAGAACCTTTGGATGATGTATTTCCTTTGCAAAAACCTGTGGTACTAAAAAAGAGTGTTTTGATGTTACTTGAAAATAATATTAAAAATGAATTACAACTTATTCAAGAAATGGCAGTGCCACAAGAATATATTGAAATGTTCTGTAATTTAGAAAAGGGTACATTAAATTATAATGAACCGGAACCCACTATTAGATTAATAAAAAAGTAACTATTTTAATGCCCTCATGGCTGTGAGGGCCATTTTCATTATTATATTAATATACATTTTTTCAATGCAGTAGATTCACAATTAAATGTTTTTATTATATTAGAGAAAAGGTGTATTTCTATTGTTTTCGTTATCTGTCTCTTACATTTTAGTGGAGAAACAAATCAAGAATTTGGATATTTTATTATATAAAAGAATAAAGAATAATGTCTCTATTAAAAAGTTTATAGTTATATGGTTTTGGATTTTAGATATTAAAGGTTTTAAAGAACCATACTTTTTTATTCCTGGTGGTAAGAATAAGGGCTTTTACTAGGAGGGATAGAAATGTCTAAAATTAATTTGTTTAAAATTGATGAGAGTAAACATAAAGACTTTATAGACAATCTAAAAGAGAAAATTGCTTTTATTGAAAATAAAGTACTAGAAGATAATCAGGGAGAAAAATATAGGTTTTCTTTTTATAAAACTGAAGAAAAAATAGATAAAGAAATTAGTTGGAACTGGATTCTATGTGAATTTAATCAACCTTCTTTAACGCGTAAAACACAGCCAAAAGCTGTGCTAGTAATTGAAAATAAGGGTAATATGTATTCCGTGACATTTGGGAGTGCTTTTTTCCTGGTAGATAAATTTTGTGATAGAAATTTTGCGTTTAACATTGCTAGAAGAATGGAATATAAAGAGATCAAAACTACGACACTATTATCACCTAATATGCAGAGAAATAAAAATATTAGTACCTATATAAACTATGAGAACTTAGAGTTTGATAGTGGAGAATCGTTTGCTAAATTAAAGGCAAAGCTGAATTTAGATAAGTATAGCAATGAATTAATTGGAGAAACAGTTGAATTTGGTAATTCTATAAAATTTGATTTAAAAGTCCCGAACTTAGAGAATATTTGCGAATTATTAAGATTTATCAAAATAGTTCTAAATAAAGAAGAAGTTTATAAAATTCCAGTATTTAACAATGTAACAGATAAGGAACTCCAAGAAAGACTAGAAAATAATTTATATTCAATGTTTGAGGAAAATGTAAATAATAATAATGTCTCAATTTCAGAGCTGGATATTATAGGGGTTACAGAGATATTTAATAATCAAGATACAACAATTGAACTCTGGTGTAACCGATAAAATAGAATTAACAGTTTTAGATAAATAAGATTTTACACTTCTTATTTGGGGAAGGGAGATTGTTTCAACCCCTTGCCCTAGGGCAAGGGGTTGAAATTCCGCCCTTTAAAACCAACCAACTCTATTAAAAAACATCTCCATCACTGGTATATTTTTATACAGAACAACTAGTATAACGGTGATGGAGGTTTAGGAAAGGTGGACAAGTTTGAAGTGTATATTCAGATTCGTCAATTGTTAGAACAAGGATTTACTAAAACTGCTATAGCAAAAAAATTAGGAATATCAAGACCTACTCTGTATCGCTATTTGGAAAAGAGTCCAAAAGAAATGGCTGAATGGATTGATTCTACTAAAACTAGAAAGAAAAAACTTGATCCTTATAAAAACCTAATACTTTCTTGGCTCCGGGAACATCCAGAAATGAAGGCATCTCAAGTTGAAGATTGGTTGAAAGAGAGATTTCCAGAATTAAAAGTGTCTGAAAGTACCGTTAGGTCCTATGTAAGAAATCTTCGTAAGGAATATAACATTCCAAAAGAGAGTAGTAACATGCGAGATTATGAGGCTATTCCTGATCCGGAGATGGGGAAACAAATTCAAGTTGATTTTGGTGAAACACGTCAAAAAACACCTGAAAATAAAACCGTTAAATTGTATTTCATCGCTTTCGTGCTATCTAATTCACGTTATAAATATGCAGAGTTTCTTGACCGACCATTCACGACACGGGATGTGATTCGTGCACATGAAAATGCATTTCGATGGTTTGAAGGTATTCCACATGAAATAGTATACGACCAAGATTCGCTTATTGTGGTAAGTGAAAATGGTGGAGATTTAATTTTAACAAAGGAGTTTGAACAATATCGTCAAGAGCGAAGATTCAATTTACATGTTTGCCGAAAAGGTGATCCCGAAAGTAAAGGACGAATTGAAAATGTCGTTGGCTATATCAAACGCAATTTTGCAGCACATCGAATATTTACAAATATCGATCGTTGGAATGAAAATGCCATAAAATGGTTAAATCGAACTGGAAATTATAAAATCCATAATACGACGAAAAAAAGACCGGTCGAAGTGTTTCGGGAAGAAAAGAAACATCTAAGACCGATCACCAAAGAATTAACTAACCAATATTTAATACCTGTCTCTAGTATAACAAGAAGAGTAAGACAGGACAACACCATTATATACAAATCAAATCGTTATTCAGTACCTCTCGGTACATATAACAAACAAAGGGATGTTTATATTTCTGAAAGAGATGGATACTTGTACATTTATGCATCTGAAAATGGCCTATTAATCGCAAAACATAAAATTAGTAATGGAAAAGGCCAATTAATTCAAGACACGCAGCATACTCGGGATCGTTCCAAAGGAATCGATGCTTTTTTAGAAACCGTAGCAAGTTATTTTGAGGATTATGAATTAGCCAAGTTATATCTAGAAGAAATCCGAACAAAATACCCAAGGTATGTTAGAGATCAATTACATATGATATTCAGAACGATTAAGCGTGCTGAACAACAAGAAGTTATAGATAGATCATTAACAGCTTGTTTTCAGCGAAAGCTTTTTAGTGCAACAGATTTTGTCGATATGGTTAAGTATATTGAACAGCAACGGCAAGTTTACATTACAAAAAATGATAAGCAACGTAATGTGCCAATTAAACCATTGGATGTAGAAACTGAATCTATTTTCTATATAACAACGCCACAAAGGGATCTAAAAGAATACTTAACTGTATTGGAGGCTGAAACGAATGAGTGAGTTAGACTTAGCACAAGAGCGTTTAAAAACATTACGCATGTCAGAATCAGCACAATATTTACCTAAATTAATTACAGAAGCAGAAAAATATGACAAAACTTATCTTGGATTTTTAAATAGTCTTTTAGAATATGAACAAAAACGAAGAGAAGAAAAGCTACTCGAAAGAAGATTAAAATGGGCTGCTTTTCCAAGTCATAAAACATTAGATGAATTTAACTTAGATGAACAACAGTCTTTAAGTAGAAAGCAATTAAATCAATTACGAGAATTAACTTGGATAGAGCAACTTTACAATATAATTTTTTTGGGACCGCCTGGAGTGGGTAAAACTCATTTGGCCGTAGGTTTAGGTTTAGAAGCAATTCATCAAGGCTATAAGGTTATGTTTATATCAATGGGTGAGTTGGTTCATACTCTAAAAACGGAAGAAATTTCAAGAAAATCGCAGACAAGAATGAAAAGAATACGTGATGCAAATTTGTTAATTATTGATGATTTAATGTTTATGGCGATGGATCAGCATGAGGCCAATCTGTTTTTCCATTTAATAAATGACTTATATAATAAATCTTCAATTATTTTAACCTCCAATAAGGCTCCCAAAGATTGGGGAGAATTATTGGGGGACCCTGCGATAACAGCAGCAATATTGGATAGAATCGTTCATCGAGCAGAGATTATTCACATAAATGGTGACAGTTACCGTATGAAACATAGAGCTTCTATTTTCGAATCATCAAAAGTGTAAAAGATAATTTATCAAAAACTGTAACATTTCACTTGACGCTCACATCTGGCATGGAAATAAAAGAAAAGAAGTTGAAAATCTAAATTTTGATGAGATAAAAAAATTCGCTGAAGAAAAAAATATAGAACTATCTAAAGAGATTCTTAATATTAAGGTGAAGAGCTTTAACAATGGTAAGTCTATTAGAACAGACAAGATAAGAAACTTAATAGATTATGTAGATGATGAACACAGGTGTGTTTTATATAGAGGTATATGGTATCACTTTAATGATGATTACCAAAAGTATTTAGAGGATTCTATTGCGGAAATAGATGTTATACACAATCCTTTGTATGACTTTAATGATGATATTTATCAAGAATATATTAATGAAAGATTTATTAAAGAAAAAGATGCACCTGAATTTGATGGTCTAGACGATTTGAAAATAATTGAAAAATTAAAGAAGAAGTATTACAAAGAAAGAGTTTATAATCTTTTAAGAATAAGAGACGGTTTTGAAAATTATGATAGGGTTACAAATAGTTACGGTGGGTCACAAATAGAACTAATGGATTTATACAAAGATGAAACTATGTACGCAGTAAAGATAGGGAATTCTTCTTCAATATTATGCTATGCTGTAGATCAATCTATAAGTTCTTTAAAAATGTATAAACACAATACTTTAAAGAATTTACCTGTAATTAAGAATGTAGCCATTTGGTTGGTTTTAGAAAGAAAATCGCTTCCTCTTAATAAAAATGGACAGCCGAATTTAAGCAAATTAAATATGTTTATGTTAAAGAATAAATTAGATTCGTGGAAAAAAGAGGTTCGTTTACAAGGGCTTAATCCGATTATATATATAAACTATAAAATAGATGTAGTATAGATTTATGGACACAACTTGGTTAAGTCATTAATATTAAACTAACGAAAGGTTGTGTCCGAATCATGAGTCAAAAGCGGTATAATCAAGAATTTAAACAAACAGTAGTTGAGCTTTATCGCTCAGGCACTCCAGTCAGTCAACTCTCTAGCGAATATGGTGTTTCAGAAGTAACAATTTATAAATGGATTAAGCAACTCTCTCCAATTGAATGTGAACAGGAATTAACTTTGGCTGATATAGAAGCCATTCAAAAGGAAAATCTTCGATTAAAACAGGAGAGCGAAATCTTAAAAAAGGCTATGACCATATTCG
>NZ_JAACYS010000055.1 GCF_009996845.1 Pallidibacillus pasinlerensis | reverse complement strand
TACTAAGTAAGCTTCTTAAATCCATTCGGAATAGTTTGGATTTTAATTGGGAAAATGTTTTAAAAACATTAATAGGCATTAGTTTTACATTCCATGTAAATTGTAGTAAATAAACAAAAAACCACGCCTTTATCAATTTTTGATAAGGACGTGGTTAATTTGCACGTGGTACCACCTTATTTTACTATATGCTCACACATATAGCCTCCGTCAGTACAAATATTTTCATTGCTGTGTAAAGTAAAACAGCAACTGTTTATATTTATACTGTGATGTTTGTAACGAGCATCAACTCGTCGGAGCCTACTAGTATCTTCATCATACGTTCAGCACGAAACTCAAGGGGCATATTCCGATTCGTATTTTTACTCCTTCCCACCAACCGGAGCTCTCTTTGAAAAATAACTGAATCGTACTCTTCCCTATCATTGTTTTTTCCCATTGTCACTTTTCGATTGAATACATTATAGGAAATCAGTTTTTAAATATCAAGTAATTACATATTAATGTTTATTATTAAAACAAATGTTATTTTTAAAAAGACCTTAAATAAATTTTACCCGATTAGTTTCATTTAATTCTTTAATTGTCTTAACACCGATTCCGAACATCGCCATTTTTAACTCTAACTCACGTATCTCCATTACTTCCATGACCGACTCAGGAGTTTCTGTAGCTTCTTTTAAAATAGAACGGCCAAAGCCAACAAAATTCGCTCCTAAAGCAAGAGCCTTTGCTGCCTCTACGCCGTTATGAATTCCACCGCTAGCAATGACCGTTTGATTTGGAAGTTGTTCTCGAACAGAAACAACACAGTCTACGGTTGGAATTCCCCAATCTACAAAGCTTTCTGCCGCGATTTTCTTTATTTTCTCTTTAGAACGGAACTTTTCAACTTGGCTCCAGGATGTCCCACCCGCTCCAGCTACATCAATAAAGTCGATACCAACATCGGTAAGTCTTCTTGCTGTTTCAGCATCAATTCCCCAACCTACTTCTTTTACACCAACTGGGACGTCTAATCCACGGCAAACTTGTTCAATTTTACTTAACAAATCTTTAAAGTTTGTATTACCTTCTGTCTGAATAATCTCTTGTATACTGTTGAGATGAAGTACGAGCACATTTGCATCCGTAATTTCAATGATTCGTTTACATTCATCAACACCAAAACCGTAGTTAAATTGGACAGCACCAAGATTAGCAATGATTGGAGTTGTTGGTGCATATTTACGAACTTTAAAGGAGGCATGATGTTCATCACTTTCTATTAGGGCACGGGTTGAACCGAGCGCTAACACCCATCCTTTTTCTTCTGCAGCAATGGAGAGATTTCGATTAATACTCTCCGCCATCAGAGCTCCCCCAGTCATTGAACTAATTAGAAACGGGGTTTTTTGTTCAAAACCAAAGAAGTTTGTATTTATTTTAATATCTTCAAAATCAATCTCTGGCAGTGCATTATGGATGAGATGCACCCGTTCAAAGCCCGTTGTAATTTGATCCCCTGTTACTTTTTCATTTAAGACAATTTTTATATGCTCTGATTTTCTTTTATTAATTGAATCCGACATTTTGGACACCTTCTTTGTAAACAGTAAATGGTATTTCCCACCACTGTCATTCTTCCTAAGTAGAAAATTAGATGAATATGAAACTTTATTGTTCCTTTTTAATAACTGTTACCGTTGCACCTTCTAAGGAAACATTTAGTTTTAAAGGTTCTATATTAGCTTGGTGCCATTCCTCTTCTAATTTTGCAATATGTTCCTTGTTTGTCACAAAAGCAATCCCGCAATCACCGCCACCTGCTCCAGATGATTTTCCACTACCATAACGGTTCGCAATTGAAATTAATGTTTTTAATTCAGGTGTTTCAATATCAACGGCAGCTAACTCACCAAGACGCATTAAAGCTTTACGGTTTTCTTTTAAGCTTACTATTGCCTGTTCAGTTTGATTATTACGGAAACTTTCAAGCAAACTAGAAACGGCTTGTTTACTACGATTAAGAAACTCTTCATATATATTAAAATTATGAGTACGCAATTGTTGAATACTTTGAACCATTGGTGCTGTTGATACCGCTTTTCCTGTCCACCCAACTGCAAGATGTAATTCGCTTGGTGGTTGAATCCGTTCAATCTCAAGTCCAGGCCATCTTCCACCAACTAAATGTAACAAATTTGTCCCTTTATTGATATGATTATTTAACCAAGCAGCATCAAACATCGAATATTTCAGCCAACCACCATAAGTAGAAGCTGCAATGTCTGCACATGACCCGTTACCTTGTGTATAGTAATGGGCAATAGCCGACAATTTATAAATAAGTTCTTCAGTCGGTTGGAATTTATCATTTTTAAAAAAGTGTAGCATTGCAGTCACAACGGTTACGACAATGGCTGCACTAGAACCTAAACCATATTTTTTTCCATCTTCATCACCCAGTTCACTTTCTACCGATAAAGAAAATGGATCAATCTTTACTTCTTTATCTTTTAAAAATTGAATAACGGTTTTAAGCGCATTTTTCACGAAAGATAGCTTACTGCTTTCTAGATTAAATTGAATATCTGTTCCATGCTCATACCATTTAATATTTGTTAAACCAAGTTGAGGTAAATGTAGTTCGTTGTAGTTGCTAGGAGATATTTCTCCTGTCATATAACGATTAACCGCAATAACAACAGCAGATTGTCCCTCTTCTAAAATGGCATATTCTCCAGCAATAAATAATTTTCCTGGTACTTTAATTTTAAGGACTTGGTCCTTCATATGTAATCATTCCTTTAAAAACGAAAAAGTAGAAAATTAATTTCAAAAAATATTATAAATAACTTATACCCGGACCTGGGTGACAGACAAAAATTTCCTTAACGGAGTCAATTTCACTTAAGGTTTGATACACTTTCTGTTCATCTTTCGGTTCACAAATTACTTTTACATTCGGTCCCGCATCTATCGTAACATAGGCAAGTACACCTTGCGAACGTAATTGCTGTACGTAGTCAATAATTTCCAATGTCGCCGGTTGCCAATAGAAAAATGGCGGATCTGCCCCTAAAGTCGTAGCATGCATTTTAAATGCATTTTTTTCTAACGTTTCACCGAGTAATTCAAAATCTCTCTTTTCAATTGCTTTCTTTGCAATTTGTAGTTCTTCTTCTGTCGCCTTTAACCATCCATCGTAAAATGGGGAAGTTTCGACAGTCCGCTTCATGCCTTCACGGCTCAATATTTTCTTTTGTTTTGATTCAATCATAACCGATAAAATTGATAAATCCCATGCCTCTTGCTCTAAGATTGGAACAGCATAGGAATCACTACCATCATCTTTAGTCCCTTTTTGCCATTCAACAAAACCACCATAAATGGAGCGACATGCTGATCCAGAACCTCGTCTAGCAAGCTTTGATAATTCTTCACCTTCTAGTTGCAATCCTGATGCTTTCGAAGCTGCTGCAGCTAAAGCTGCATAACCAGATGCAGATGAGGCAAAGCCAGCTGCTGTCGGAACATGGTTTGTAGAGGACACCGTCGCGTGGCGTGTATCACCACTTAGTTCGCGTACGAGATTAAGAAACTTGGTCACTTTTAATGTTTCTTTCTCGCTAGCTTGTTCACCATTCAAATAAAAACTGTCTGAGGTTAATTGTTCATTAAATTCAACTGTTGTTTCTGTATAAAATCGATCCAAAGTAATAGACAAACTACTATTTGTAGGTAGAATTAATTCCTCGTTCCTTTTTCCCCAATATTTAATTAAGGCGATATTTGTATGTGCCTTTGCTGTTGCTTTCAACTTAACACACTCCGTTTATAATCCATTTTCAATACTTTCTTAAGAAGTAATTGAATGATATTTTTGTGTTTCTTCTACTTTAAATGACCATGTAGATACTGCACCATTTTGATTTAAATGTTGGCAGATTTCCTTTGCTTGAACATTGTTTTCTGCTAAAGCAATAATACAACCACCACGTCCTCCACCGGTCAATTTTGCACCAAAGGCACCAGCACTTCTTGCGACATCAACAAGATGGTTAATTCCCTTGTCGCTTACACCCAATTTATCTAATTCTGTTTGAGCTAAATTTAAAAGGTTACCTAGCTGATTGAGATTCCCTTGCAATAATGCTTGTCGTGCCTCATAAGTATATTGGCCAATTTTATCAATCGATTGATTAGTTTCTAGTGGACTCTTATCTATATTTTCCTTAATACTAGCCACTGCGGAACGAGTATCACCAGCTCGGCCAGTATCTGCTACAACTAAATAAAAGGGTGATTGAATTGTAACCGATTCAATCCCTTTCTCTCTTTCAAACCAAATTGGTTCATCTTGAACAACGGACTCCATATCAATTCCACTCGGATTTCCATGAGCATAAGTTTCAGCGATTGTGACTAATTCTCTTAATTTACTCCCAGACAAATCACATTTAAAAAATTGATAAAGGCTTCTGACAATCGCTACGGCAATTGCTGCGCTAGAACCTAACCCACGGCCAATCGGAATTTTAGAATCAATTTTTAATAGGAAACCTTTATAATGTTTATTAATCTCTTGTAGAGTTGCACGAATACATGTTGCAAGTCCTTTTAAACGTTCTGGAATTTGCTCAATTGGACCAGCATATAGATTACTTTCTATGTAAATACCAGTATCAATTTCTTCAACAGCACATGTCACAGTAAGTGTTGGAAAAGGGAGAGCAATCGCTGGTTGACCATAAACGACCGCATGTTCCCCAATTAATATTAATTTACTATGTGCCCTGCCAATTGATCGATTTCGTGAAGAGAACAATGATATTCCTCACTTTCTAAACTAAAAAAATTTATCCTGCAATAACAGATATTAACCACGGTGCACAATATAAAATCATAAATTGAACACCAAAATTAACTCCCCAACGATGTAATGTACCTGATACTAAACCAACAAGTAATACACCAGCGATATTTATCCAACCTGCATCAATAAATGCTAGTAAAATAACTAGACCTAAAAATAGACCTAAAATTGCTTCATGGGGAATCCACTTAAATACAAAAATACATATTTCATTTGCATATTTGACGATTAAAACATAAGTAATAAATAATGAAATCCCTACGCCAATTACTACTGCTAACACAAATTCCCATGTTGATAATATATGGTGAATATTATGATCTAGTGTAAATACAGGTGGTGCATTAAATAAAGCTTGTCCAGGACCTAGAGCAACCGACGATAACGGAATTCCTAATGCGATTAATGGAATTAATGTACCAGCAATATAAGTCGAGTTGGCAAGTGACTCCATATTGGCGATTGCTAAAGATGACCGTTTTACCGGGTCCTTTTCACTTTTTGACATTAATTCACCAACAAGTGTTGTAATACCGACTGCACTAAATAAAAAGGTAATACAGCCAATTACAGAGGAAATCGAACTCATTATGACTTCTTTTATAGATAAAATTTTAAACGGGTTCGGTAACCCTTTTTGTTTCTTCGTTTTCGATAATTTAACACTCTTTTTATCTTTACGAACTAATTCTTTGCGTTTTTCTTTATTTAATAATTCTAATAAAGTAACAATAATTGGCCCTATCGTTATTCCTAAAAAGAATGAAGTAAATACAGTTTTATTTTCAGGAACAACTCCTAAATCCCAATATAAATGACGTAAACCTTGAATTAGTAAAGCAAAAGGAACAATAATTAACAATGATAGCCAACGATTTTTTGATAAAAGGGCTAAAATAACTGCACCTGTAAATAAAATTTGATTCGCATAATTGCTAAACCAGTCAGCAAATGGGGTTAGCGCTCCAGCTAAAAGTAAACTTATTGGAACAGATACAAGTGTTCCAATTACAGATCCAGAAATCATTTTTCGAATACTTGTTTCAGAGTGTCCATGTTTTTTCAAGATCATAGCGTGTTCAACCATTGGTGTCGCCATTACCCCACCAGGAATACCCGCAACGGCAACTGGTACAGAGTCTGATAATTTATGAGCAATAATAGCTGATAAGTAAAATGTGAGCACAACAATCGGTGAAACTCCTGCTAATACGATTGCCATAGTAACAGGTGCAATAACTGCCGTCTCATCCGTTCCTGGAACAACACCGATTATGGTGTAAAGGACTGTTCCAATGAGTGCTGCAATAATCATTTGTATTAGTAAACTTGGATCCATTATTTCCCTTCCTTATCCTCGATGAAATTTCGTTTTGGTTTAAAAATAAAACTACAAATACCAAAGCCTAATAAAGCTCCAAATAAACCAAGAAACAAAGGCATCGAACTATTGTTTGGCGCTACAAAATATAAACCTAAAGTTGTAACAACACATATAATTAAAGAGATAACGAGATCTCTTATACTTACAAGGTCTTCCCAAACTTCAACGTATTCTATTTGGTTATCCTGTTCAGTATGATTATTTAAATTTCTTTCCACTAAATCACCTTCCATAAAACAACCTGTATATATTAGTTTTTGTATTTTCATTTTTACTATACAATGAACCTCGTCTAACTCATTATAATCATTTCCGCTATAAACGGTTATTTTTTTCAATTTAGTTAAACCTTTCACAACCCCCATTGTGTTAAAACAGACATCGAATATGATAGCAAAAACGTATCTGAGATTGGCTCATTTGTTGACAAACCATTTTTTATTATAGATGATTTATTACACTGTGGCTAATTTTTCCTCTAAACTAAAAATAGTAAAGGAGAAAAGCAGTATAAATGCTCTTCTCCCTTCCACTTACATATAAGATTAATTTCTAAAAAGCATTGCATGCTACGGATATGTTTTTACAATTTTTGTGCATATAAACCAAGCTTCTTCACTTTTTCGATGACGATTTCTTTTTCCTCTATATCTAAACCAGCCATAATCTCACTCATAGCCAATCGATGTTTAGGAAAAATATCGTCCATTAATTTTTTCCCTTCCTCAGTAATAGAAGCATGGGTTACTCGACGATCGGTTGGACAAGCTTTTCTTATTAAATAATTTTTCTCTTCCAACTTATCAACAACATACGTTATACTACTAGATGCGAGTAAAATTTTTTGACCGATTTTCTGAATTGGTTGATCACCTTTATGATATAACAATTCTAATACACCAAATTCAGTTAAGTTTAAGCCATAACTTTTAATATTTTTGACAATATTTTTTTCAATCGCCTCTAATGCTCTCGTTAATACGACAAATAATTTCAATGACAACTCTTCGTCTTTTAGTTTAGCTGCCTCTGTCATGTTATCATACCCCTTACCGTTATCTCGATTTCGAAATAATTATATTAAATTTTATAGTCTAGGTCAAGCATCTCTAGCTATTTTCTTTAGTTTATACCGTTTTTTCTGATTTAAATAAACTTTTTATATCAAGGGTTATTATCGTTTCGTGGTAAAATACTATTTAATGACTTTTTAGAGAGTCCAACTTCAGCGTTATAAGCAATTTGAAAGGAGTTTTTTATGAAATCATTAATACTTGCCGAAAAGCCAAGTGTAGCACGGGAAATCGCTAGAGTGCTTGGCTTAGGTGATAAACATAAATCATATATTGAAGGAAAAAATTATATTGTGACTTGGGCACTTGGACATTTAGTCGAGTTAAAAATGCCTGAACATTACGATACAAAATATAAAACATGGCGTCTAGAAGATCTGCCTATCATCCCTGAAAAAATGGGACTTAAAGTAATTAGACAAACAAGTCATCAATTTAAAGCGATTGAACAGTTAACAAGGCGAAAAGATATTAAAGAGTTAATTATTGCAACGGATGCTGGACGAGAAGGTGAACTTGTTGCCCGTTGGATATTAGATAAAATACGCTATCGAAAACCAATTAAACGTCTTTGGATTTCATCGGTTACTGACAGAGCAATCCGTGACGGGTTTAAAAACTTAAAACCTGGTAAAGATTATGAAAATCTGTATCACTCTGCCGTCTGTCGCGCAGAAGCTGACTGGCTTATCGGACTTAATGTTACACGTGCACTTACGACAAAATATAAAGACCCACTTTCTGCCGGTCGTGTACAAACCCCTACTTTATCTTTAATTATCGAGCGTGAAAAACAAATTCAAAAATTTGTACCGAAAACATATTGGATTATTCGGACTCAATTGGGATCTATTCTTGCCGATTGGGAACACAATGGTGAAAAACGAATCTTTTCTAAAGATAAGGCAGGGCAAATTGCTCAAAAATTAAATGGACAAAAAGCAAAAGTTATTGAAATCGTTAAAAAGGAAAAGGCGGAACAACATCCTCTTCCTTATGATTTAAATGAATTACAACGGGACGCGAATAAACGCTTTGGCTATTCAGCTAAAAAAACGTTAAACATTTTACAAGGATTATACGAAGAACATAAGCTTGTGACTTACCCGCGGACAGATTCTCGTTATTTAACAACCGATATGGCTAGTACGATGTTTGAACGTTTACAAGCTGTTGCAGCTGCATACAAAGAAGAAGTGAAACCAATCCTCCAACAAAAAGGAAAAGTATTAGCCCGTCGTGTATTTAATAACGAAAAAGTAACTGATCATCACGCCATTATTCCGACGGAGGAAAAGGTGCATCTTGGTGATTTATCAAGTGAAGAACGGAAAATTTATGATTTAATTGTGCGACGCTTTTTAACATTGTTTTATTCTCAGTATAAATATGAATCAATTTCTGTTGTTATAGAAGCTAATGGTGAGACATTAACGACAAAAACAAAAGTAGTAACAGAACTTGGCTTTAAAAAAGTAATGAATTTAAACGACGATATTATAGAGAAAACTAGTTTACAACAACTTGCACAAGGACAAACATTAACAGTTAATAAGGTAGATGTAGAAGAAAAGTTAACCGAACCACCGCTTCGACTATCGGAAGCTGACCTACTCGGCCAAATGGAGAAATACGGTCTAGGAACTCCTGCAACACGGGCTGAAATTATTGAAAAACTCGTTTCAGCTGAATCCATTGAACGGAAAAATGGTCGCTTCCATTCAACTCAAAAAGGGAAACAGTTGATGGATTTAGTTAATGAAGAGTTAAAGTCTCCTGAATTGACAGCGAAATGGGAAAAAGAATTGGAATTAATTGCTCGTGGAAAAGCGAAACCAGAATTATTCTTGAAAAAAATCCGCCAAAAAACAGTCGATCTTGTCTCAGAAATTAAACAAAGCGATAAAACTTATCGAACACCGAATTTGACTGGTTCAAAATGTCCTGAATGTGGATCATTTTTAAAAGAAAAAAATACACGAGATGGAAAAATATTAGTCTGTTCTAATCTCGAATGTTCCTACAAAAGAAGAAAAGATCCAAAATTATCAAATCGACGCTGTCCACAATGTCATAAACGAATGGAAATTCACCAAGGGGTGGCAGGAGCATATTTCCAATGTCGTCGTTGTAACATTGTAGAAAAAGCAGAAGAAAAGAAAAAAGCAATTAATAAACGGGAAGAACGGAAACTTGTGCAAAAATATACGAAAAAAGATGACTCCTTCGGAACAAGTTTAGCTGATTTGCTAATTGCTGCCTTAGAGGAAAAAGAATAACAGTAAATAAATTTTTAAAGTTTTTTATTCGGAAGGTTGTTCAATATTTAATTGGACAGCCTTTTTATTTCTCAAAAATGCAGCTTTTCAATTTTTCTAACCATTTAATCATCCTCAAACAATTCCTTCCTATCCTATTCTTATAATTTCAAATTGGGTATGCACCCAATAAATCATATTCACATATTGTAGTCTAGAAACTCAAAACGTTAATTATATATAAATCAAGTTTATTGCGATTTCAATTCTTCTTTTTCTGAAGGAGTGTTTCCGTTTGGAGAAGATTATTATTTTAGCCTTTGTCGGCTTTTGTGCACAATTGGTTGATGGAGCATTAGGCATGGCTTATGGTGTAACATCAACCTCATTATTACTATTATCTGGTATAGCTCCTGCCGTTTCCTCTGCTTCCGTTCATATGGCTGAAGTAGTTACAACTGCAGCTTCTGGAATCTCCCATATTAAATTCGGAAATGTAGATAAACAAGTCGTAAAACGCTTAATTATACCTGGTTCGATTGGTGCCTTTCTCGGAGCAACCTTTTTAAGTAACATACCTGGAGAAATCATAAAGCCTTATATAGCTATTTTTCTATTATCTTTAGGCTTTTTCGTAATATATAAATTCTTGTTTAAAATTAATAAGAAGCAACCTGTTAAACAAAAATCGTCTTCAAAAAACAAACAACTTGCTCCCCTAGGGTTCATCGCAGGATTTATGGATTCAACCGGTGGCGGTGGTTGGGGGCCGATTGCAACACCCGTCCTTTTAACAAGTCATAATATGGAACCACGTAAAGTAGTTGGTTCTGTTGATACGAGTGAATTTGCCATTGCTATTTCTGCGTCTTTAGGCTTTTTAATTTCATTAGGATGGCAAGAGATTGCCTTCGAATGGGTCATTGCTTTAATGATTGGAGGGATTTTTGCAGCGCCTCTCGCAGCTTGGCTTGTAAAAATTATTCCGACAATCTTATTAGGCACTTTAGTTGGTGGTGTTATTATTATTACAAACGTTCGAACATTACTAAGTGTTATATATATATCAAGTACAATGACAAATATTATTTATATAATATTATTTGTATTATGGATCATTTCCGTTATCTATGCTGTATTTGAAATTCGTAAACATAAAAACAACGAGAAAGAACGACCTTTAAAATCGGATTAGGTTTTAAATTATAAATGCCCACTAATTACTCGGTAAAAGTTCCAGTTTTAGTGGGCATATTTTTCATTTATTATTTTTTCAGCACTTCGACAAATTCAGCTTTTGTTACTTTAGCTAAATCTTTTGGGTTTACTTCCATTTGTATACCGATTTTACCAGCACTAACGATTATTGTAGAAAGTTGTTGAGCACTGACATCAATATATGTCGGATAAAGTTTTTTCATCCCAACAGGAGAACAGCCTCCGCGTATATAACCCGTATGTTTTTGTAAATCTTTCAGTGGTAACATTTCAACTTTCTTTGCACCTACAACTTTAGCTGCCTCTTTTAAATCTAATTCTTCCATTACCGGTATAACAAATACAAATAAATTTCCTTTATTATGAGTTACTAATGTTTTATAAACGAATTCGGGTGCTCGTCCAATTTTTTCAGCAATTGACTCACCGTCGATTTTACCGTCTTTGACATTATATGTAATAATATTGTATTCAACTTTCTCTTTATCTAAAATGCGTAGCGCATTTGTTTTAGGTACCATTCGATTCCCCACACTTTCTAATCCATATTCTTAATTGCACTTGCTATATCGTAATTAGATTGATCAATCTCTAGTTGTTTTCCTAATACTAAACACGCTAGCTGAAACCCAAGATATGGTCCAACCGTTAAGCCTGAAGCACCTAAGCCATTTGCGGTGTACAATCCATTAAAGTCTGGGATTTTACCGAACATTGGTAAAAAGTCAGGTGTATATGGTCGAAAGCCAACACGTATATCTTTTATACCTGCATTTTCTAACCCAGGAGCAACAGCTAAAGTTTGATTTAATATGTCATAGACTCCACCTGCAGTAACTCGCATATCAAAGCCCTTATCTTTTTCATGAGTTGAACCAATAACAATTTCCCCATCATCAAAGGCCAATATACTCTTATTACCCGGTGGCATAACAACAGGCCAAGTGTCTGAATTTTTTTGTTCTAATTGCAAATGAACAATTTGCCCTTTTTGAAAGGAAAGATCTAACTCTATCCCTAGAGGAGCAAAAAGTTGATCGGCCCAAGCACCAGCAGTAATAACAACGGAATCAGCAAAAATTTCTTCATTATTTACTTTTACACCTTTAATAGTAGAAGACTGATGGATAAGTTCTGCTTTTCCGTTTACAAATCTTGCTCCATGTTTTTTAGCTACCCTAACTAATGCATCACGAAGTGCCCCTCCATTTACCCGTGCGCCTCCACTTACATAAACCGAGGAATACCCTTCAGCAATTGGCGGGAATAGTTTTGCTGTTTCCATCTCATCCAATTGATAGACCTCACCTATTTCTGGTGCATCTTCCCTCCTATTTAAGGCACGTTCTTTCATCTTTTTTAACTTTTCAGAGTCAGTATGAATGCTAATGGCACCGACTCTTTTATAACCTGTATCTATGTCATTATCTTCCTCTAATGCTGGAATCAATGTACTAAAATAGGCCGCACCGTTTTTTGCCAGAGTATACCATTTTTTATTTCGTCTTTGGGTTAACCATGGGCAAATAATACCTGCTGCAGCATCGGTCGCTTGACCCTCGAAACCTGCATCAACCATTGTTACTTTCGCTCCCATTTTTACAAGGTGATAGGCCGTCGAAGCCCCTAGCACACCTGCACCTACAACGATTACTTCACTCATGTTAAAACCTCTTTTTGTATATATTTTAACCTAAATCATACTGAATTGCGCTCATAATACTGAAGAAATACATTGAACATGCTCCAAATTCATATTTTTTCATAAAAACCATGTAAAAATACTTTTTATAACCGATATATGTATTAACATATGTTTTATATTTAACAAATTACTTTTTTCTAAAAACTTTTTATCATAAAGTTTAACAGATGTGGGGTGTATTTTCTTGAAGGGGTTATTAAGTTTAAAAACAATTAAAGCAAAACTATTACTCGGTTTTTCGATAGTCCTTTTCCTCGTTTTAATACTAACAAGCTACTATATTTTCACGATATTTCGAACTAATAAAAATACAGAAGATATTATCGAAGAAGAATTACAATTAGCGCTTGTTAGTAATCAGTTAGCATATAATGTCTCCGAACGATTAGCCTTAGCTCGAGGCTATATTCTATATGATAATCCGGATTATCGTAAACAGTTCAATGCGCTTACTGGTGAAAGTAAAGAACTTGAAAAACAAATGGTGCAACTTGATGATTCTAAACAAATAAAAGGTTTACTAGAAACAAGTCAACAATGGGAAGAAACGATTGTAAATGAAGTTTTCGCAAAAATTTCAGCCCAAAATCGCGAACTCGCATTAACTATATTAGCTGAAAAGGTTGAACCATTATCGGATGAATTAACTGCAGGGTTACAACAACTTTCAGCTGAGCTAGAAAAATCAATAAATAATAAAGGAAAAGATATTATAAATCAAGGGAAGCTTGTTACCGTTGTTACAATAGTGATTTCGATTGTTGTTTTCGTAATTTCTATTGGGGTTGCAATTTTCCTATCTTCACGAATTTCAAAATCAATCCGTCTCGTTATGAAGAGAATGAAATCAATTGCGAATGGCGATTTAAGTCTCAAACCGATTGAAACAAAGGTACAAGATGAAACTGGACAATTAATTAGTGCAACAAATGATATGATGTTGCAAATGCGTAACTTACTTTTAAATATAAAAACCGTTTCGGATACTGTTGCAAAACAAAGCGAAAATTTAACCCATTCAGCCCATGAGGTTAAATTAGGATCAGAACAAGTTTCAATGACAATGCAAGAGCTAGCAAGCGGTGCTGAAGAACAAGCAAATCGGGCGCAAGATTTAGCAACGATAATGAATAATTTTTACACAAAGATAAAAAATGCAAATCAGAGCGGTAAACAAGTTGAACAAGCCTCAATGCAAGTCTTAAATATGACAAATGAAGGTAATCAGTATATTTCTTCTTCAGCTCAACAAATGGAAAAAATCGATCAGATCGTTAAAGAGTCCGTTCAAAAGATTCAAGTTCTTGATACCGAGTCACAAAAAATCTCTAAACTTGTTACGGTTATTAAAGAAATTGCAGAGCAAACCAATTTATTGGCGCTAAACGCTGCGATTGAAGCCGCTCGAGCAGGTGAGCACGGAAAAGGATTCGCAGTTGTCGCTGAGGAAGTAAGGAAACTTGCGGAAGGAGTATCCGCTTCAATTCAGGACATCACATCAATTGTATCGAATATTCAAAGTGAAGTGAGAAATGTTACCGAATCACTTGAATTAGGCTATAAAGAAGTAGAGCAAGGTACTGGACAAATGGAAAAGACAAAAGAAAAATTCGATGAAATTAATCAGTCAATTTCAAGTACAGTAAATAACATAGAAACTATTGGTGGCCATTTACTTGAAATCGCAAAAGAAAGTAACGAAATTCAACAATTTATTGAAGGTATTTCTGCAATATCCGAAGAGACGGCAGCGGGAGTGGAACAAACATCAGCATCCTCACAACAAACAACGAGTTCGATGGAGATTGTTGCTGAAAGTTCGAATGAACTATCGAAACTTGCAGATGAATTAAATCAATTGATTCAAAAATTTAAAATTTAAAAAGCACTTTTTTCTAATTTACACACACCAAAGCCTCGTCTACAATTGACGAGGCTTTTTGTATAATAAGCTTACACAAATTGTTCTTCTTCAGTTGAACCTTTTAATGCAACTGTGGAAGCTTGCCCACCGGATACGATAGTTGCTACTTCATCGAAGTAACCTGTTCCGACTTCACGTTGGTGTCTAGTAGCAGTATATCCTTTCGATTCACTAGCAAATTCAGCTTGCTGGAACTCAGCATAAGCAGCCATACCACGATCACGATATTCATGCGCTAACTCAAACATGCTGTGGTTGAGTGTATGGAATCCTGCAAGAGTAACGAACTGGAATTTGTAACCCATTTTACCAAGCTCTTTTTGGAATTCAGCAATCGTTTTATCATCTAGCTTTAGTTTCCAGTTAAAAGATGGTGAACAGTTATAAGCTAATAGTTTACCAGGGTATTGCTCATGAATAGCTTCAGCAAAACGTCTTGCTTCTTCTAAATCTGGTTCAGACGTTTCACACCATACCATATCCGCATATGGTGCATATGCAAGTCCACGAGCAATCGCTTGATCTAATCCTGCTTTTACATAGTAGTATCCTTCAGGAGAACGCTCACCTGTTAAAAACTTATGGTCATATGGATCTACATCACTTTGTAATAGTTGCGCTGCATTAGCATCAGTTCTAGCAATTAATACAGTTGGTACTCCCATGACGTCAGCAGCAAGCCGAGCGGAAATTAAGTTACGGATTGCATGCTGGGTTGGTAGTAACACTTTTCCTCCTAAATGACCGCATTTTTTCTCGGATGCTAATTGATCTTCGAAGTGAACACCAGAAGCTCCTGCTTCTATCATCGCTTTCATTAATTCGAATACGTTCAGTGCCCCACCAAAACCAGCTTCAGCATCTGCTACAATCGGTGCAAACCAATCAAAACCTTCTCGACCTTCAACACTGTCAATTTGATCTGCCCGTTGCAATGCTTGGTTAATTCGTTTTACAACATGGGGAACACTATTTGCCGGATATAAACTTTGGTCTGGGTACATATGACCTGATAGGTTAGCATCCGCTGCTACTTGCCAACCACTTAAATAAATTGCTTTCAATCCAGCTTTAACTTGTTGAACAGCTTGGTTTCCAGTTAATGCACCTAATGCGTTAATAAAATCTTCTTCATTAACAAGCTTCCATAACTTTTCCGCTCCTCTTTTCGCTAACGTATGTTCAATTTGAATTGAACCACGAAGTTTCACTACATCCTCAGCAGTATATGGACGCTTGATTCCTTTCCAACGTTCACTTTTCCATTGTTCCTCTAATTGTCTGATTTGTTCTTCCCTTGACATTGTCATTGTAGTTTCCTCCCTCTTTTTCTTCCATCTATTTTTAATTTAATTTTTCATAACCAGGTAAAGTTAAAAACTCTGCAAACTCATCTTGTTCGATTAACTCTCTAAATAACTCTGTAGCTTCCTCAAATCTTCCACTTTCATAACGCTCCTTACCTACTTGAGCTTTTATTTTCTCTAATTCTTCTTCAATTAATTGATTTACAAGCTCAAAAGTTACTTTTCTACCATCATTTAAAATTCCTTTCGGATGACGAATCCATTGCCATACTTGTGCACGTGAAATTTCAGCCGTTGCAGCATCTTCCATTAAGTTGAAGATTGGTACAGCGCCTCTTCCACCGAGCCATGCCTCAATATATTGAATGCCTACGCTAATATTGATTCGTAAGCCTTCTTCTGTAATATCTCCATCTGGTACTTCTAGCAATTGTTCCGCAGTTACTTGAACATCGTCACGTTTTCGATCAATTTGGTTTGATTGAGGCATATTTTCGTTAAATACATCCATTACAGTTGGTACGAGACCTGGATGGGCTACCCAACTTCCATCAAACCCGTCTCTTACTTCACGTTCTTTATCCTTCCGTACCTTTTCAAAGGCAATGCGATTTGCTTCCTCATCGTTTTTTACAGGAATTTGAGCTGCCATTCCACCTATTGCTGGTGCATTACGTTTATGACAAACCTTTACGACATATAAGCAATAAGCACGCATAAATGGTACTTCCATTGTTACGAGTGCACGGTCTGGTAAAATGAAATCTTTATGATTTTTAAACTTTTTAATTATGCTAAAAATATAGTCCCATCTTCCACAGTTAAGACCTGCACTATGCTCTCTTAATTCGTATAAAATTTCATCTGCTTCAAAAGCAGCTGTAATTGTCTCAATTAAAACTGTTGCTTTAATCGTTCCTTGTGGGATACCTAATTCATTTTGGGCAAATACGAACACATCATTCCATAATCGTGCTTCTTGTGCACTTTCTAGCTTTGGCAAATAGAAGTATGGACCTGAACCTTTCTCAATTAGTGTTTTTGCATTGTGGAAAAAGAATAAACCAAAGTCGAAAAGGCTACCTGAAATTGATTCGCCGTCTACTTTAAAATGGTGTTCAACTAAATGCCAACCTCTTGGACGAACGATAAGGACTGCTCTATCCTCTTTTAACTGATAAAACTTTCCTGTTGGTGCAGTGAAGGTTAATATTCCTCGAATGGCATCACGTAAATTAATTTGACCTTGGATATTATTTTTATATGTTGGGGAGTTAGCATCTTCAAAGTCAGCCATGAACATTTTTGCACCAGAGTTGAATGCGTTGATAACCATTTTTGGGTCACTTGCTGGACCCGTAATTTCAACCCGACGATCTTGTAAATCCTTCGGTAATGGTGAAATTGTCCAGTCTCCTTCTCGAATCGATTTTGTCTCTTCTAAAAATGTTGGCGACTTCCCTTGATCAAACTCCTTTTGCCTTTCTTCCCTTAAACGTAAAATTTCTCTTCTTCTGTTTTCAAACTTATCATGGAGTTTAGCAAGAAATTGTGCTGCCTCTTCTGTTACAATTTCTGATTTCTCATATTGGAGTTGAACTTGTAATTTTTCCATTTCTACACCTCTTTTACTTGTTTTTCTTAAGATTTGATGGAATTTATCTAAATGATGTCTTGATACATCAAAATCAGAAACTAAGAAACCATTAATCTATTAGACCTGAACCATTACAACGAGGACATTCAACAATCCCCTCACCATGACAATGATCACATTGATGCGGATGAATCGTATTGCACGTGCAAGTGATTTCACCATTTCCATTACATGCTTGACAGTTCATCTTTTTACCCCCCTCCTGTTTTAAAACAGTTATCAATTTCCTGTTATCTATTATATAACACATTTCGTTTTTATGTTCAACACATTTTTCCGAATTTTCTGTTGACAATTTTCGACATAAAACTGCAATGTGTCCAAACAAACAATTAACGCTATCGAAAATAATCGGTACGATCCGACGTTGCAACTCGCTTTCAAGTTAGCAAAGATTTTAAATACTACATTTGATGACCTTTTTAAACCGGATGACATTTGATACATAACCTATTATTAAATTAATTATTGGAAACAAAAAAAGGATAGATGGAACATTGACGTTTTTCTGTTCCTCTATCCTCTTTCTTTTAGAAAATTTTTATGAAGCTTCACTGAAATTTTCTCCATTTCTTTATTATTTGTAAAATAACAGGGATTGTCGCAACTATCACTAATAACAAAAAGACACCAGAGAGAAAAAAGATAAAATTTGGCATAAAGCTATATTGGATAAATATAACCGATGCAAAAACATAGAATAAGAAAAGGAATATCTCAAACAATAGTAATATACTTAAAAATATCAAATAGGATAATACGAAGTTCTTATGTTCAACATGTTTTAACGTGAATGCATCCCAAGCAAGTTCTGTAAGTTTCCCCAAAATTTCCACCCCTATTAAATCTTTTAATAAACAGTATGTCCAAAGGAGTGGAAATATTATCACTTCGTGTAAGCAAATACATTGCTATTTTTTATCTTATTAATCAGATCAATAAAAATAACATTAAATGTATTACTTTATAAATATATATTGCAATTTTCTGAAGATTTTTATAAATTAGTAGTAAGTGATGAATATTTCTCTTTATTAAAACATAGTTTTATAGTGTCTCCTATTGTTAAAAATGTTTATTAAAAAGTGTTTTGAGAGGAGAATACTTATGGATGAAAGCGGAATTTTACAAGTAGTAAACAATAGTCGACTCGTGTATCCTGACAAAGAGAAAGAAAAACAAACATCACTAGGTTCTACGGAGGAATTTGAAAAACTATTAAAAACTTCCCAAAAGGACCCTGTAAAATTTTGGGGAGAAGTAGCGAAAGAGCTAGTTTGGTACGAGCCATGGAAAGAAACTTTGAAGGGAGAATTACCTGACTTTGAGTTTTTCTCTGGTGGTATAAGCAACCCTAGTATTAACTTACTGGATCGGCATGTTGAAAAGGGCGCAGGAAATCGAACGGCTCTTATATGGGAAGGAGAAAATGGTGATACAAAGTTTTTTACATACAGTATGCTTTTAGCTGAAGTTAATCGGTTTGCAAATGTTTTAAAATCCTTCGGAGTGAAAAAAGGAGACGGCGTTGCCATTTTTTTACCTAACTTAGCAGAAGCCTTTATCGCAGTATTAGCTTGCTTTAGAATTGGTGCGGTCTACAATACAATATTCTCTGGATACTCTGAGAAATCATTAAAAGATCGATTAATTAATTTTGAACCAAGGGTTGTCGTCACCTGTGATGCAACGCCTCGTCGTGGCAAGATTATTCGATTAAAAGAAAAAGTAGATAATGTTGTCCCTGAAATCCCTTCTGTAGAAGCTGTACTTGTTATTAATCGGCTTGGTATTGATGTAGACATGAAAAATGGACGAGATTATTGGTGGGAAGAATTACGAAACAAAGCAAGCATTGAATGTGAACCAGAACGACTTGAAGCTAATGAACCTGGCATCGTTTTCTATACAAGTGGAACAACTGGAAAACCAAAAGGAGTTGTTCATTCGGGCATTGCTTTTGTTGTGCAAAATTATGTTTATGCAAAGTATCATATGGATCACCATGACGATGATGTTTTTTGGTGTACGGCTGATATTGGTTGGTTGACGATGCATATTTGGGGTATTGCAGGTTCCCTGGCAAACGGAGTCACTACGGTCGTTGTTGAAGGAGCCATCGATTATCCATCTAGGACAAGATATTATGAAATAATAGAAAAATACCGTGTTAATAAATTGTTTACCGCACCTACAGCACTCCGTATGTTAAAAAGCATGGGCGACAAAGTTATTGATAACTTTGATTTATCTTGTTTAGACGTTATTTCACTAGTTGGTGAACCTTTTGACCCAGAAACATGGCAATGGACATATGAGGTTTTAGGTAAGAAAAAGATATGCGTGAATAACACATGGGGACAGACTGAAACGGCAGGTTGTCCAATTTCTGGCGCGGCCTGGCTTATGCCAATGAAACCAGGATCTGCAGGTGTTCAATTTTTAGGAGTAGATGTTGCAGTAGTTGATGAAGATGGAAAACCAGTCCCACCAGGTACCTTAGGAAACTTAGTTATTCGAAAACCTTTCCCGATGCTCTGTCGCACATTATGGAAAGAACCGGAGCGCTACTATCAAACTTACTTTAGTCAAGTTGAAGGGAGCTATTATGCTAGTGATTTAGCTCTAGTTGATGAAGACGGCTACTTTTGGGTTGTTGGAAGGTCTGATGATGCATTTAATGTTGCGGGTCACAGATTAAGTACAATGGAAATCGAAAGCGCCGTTTTAGAATGTAAGGGAGTTTCCGAAACTGCTGTAGTAGGAGTTCCTGATTCAATTAAAGGTGAAGTTCCGATAGTATTTGTTAGACTTTCAGATGGTGTTGACGATGAAAATATTATGACAGAAAAAATAAATCAAAGTATTATTCAACATATTGGTAAAATTGCTCTTCCTAAAGAAATTATATTTGCAAAAACATTACCTAAAACGGTTAGTGGAAAAATTATGCGACGTTTATTAAAAGAAATTTACGTAAAAGGATCTGTTACCGGCGATATAACAGGACTGGAAGATACAGACTCAGTAAAACATATACAGGAGATTTTATTTAACACATAAAAAGAATGTAACGGGGCTGTCCAATAAGTCCAAAATACCGAAATTTTGACGTGAAGTTGGCGGCGACTCGCAAAAATGTTTCACATTTTTCCTGCGGTGCAGAATCAGTGAAGCATATTCAGAGTCCTGCGGGACAAGCACGAGGCTATAGACCTGCGCAAACGCACTTGTGCGTTGAGGAGGCTGAGGCCGTGCCACTGGATGCGCGTCCGCCAACGTAACGACGCATAACATTAAAAGTGTTTGGAAAAGTGACTTTATGGACACTCCGGTTTTATTTAGATATTTAATTTTCTTTCAATGGTAATAGCTCACTTTCAATTAACCATTTGTAATTTTTTACTTTCTCCCCATTTCTTGAATCTATATAACTTACCATATACACATTTGTCTGTACTACACTTTCAATCTTCGCCTTAGCTCTGTCCATCCCATTTTTATATTTAACGTTCAATATTATTTCTTCTCCGACATCAAATGCCTCTGAATTTGCCCCTTCAATATCTTCATGAATGACCCATTTATAATTTTTAACTTCCTCACTGGATGTTGTTGGAATATAAGAAACTTTATATGCTGTCGTTTCATATACTGCGTTTACAACTGCTTTAGCTCCTTCCATACCTGGTACATGGTTAGCACGAATCACAACTCGACTATCAATCGGATATACAGGATCTTTTGCAACTGTTAAAGCTGGGGGATATTTCCCATTTTTCATGGGATTTACAACCATATTTGAATCTATACTAGCGGCATTAACATATTGACCTCCTCCATAAAAAAATGAAAAAAATAAAGGGAACAAAAATGTAATTACTAGAAACCTCTTCATATAGTTATCCTCACTTTCATCATACCCTTCGCTAATTTATTCAACTAAACAAAGTGGAAAATTTATACAAATTGAAGGTTGATTTTTTTCCTTTTATATTCATTATCTCTTTAATTGTAAATTTCATTCAGTGCCATATTAGTATTTCCTTAATTCTTAAAAGACACTAATCTCATTTATATAAAATGAATAATTGTGAAAAAACAAAGGTTACATTTTTTGAGATTTCTCGAGTTGTAATACTAATTTTTGACAAATTTCTCAGGAAATATTTCTCAATCAAATGTTTGATTGAAACAAAAAAGTACCGTCTCTACGAGATATCGGTACTTTTCACTATTGTATATGATAATTCATGTATTACCTTTTTATTGAAAAAGCATCTTTATGATTTATGAATTGTTCAATATCAGCTGCTGTGAGCAGGTTCATATCACCTTCAAGGGTATGTTTTAGTGCAAAACAACCTGTAGCAAAATCAATCGCCTTTTGTGGCTCAAAATTACTAATTAATGAGTAAATTAGCCCTGAGTAAAATGAGTCTCCAGCACCAACCCTATCGACAATTTCCACTTCAACTTCTGTAGATTGGTAAAAATTATTTCCATCAGATAATAGTGCAAATAATTTATTACGGTTTACAGATAAACTTTTTCTAAAAGTCATGGCTAATTGGTTACTATTAAATCGCTTTTGGAATTCTTTAATAATTGGCTTATAATCTTCAACTGTTGGATTGTTCGGTAATTGATCTTTAATATCCTTCCCATCTTCACCGAGTACTTGTAATGGTTCAATACCAATACAAACATCAACATCCTCCAATAATAATCTTTTAATAATTTATCTTAGAAAAGGTTTACTACATAAGCGTGTAAAATGAGTTAGTATTCTTATTAAGATAATTTAACAATTAAAAATAGGACTGGGAATCAGTCCTTAAGTTTAGAATCCATATGCAGCTTCTTTTTCCTTTTTAATAAAATGAATCGCTTTATGAGTATCGATAACGTCATCAACGAGTTGATTCAGTCGGAATAAAACATCATTGTAAATTTCCATATTATATCCTCTAAAATTGTTATAGAATTTTCAAACTCTTCCAGTTTTCGATATGTACTCTGCCGATAAAATGTGCTAATTTTTTGGCATATTGGAACGGGGGAGATTTTTTT
>NZ_JAACYS010000054.1 GCF_009996845.1 Pallidibacillus pasinlerensis | reverse complement strand
ATAAAGACAAGTGGATTTTACTATTTAATCCACTTGTCCGTACTACAAAATTTAATTTAAATTGTCCCAAAAATAAGTGTAACGATTACAATACTTGCAGTAATTCCAATAAAATCCGCGATTAAACCAATTTTCAACGCATTGCCCATTTTTTTTATGCCAACAGCTCCAAAATAAACAGTTAAAATGTAAAACGTAGTATCTGTACTCCCTTGCATTACCGAAGCTAAACGCCCGACAAACGAATCAGGTCCATACGTCGCAATGAGGTCACTTGTAACTCCTAATGCAGCATTTCCCGAAATTGGACGTAAAAATGCAAGGGGGACTATTTCAGCAGGAATTCCAAAAAACTCTAAGAACGGCCTTAGTAATCCGACAAAAAACTCTAATGCTCCCGATGCTCGAAAAATCGAAATTGCCACTAACATTCCGACAAGAAAAGGGATAATAGAGACAGCAATTTTTATCCCTTCTTTACCGCCTTCAACAAAAATTTCATATGTTGGAACTCTTTTCCATGTTCCATGTAATAATACAGCTACAATAATAATTGGAATTAACCATAACGAAACGGTGGAAATGATTTGCATTATTTCACCCTGTTTCTATTTTTTCGATTATACATATAACGGTCAATTAAAACTGCACATGTCGTTGCAAACAATGAAGTAATAATTGTAGGCAAAACAATTTCAGCAGGTGATACGGAGCCATAATTCATCCGAATAGCCAAAACAGTTGTCGGGATAATCGTTATACTTGATGTATTAATGACAAGAAAAGTTACCATAGAACGGCTCGCTTCATTCCTTCCTCCATTAAGCACTTTTAATTGTTCCATCGCTTTAATTCCTAGAGGTGTCGCAGCATTCCCTAAACCAAACATATTTGCAATCATATTTGATAAAATATACCCTAGCGCAGGATGATCAGCTGGAACATCTGGAAATATCTTTTTCATAAGTGGCGTAAATAGAAGTGAAAGCTTGTCCAAAAGTCCCGAAGTTTGTGCAATCCTCATTAATCCAAGCCAAAAGACGAGAACACTAATAAAACCGATACATAATGTGACCGCCTCTTGCGCTCCTTCAAAAACAGCTTTATTAACTTCTTCCATCCGCCCATTAACCATTGCAAAAACAATACCGATTACTGTCATTGCGACCCATATAATATTAATCATTATGAACCCCTACTATTGAACCAAATATTATTGAAAAATAGTCAAATATTGACTTATTTTCCTTTTCCGTATGTTTAAAATAAATTGGCATCGTATGAATTAATTGATCTTTAAAGTAAATCTCAGTTTTTCCAACTATTTCTGGTATTTCATCCACCTTCTTTCGCCATTCTTTTTTAGGATTTAATAGACGATAGTTTATTTCAAATTGAGCTTTTTCTCCCTCTTTTAATGGATATATAAAATCTCGTTCTAAATATACATGGTTTTTATAAACTTTATGATCAATTTTTTTAATAATCCCTTCTGATAGAATCGTTTCATATTCATAGTTATTAAAAACATACTCAAACATTTGAATATGTTCATTCCAATCAGTAGAAGAAGGTGTGTTTAAAGTTACCGCGATTAAATCCATTCCATCTTTTGAAGCTGTGGAAACTAGCGTCCTTTTTGCTCTTTTTGTATACCCAGTTTTACCGCCAGTTGAGTAATTGTACAAACCTGTAACTAATTTATTTTTGTTATACCAAACCCGATCCCAATTCCCTTTAGGGTCAGGTGTTCGATATACTTTTGTTGCAGATATTTCTTGGAATTGTTCATTTTCCATTGCATATTTCGTTAAAATTGCCATATCGTAAGCAGATGAATAGTGATTTTCATGATCATCGAGCCCATGTGGATTAGCAAAATGAGTATTTTTCATCCCTAGTTGTTCTGCTTTTTCATTCATTAAAAAAACAAAACCTTCCACACTGCCTCCTACATGCTCTGCAATTACATAAGCTGCATCATTTCCTGAACGTAGCATTAATCCATATACAAGGTCTTCTAATTTAATTTTTTCTCCGGGCTGTAAGTAAACAGAGGAGCCTTCAACTCTTGTAGCATTTGGACTTACAGTAACTATTTCGTTCATTTTACCTGATTCTATCGCAAGAATTGCTGTCATTATTTTTGTAATACTGGCAATTCGCCGTGGTTCATGAGCATTTTTTTCATAAAAAACTCGCCCTGTTTTTTGATCTATTATTATTGCACTATAAGAATTTACACTGATTTGTTGGGCAAAGACTTTGCTACTTGGGTGGGTGGGGGTAATCCCTATACAAATTATCATTATGATTATGATGAAAATAATAATCCGTTTGGTGAAAAATCGCATACTTGTCCACCTGCTCCTTCTGTCATTTGTACAAGTTTATGGTTCAAAAAGGAAAGTTATGATAAAAAATGATTATTTATTAGCTTATTAAACAAAAAAATCACTGGTATAAATCCAGTGATTTTCAGTCATCTTCTGTTATTTTATTTTCATCTGTTAGATTCGATTCTTTATCGTCTAACGCATCAAAAAGATTGCTGTCGTTTAGGCGATCAAAAAATAAATCTGCTTCTTCTGATATGTCTGATTCATCCGTTTCTGGTAATTCTGGTAACTCATTTAAATCTTTTAATCCAAAGTAATCAAGGAACTCTTTTGTAGTTCCATACAATATCGCTCTTCCTGGGCCTTCAGCTCTTCCAACTTCTTGAATAAGTCCTTTAGCAACAAGCGTGTGTAATGGTCTTTCTGTTTTTACTCCGCGAATTTCTTCAATTTCAATGCGGGTAATTGGCTGCCGATACGCAATAATCGTTAACGTTTCAAGGGCAGCTTGACTTAATGTCGAGTGATTTGGGGATTCTACTAATCTTTTTAAATAAACGGCGTGTTCTCTTTTTGTTGCCAGTTGATATGTACCAGCAACTTCAATGATTGTAAGCCCACGATTGATATCATTTTCATATTCTTCCTTTAATTCTTGCAAAACTTCATTTGCTTTAAATTCCGGAATTTCCATAACAGAAGTAATCTGTTTTATCGTCAGACCTTCATCTCCTGCAGCAAATAATAAGCTTTCTAATATACCTTTCCAATTAACAAGCTCCAATATTCTCCACCTTCTTTAAACTTGCCTGTTTGCCGCAATTAACAGGTCACTAAAGTTTTCTTCTTGTTGTACTTTTATTTGATTTCGTTTCATCAACTCTAAAATCGCTAAAAAAGTAGTTACGATATGATTTTTATCAGGATATGGAAATAATTCAAAAAAATCAACCCAATTATTTTTGGTGATTAGTTCTTCATAAACCTCTTCAATTCTTTTCTCAATAGAAATTTCTTCACGGGCAATTCGCGTTTGAAGTGGTTTTTGTAATCTTTTACGACGCATTAATTTATGAAATGCGCCAAGCATATCATATATCGTTGCTTTATTTTCACTTTCAACATTTGCTACCTTTGATGAGTACTCTGACAAATCACTCGGTGGTTTTGTGTAAAATAAGGAACGCTCTTTTTCTTTTTCTTTTAATTCGAGGGATGCCTCTTTAAATTTACGATACTCAATTAATCTAGCTACTAATTCATCTCGCGGATCTTCTTCATATTCATCCTCATATTCTAAATCACCTTCTATCGGATCATGTTTTGGTAATAACATTTTACTTTTTATTGCTAGTAATTCGGCAGCCATAACAAGATACTCACTAGCAACATCCAATTGTAACTCCTGCATCGTATGGATATAAATTAAATATTGTTCAGTGATTTCTTGCATCGGAATATCGTAAATATCAATTTCTAAAGATTTAATCAAATGTAATAATAAGTCTAAAGGTCCTTCAAAACCTACTGTTTTAATGTTCATTAACATTTGTTAACCACCAATATATTATTAAAATCTTTTCTTTTAGTATAAATAAAAATTAGTATCTATCAAATAATCAGGATAACCGATCCAATTTTCCCCATAAAAAAGAGGTCATCCCTAACATAAGGTCAGACCCGTTAAATATAAGGGTATCAAAATATTTGAAGATAATTTAGATTCCTTATAATCTACTCACATCGATTAAAAAAAGTAGCAACTTCGTCACTTGGTGTGTATTGAGCCTTTGGCAACATTTCCTTAAGAGCTTTTACCATTCCTTTTCCAATACCTTGTTCCCGATGTGATGGATTTACTGAAATGTGTAGTACTTCAAATTCATCATCGCTAATTTCACGTCCACCAATTAATCCAATAATATCATCATTTTCTTTCCATAGAAATAGATGCCAATTTTCATTCGTTTCATACTCTTTAATTGTTTGCTGTAACTTTTTTAAATCTTTTTCATTAGGCATAAAGGATAGTAATCCCATTGCAATTTTTTCAAAAGATTTTTTATAGCGAATTAACATAGTGATCCCTCATTATATAAAACTAGTCCTTTTCATTATTGCCAGTATTATTTTACTATAAAACTTCGTTTTTATCTATTTATTTATTTTTTGTGCATTTTTAATCTTGGTTTACTACTTCATAAATGGGCAAGTCGAGTTTAATTAAATCTTCGTATGTTTCTCTACGAATAACAAGTTTCGCCTTTCCATTTTCAACAAAAACGACTGCAGGACGAGGGAGACGATTGTAATTGCTCGCCATTGAATATCCATAAGCTCCAGTACAAAATACTGCCAACAAGTCACCGGGTTCAGTTTTTGCAATTGGTAAGTCCCAAATTAACATATCTCCAGTTTCACATGCTTTTCCAGCAATTGACACAAGTTCTTCTTTACTTTGTTTCGCTTTGTTAGCAATAATCGCTTCATATTTTGCTTGATAAAGTGCAGGACGAATATTATCACTCATTCCGCCATCTACAGCTACATATTTACGAATACCTGGTATTTCTTTCGAAGAACCAATTCGATAAATAGTTGTTCCTGCATCCCCAACAAGCGATCTTCCCGGTTCTATCCATATTTCTGGCATTGTCAGATTATTTTCATTTACATGAGTTTTTACTTCATGAATAATGGCATTAACATACTCTTCTGGTTGAAGTGGTTTATCTGATTCAGTATAGCGAATACCGAAGCCCCCACCGACATTAACAACCGATGGTTCGTACGATAGTTGTGTTTTCCATTTTTTAATATCTGTAAATATTTTTTGAATCGCAAGCTTAAATCCTGTTGTTTCAAAAATTTGTGAGCCTATATGACAATGAAGTCCTAATACATTATAATTTGAAAGAGAATTCGCCAATTTTAGAGCCTGATCAGCTTGACCACTTGTTAAATCAAATCCAAATTTCGAATCTTCTTGACCTGTTAAAATATAATCATGAGTATGGGCTTCTATACCCGGAGTAACACGAAGTAAAATATTTACTTTTTTTCTCTTTTGGGTTGCTAAATCATGCAATATATTGAGTTCATAGAAGTTATCTACAACAAAACAGCCGACATTATAATCTAGTGCCATTTCCATTTCTTCAATACTTTTGTTATTCCCGTGAAAATGAATTTTCTCAACCGGATAGTTAGCTTTAATAGCAGTATACAATTCGCCACCGGATACAACATCTAAAGACAAGCCCTCTTCATTTGCTAATTGAAGCATAGCAATAGATGAAAATGCTTTACTAGCATAGGCTACTTGCGCTTTTACTCCTGCTTTTTTAAATGTATCTATAAAACTCCTTGCTCTTTGTCGAATTAATCTTACATCATAAACTATAAGAGGAGTTCCAAAATCAGTTGCCAATTGAACGGTGTCACAACCTCCAATTTCTAAATGACCTTGTTCATTCACTTTCATCGTCCCATGCAGAATCATTTTCTCACTCCCAACTTTTAACACAACATCAAATAAACGATTCCGAATATTTAATTACTAATATGAAAAACTTTAACATATTAAAGCTATCCTTGCAATGTCTTATTTTGACATACGTGTTGTTTTTTAAGAGATTCTACATGGAACATAACAATTTTCTACCTTTACGATGTTTCTTGTTTTTTCCTATTTCTAGGCTGGACAATAGCTGGACGAACAATCGTTCCTGGTGTAGATCTACGAACTAAAATTTGCATAAACTCCCGTGGTTGAAATGGAATAAACGGCCAAAAGTATGGTGTGTTTAACGAACGCATACTTGTCAAAAAGATTATTATGATTGTGGTACCGATAACAAATCCAGGCACTTTGAAAAGAGATACAAGGATCAATAGAAATAAATGGGAGATTTTATTTGCAACACTTAACTCATAACTCGGAGTGGCAAAAGTACCAATGGCGGAAAAAGCCACATATAAAATAACTTCGGGTATTAATAAACCAACCTCTACTGCTATTTCACCAATTAATACGGCAGCAATTAAACCCATTGCAGTGGATAACGGAGTAGGGGTATGAATGGCTGCCATACGTAGAAACTCTATTCCGATATCGCAAATAAATATTTGTATAACAACCGGTAAACTTGATGTTTCTTTCGGGCCGATAAAATCTAATTGTTTTGGTAATAATTCAGGTTCCAAAACGAAAAGTAACCAAAGTGGTAATAAAAAGATAGAAGCAAGAATTCCAATAAAACGAATCCACCTTACAAAAGTACCTGTAGCAGCTGATTGTCGATATTCTTCCGCATGTTGAACATGATGAAAAAAAGTTGTCGGAGTAATAATAACACTTGGTGAAGTATCGACAATGATTAAAACATGACCTTCTAATACATGAGTTGCAGCAACATCTGCTCGCTCTGTATACCTTACTTGTGGATATGGATTATAACCTTGATGTAAAATATATTCTTCTATAGCCTTATCAGCCATCGTTAAACCATCAACTTCTATTGCTTCTATCTCTTTCTTAATTGAGTTAATTAATTTAGGATTTGCAACATCTTCTAAATAAACAATAGATACATCAGTTTTCGAACGTTCTCCTACTTTTAGCATTTCAAAACGAAGTCGTTCGTCTCGTATTCTCCTTCGAATAAGGGCTGTATTTAAAATTATATTTTCAACAAATCCATCCCTCGATCCACGTATAACTTTCTCAGTATCAGGTTCTTCTGGAGTGCGACCAGGATAGCTTCTTGTATCAACAACAAAAACTTTTGTTTCACCTTCAACAAAAATCGCAATTAATCCGGATAAAATTTGGTCAACTGCTTCGTCTAAATATTTTACTTCTTCAACGGATTGGTGATTAATCCTGTTTTTAATCAGTGCAAAATAATCATCGACTTCTTCATCATGAAAATCGTTTAAATTTACGAGCTCTTCTAAGGACCTAATCACAAAAAGCGTATCGACAAGTCCATTAATATAGTAGAAATGAATTTCTCTATCTAATACTTTAATTTTTCGAATGCCGAAATCAAAGCTAGTACCTAAACCTACTCGTTCTTTCATATAATCTTCAATTTCTGTTAGACTTTCAGGGACACGTTTCATAATTTTTGTTGCTTCTGTCAATGTGTTCACCCTTTCTTCTTAGTTTAATTTTGGTGTTATAAATTGATATAATATAACCAATGAAATAGTGAACCAAATACTTTTCCTAATACAATAGCCATTAGTAAATATAGTAAACGGTCTTGAAGACCGACCCGTTTGAAAATTAATGGAAGTACATCTAAAGCTTCATATAATGAAGCTGCTAGCATACCGACAAAGACACCTTGAAATAAACCTAGAAAAACTAATAAAAACCAATGCAGTGAAAACTGTACCTCTTGCAAACCTATCCAAGTCCCGGTAATAACACCTAAAATGGTTGCCCACTTATAGTAAATTAACATTTTCATTGACTTCGTTAACTGCATTATTCGCGGTATAATACCTAAAACAGCAATAAAAGCAACAAAACCCGCACCGACCGCAATTCCTCCAGCAAGACCAACAAGGAGAATAAAAATAATTTTAAGACTCATCTATACGTTTAATACTTTCCTCACTTTCATTGATAATCATATAATGGTCTAAGTTTTGCTGGTAATTAAACATTTCAACTTCTAGAGGACTCGGTTCTTCATTAATCCGCTTTTTGAATACATGATTAAAAAATAAAATCATCCCTATCCCTAAACCAATGGAATATGGGATTTGAATGGAAAGAGGCTTCGAATCTTCAATACCAGTCAGTAAATAAAAGAGTTTTTGATGTACAGTTTGCATACTCGTATCTTCATGGAAATTCATAATTGTAAAAGCAGAACCGATAAACAATAGCAACCAGGCTATCAAAAATAGAGGTTTTGACATTTTCTTCTTTTTTGTAATAACTTCAATAATCGTTTGTTGAGGACCGATTAATTGAATATCACAGTTTCCGACCTTTCCCCTTACTTTTTGAATTACTTTTATTCCGTCTAAAATGACAATATTATGATCCTGTTTTGTCACCTTGTGAACTTGGACTTTTTCTAAATCTTTTTTTAGCGTCTCCGGAGCATCGATGATTGCAATGTCCTTTAGTACAACCGTCTGATCTTGCTTTACTTGGACCCGATGATGTAGCCGAAAATATACCGATATATTCACACAATCACTTCCTGTACAATTAATACTTTCTAAATTTAGTATGAGTTGGAAAGAGGAAAATAATAAAATCCAAATATTAACAAGTTTTGGTGTAAGGCTTTTGACCAACTTCTTTATATCTTTCTTCCAACACCATCTTTGTATGGTTATTAAAATTGTCTTTTGCGGGCAAAATAAAAAGGACCAAATGGCTATGTTTCCATTTGATCCTTTATCGTTTTTAAAATTTTCTTTTCTAATCGTGACACTTGGACTTGCGAGATACCGAGTCTTGTTGCAACTTCTGACTGTGTTTGGTCTTTATAATAACGTAAATACACAATCAACTTTTCCCTATCATCAAGATTTTCAATCGCTTCTTTTAATGCAATTTTATCAAACCATTTATCCTCATCTTCATTAGAAATTTGGTCAAGAAGTGTAATTGGATCACCATCATTTTCATAAACTGTTTCATGTATTGATGTCGGTGCTAATACAGCTTCTTGAGCCATTAATATTTCTTCGACCGGTACATCTATATAATCACTTAACTCATATACCGTTGGCACTCTACCTAGCTCTTTCGTTAATTCGTCCTTTGTTTTCCGAATACGATTGCCAATCTCCTTTAATGAACGACTTACTTTAATTGTTCCATCATCACGAATAAAACGTTGAATTTCCCCAATAATCATCGGTACAGCGTAGGTAGAAAACTTAACATCATAAGATAAATCAAATTTGTCAACGGATTTTAATAAACCGATACATCCGATTTGGAATAAATCATCCGGATCATATCCTCGATTTAAAAATCGTTGCACGACAGACCAAACTAAACGCATATTTTTCTCAACAATTTCGTCCCGCGCCGATTGGTCACCTTTTTGACTTCTTTCAATTAACTTCTTAATCTCATGGTCCTTAGCATAGGTTTGTTCGGTTTTTTTAACCTCCACATCCATTGGCAATACCCCTTAATTGTACACTGCTTTTGCATTTGACAATTTTTTTCTCAAGCGTACGACGGTTCCTTCATTCGGACGGGATTCAATCGTCATTTCATCCATAAAGTTTTCCATAATTGTAAATCCCATTCCTGAACGTTCAAGTTCAGGCTTTGTCGTATATAATGGTTGCTTTGCTTCATCAATATTTTGTATTCCTATACCTTCATCACGGACTTCCAATTCAACTGTCGAACCATCAAGTCGGACAGTAATATATACAAAACCATCTTCATTACTTTCGTACCCGTGAATAATCGCATTTGTTACCGCTTCTGATACAACGGTTTTAATTTCTGTTAATTCATCTACTGTAGGATCAAGTTGTGCGACAAAAGATGCAACCGTTACTCTTGCAAAGGATTCGTTCTGGCTTAAGGCACGAAATTTTAAATGCATTTCATTTTTCATTACTTAGGCAACCCCCAATCTTTGTAAGGCCTCGTCTTCAGACTTTTCAAAACGAATAATCTTAAATAGGCCTGAAATGTTAAAAAGTCTTTCTACTGAAGGGGATACGGAACATATAATCATTTCTCCGTCAATTTGTTTCAATTGCTTGTATCTGCCAAGTATAACACCTAAGCCAGAACTGTCCATAAATTGTAAGTCTTCCAAGTTTAGTAAAACATAGCGAATATTATTTTTCTCAATTGCTGTCGATACTTTTTCTCTAACATCATCAGCAGTATGATGATCAAGTTCTCCACTTAAACGGACAATAAGAACTTGTTTTTCTTTATATTCTAAGTTAATTTGCAAACTCACTATACATAGCCTCCTTTTAATAATAATTGTAGACCACTCGATGACTTTTTCATATGTATAGTGAGTTATTTCGGCAATATTTTATAAAATTCCTTCAAGATGACAAAACTAGTATTATTTCGTTAATTTCTGTGAAAAATCAACAAAATCTTTAATTTACTTTTGTAAACATACCAAAACTACGTTTAAATAAAGTCCACCAACTAGCAGTTTTCATATCCTCTGCCGAAATAATTGAATTTTCCGTTAAAACTTTACCATCCTTTGATATAACAATCTTACCAATCTGTGTGCCTTTTTTAATCGGAGCATGTAAATCTTTGTTAATTACAAACTCTTTCTGCACGTCATCAACTTTTTCACCTTTTTTCACGAGTAAAGAAACACTTTCACCAGCTAATGCTTTTAATTTTTTACGTTCACCTTTTTTCACTGGAAACTCACCGATTTCTTCATTTTTCGCGTAAAAAGGTTTCGTTTCAAATTGACTAAAAGCATAGTCGAACATTTGGGTAATTTGTTTATTACGATCCTTTGGCGTTGCTGCGCCCATCACAACTGCGATTGTTCGCATATCACCTTTTTTCGCTGTTGCTGTTAAACAATATTTTGCTTCACTTGTATATCCTGTTTTTAATCCATCAACACCTGGATAAAATTTTACTAAACGATTTGTATTTACGAGCCAAAACTTTTTATCAGTATCTTCTCTTAAGTAATCTTCATACATACTTGTATACTTCGTTATGTTTTCATATTTTAAAAGTTCCTTTGCCATAATGGCCATATCCCTTGCACTGCTATAATGGTCTTCAGCAGGTAGTCCGGTAGAGTTTTGGAATTTCGTATTTTTCAATCCTAATTCCTTTGCTCTTTCATTCATCATATCGACAAAATTTTCTTCTGAACCGGCGATTTTTTCAGCCATCGCTACAGATGCATCATTAGCTGAACCAATAGCAATTGCTTTTAACATTTCTTCTACCGTCATTTCTTCCCCTTCTTCAAGGAAGATTTGTGAACCTCCCATTGATGCTGCATATTCACTCGTCCGAACCTTTTCATCTAGCTTAATTTTACCTGCATCTAAAGCTTCCATAATAAGTAGCATTGTCATAATTTTAGTCATACTCGCAGGTGGCAGGGGTTCTTCACTATTTTTTTCAAAAATAACTGCACCTGTGTCCCTTTCAATTAAAATTGCTGATTTTGCGCCTTCAGCTAAATTCAGCTTTTTTTCAGCAGCTAAACCATGAACAGGAAACACGGTAATTAAAAATGTTAAAACTGTAATCAATGCTAGAAAACGTTTCATGACTTTCCCTCACTTTGAGTTTTATCTGTCTTCAATTCATTGTTTCCATTGAAAGGGTTTTTATACAAACTTTTCCATTTAAATAAAAAAAAAGAGATCATTCCTAATTTTAGAACGATCTCTTTACCACAGTTATGAAATTATTTCATATATTAATGTTGGTCGGGACACTTTTTCAGTAGATAATTTTATACATTCATAAAGCTTCGTTTTAACATCATCAACATTTTCTTGATTGGAATATATGGTTAAGATTGACTCTCCTTTTTCAACGTAATCACCAATTTTTTTCTTTAAAACGATACCTACGGAAAGATCAATTTTAGACTCCTTTGTCATTCTACCTGCACCTAGCAACATCGCTGCTTGACCGATTTCATCTGCCGTCATTTCACTTATCCAACCCGTTTCTTTAGAAGGAAGTTCGATTGAATATTTTGCTTGTGGGAGACAATCAGGGTTATCAATGGCAGCGGCATCGCCACCTTGTGCAGCAATAAATGTTTTCATCTTTTCTAAAGCTTTACCTGATGCAATTGATTCTTCTAACATTTTTCTTGCTTGTTCAATCGATTCAGCTTTTTTACCTAAATAAACCATTTGACTTCCTAATGTTAAACAAAGTTCCGTTAAATCTTCTGGTCCTTCACCTTTTAATGTATCAATCGCCTCTTTCACCTCTAGAGCATTTCCAATTGCAAAGCCTAATGGTTGATTCATATCAGAGATTACAGCCATTGTATTGCGACCTGTATGTTTTCCTATATTAACCATTGTTTCGGCTAATTTTCTTGAGTCCTCTAATGTTTTCATAAAAGCACCGGATCCAGTCTTTACGTCTAGAACAATACAATCTGCTCCAGCAGCGATTTTTTTACTCATAATAGAACTTGCAATAAGCGGAATACTATTTACAGTTCCGGTTACATCACGAAGAGCATATATTTTCTTATCAGCCGGCGTTAAATTTCCACTTTGTCCAATTACTGCAACTTTATTTTTATTAACAAGTTGAATAAATTGTTCATTTGATATTTCTACATGAAAACCGGAGAAAGATTCTAATTTATCGATTGTACCACCTGTATGTCCTAAACCACGTCCAGACATCTTCGCTACTGGAACACCTACAGATGCTACAAGGGGACCTAGGACAAGGGTTGTTGTATCTCCAACTCCTCCTGTAGAATGCTTGTCCACTTTTATTCCTTCTATTTCTGATAAATCGATTTGTTCTCCAGATTCAACCATGGCCATCGTTAAATCGCCACGTTCTCGTTCATTCATACCTTGGAAATAAATTGCCATTAGTAAAGCACTAATTTGGTAATCAGGTATTGTACCGTCTGTGTATCCGTTTACAAAGAATTCAATTTCTTCTTTAGTTAACTCATGTCCATCTCGTTTTTTCTCTATAATATCTACTATTCTCAAAATCTTCACCACCTAAAAATTATGTTTTCAAAGGACTATCTAAGCGGATAGTCCTCACTCACCAATTTCTTTCAAAAAGCTTTTACCATATTTCGGCATTGGAACATTAAAGTTTTCAGCAACAGTGGCTCCTACATCAGCAAAAGTCTCCCGTAATGGTAGTTCCTTTCCACCATTCATCCGTGTTGAATACACTAATAACGGAACATACTCACGGGTATGGTCTGTCCCAGGAGCAGTCGGGTCATTACCGTGGTCAGCTGTAATAATTAACAAATCATCATCTGTTAACTTTTCAAATACTTCTGGTAAACGTGCATCAAATTCTTCCAGCGCATTACCGTAACCGATTGGATCACGTCTATGTCCATAAAGCGCATCAAAATCAACAAGGTTTAAGAAACTTAACCCTGTAAATTCCATATTTAACGTATCTAATAATTTATCCATACCGTCCATATTGGATTGTGTTCGAATGGCCTTCGTTACACCTTCACCAGCATAAATATCAGAAATTTTCCCTAATGCAATAACATCTAAACCGTTATCTTTTAATTCGTTCATTACAGTGCGTTCAAAAGGTTTTAACGCATAGTCGTGACGGTTTGCTGTACGAGTAAAATTACCTGGTGTACCAATAAATGGACGAGCAATAATACGACCAACTTTATATTCATCAGCAAGGGTTAATTCACGACAAATTTCACAGATTTTATACAATTCATCGAGAGGAACGATTTCTTCATGGGCAGCAATTTGTAAAACCGGATCCGCTGATGTATATACAATAAGTGCCCCTGTTTCCATATGTTCCTTACCTAACTCATCAATAATCGCAGTCCCACTGGCTGGTTTATTGCCGATTACTTTTCTACCTGTTTTTTCCTCTATTTTCTCAATTAAATCTTGTGGAAAACCGTCAGGGAATACTTTGAAAGGTTTTTGAATATTTAACCCCATCAATTCCCAGTGACCTGTCATCGTATCTTTCCCACTAGAAGCTTCTTGCATCTTCGTATAGTAAGCTAAAGGTTTTTCTGCTTTTGGAATCCCTTTTATTTCACGGATATTGCTTAATCCTAATTTCGCCATATTTGGCATATTAAGACCGCCCATTTTTTCTGCTATTGACCCAAGCGTATCGGCTCCTTTATCACCAAATTTTTCAGCATCAGGCGCCTCACCGATCCCAACTGAATCCATAACAATTAAAAAAATTCGTTTATATGTCATAAAAAATCCTCCTGTAGATAAAAAAATTAAAACAATAAACCACAAGTATTAGTATATGTAGAATGAATATCTATATTCTAATTGTATAAAATTTTCATTTATTTAACAACTAGAACTGGCTTACCACTCAGCGAATAATCAAGGTTTTTAGTTCTGTTCTAATGGTTAATTTTTTTAAGCAGGTTATAACTCAGCCTAAAAGAGCTACTTAATAGCAGCTCAAAATTTGCACTATGCTCGCGGATGAAACTGACTATAAACATCTTTCAATCTTGTCTTCGTTACATGAGTATAAATTTGCGTCGTTGAAATATCAGCATGTCCTAACATTTCTTGTACAGAACGTAAATCGGCTCCGTTTTCAAGTAAGTGTGTCGCAAAAGAATGACGCAACGTATGTGGTGTCAGTTCTTTTGTAATTCCAGCTTTTGTTGCAGTTTGTTTTAATAATTTCCAAAATCCTTGTCGCGATAATGGTCTACCGCGATGATTTAAAAATAATTGATCTGTCTTATTTTTACTATTAGCTAGTTTTGGGCGAGCTTCATTTAAATATAAATCTAACGCATGAATTGCAATTTGTCCTATTGGAATAATCCGCTCTTTATTTCCTTTTCCAATACAGCGTACAAAGCCGAGGGAAAGGTGAACATCATTTAACGTTAAACTGATTAATTCACTTACACGCATCCCCGCCGCATACATTAATTCTAGCATTGCTTTATCCCGTATACCTAAGGGCTTAGATGTATCAGGTGCGTTTAATAGCTTTTCAACTTCATCTAAATTTAATACTTTTGGTAGTTTCATTTCTGCGTTCGGTGTTTCTATATGTACTGTCGGATCATCATCTGTCACCTTTTCTATTAATAAGAAATGATGAAAAGACCGAATTGAAGCAATATGTCTAGCAATCGTTCTCGAAGATTTCCCCTCATTTTTCAAACTACTCAAAAATTGCATTATATGGGACCGGGTAATTGCTTTCATATCCGTTACATTTAAATTTTTTTGTAAAAAATCCATATAACTAGTTAAATCCCGACGATAGGACTGAATAGTATTTTTTGCTAATCCTTTTTCAACTACAAGATAATGTATAAAGTCATTAATATGATCATTCACGACAACTACTCCCCATTTAAATAAAACATTACTAATCTGTTAAACCAATTAGTTTCATTTTCAATATGATGATTAGAAACTACTTTAACAGCTTGACCTTCTGGCTCGTCATATTTCTTATGATTTTGATATTCTTCACTTATCCACATAATAGCATAATAAAATAAAATTGTGCACGTTGTAAAAATGATGAACACCTTAATTGTTTGCAAAATTAATTTTATATACTTCATCTTCTCTCGCATCCTTTATTATTTAGAAGTTCTCTTAGTACAAACTTATGCCAGAGAAGTTGAGTTTTATACACAAAGCACAAATAAATATTCATAATTTTACAAAAAGAAAAAAACAATGAGTGTATATCCCCCATTGCTTTCTTATTTTTCAACTGAAGATTGTTCACTTTTTACAAGCTTATTTTGTTTCTTTTGACAATTTCGGCAAACTCCATGGAAAGTTAACCGATGATCTTTAATAATAAAATGCCATCTTTCTTCTACAATTTTTTCAACATCTTCTAGTAAATCTTCTTGAATTTCTTCCACAGAACCACATTCAATGCATACTAAATGATGATGAAAATGTGTAGCCCCTTCTTTACGTAAGTCGTACCGGGATACACCATCACCAAAATTAATTTTATCTACAACTTTTAATTCTGTTAACAGTTCTAGTGTACGATATACTGTAGCTAAACCGATTTCTGGCGCTTTTTCTTTAACGAGGAGGTACACATCTTCTGCACTTAAATGATCCTCTTCATGTTCTAAAAGCACGCGAACGGTCGCTTCTCTTTGCGGAGTTAATTTATAACTGGATGAATGCAGTTGTTTTTTTATTTTCTCAAGGCGATTTTCCATTCGTAATGCCCCTCCCTCGCCAATGTATAATCATTATATCAAACTCGAGAGGTAATTTGAAATAAAATTAATTAAAATTATTTCAAATTACACTTTGCAGTAATTATCATTTAATAATCATTATCATTATAATTTTATAAACTAAGTAATCCTTTCATAAAATACGGCGTAATATAGCCTTCTATAAAGGCTGCAAAACCGATTAATAATACAGCAAAACCAAAAAACATAAAATACCTTGCTAACATTGGTACGAAAGGTTGATATAATGATTTTACAAACAATTTTTTAATTAGTTGTAAGGAAAACGATACGGAAATGACAGCGACAGCTATAAAAATTGGAATGATTATAATATTTTGTGGAATGATGGATGCAAATGATAGGAAAAATCCTTTCCAACCCATTTGTTGGACTAGAAAACCAATCGTAAATCCAACAACCATCCCTTTTAAAAATAACAATATTAATATAATCGGTAAACCGATCATTGTCATGCCGAGAATCCACATTAATCCGATATATTTGCTATTATAACTTAATGAATGCAAAAATGTTTCCTTTGCTGACAACACTTCTCCTGTTGTTAGTTGATTTAAAAACGTATTAATAAAGTAAAATAAATCTTCTTTTTGTGTTTCCGTTAAACTATTAACAACTATCGCTCCAAATATGACACCCATAATTAACAAGACCGTATGAAAAATATAAAATGAGGAATATTCTTCGATATGTTTTACTATAAAATTAGACTGCATTCGTTTTTTCATTTTACTTTCCTCCTCCATACAATATACTAGATTGTATGAAAGAGTATGTAAATGTATGCTAAAAACGAATGCAGAATCTAGAATCTATTATTTATTTGTTTTTAAATAGAAGTTCTTTCTAGTAATCCGTCTTTTTCTTTTTGCTGTGTTATAAGCGAAATTTATCTAATATTTATTATTCTGAAACCGTTCCATATTTTCCTCCACCACCTGCATTAAAATTAAGGGAACCTTCACGTGCTTTTAAAATTAATTGCGCAGTTTTTTCAGGTATTACCTCCAACAATTGTTCAAAAGTTGCTTCATGAATAATCTTCATTTCTGTCCCGAAACGACTTAACAACTTCTGAAAGGTTTTCGGTCCCAAACCAGGAATAAAATCTAATGGAACTTGATGGATATATGGTGGTCGTTCTGGAAATTGTTTCGCATCCGCTAATTCTTTTATTCGTTCAGAAACGCCTTTCGTAAACTTGATCGAACCACAACTTGGACATTCAATCATCCCTTTTTCGATACTTGTAAAACAGTTGGCGCAAGTCGTTCTGTAATATTTACCCAGACGAGGATTTAAACCGAAATTTGCAATAATTTCTCTACCATCTTTTCTTTTTATCGCTTTTTCAAATTCTAAATAACTTAAATGATCTAATTGGATAGCTTGATATTCTCTAGCAATTTTTTGTAACGAATGGGCATCAGAATTTGAAATATAGGTATACCGATGTAACTCGCTTAATTGATCTGCCATTTCGATATTCGAACTTAAACCAAGTTCGATAGCATCAATTAAATCTGGATCAAACACTTCCGCTAAACTACGTTCGACTCCTTTACCGAATAAACTTTTAAACGGGGTAAACACATGGGCTGGAATAAATAGGCCACCAAGGGTTTTTACTTGTTTTTGCAAGTCTCTTCCCGTTGCATAAATGCGTTGTGAGCTTAAATTAATATTTTTTAAATGTCTTTTGAGCCACTCGGAAAATTCCTTCATAATTTCTAGTTTTGGAAAAAAACAAAGAACGTGGATTGGCCCCTTACATGATAAGTCATATATTTCTAATTCGCTACCCATCATTAAAAGTGTTTTCTCTTCATATAGTAGCCCACCATCTGCTAGTTCTTTTAGTTTCCCTTCCGCTATTAAATCTTCCATTTCTTCAATAACTTCCGGAGAATGACAGTCTATAATCCCGACAATATCAATTCCTTTTTGATTTTTTGCTGCATGTAAAATATTCGATAACGTTAATGTTTTAGATCCAGTAATTTTAACTGGTTTTCCAGATTTTGTTCGACCTATATGTATGTGCAAGTCAGCAAAAAAACGTTTCATGTTTATTTCTCCTATTGTTGTTTAAGTAATTGCCAATATTGAATTGCATAAATAGTTTTTGCATCGTATATTTTTTGTTCTTTAATTAAATTTAGTGCCTCTTCATAGGTGACTTCCATGACGGATACAAATTCGTCTTCATCCAAATGCAGTTCCTTCTCTTTTTTTAATCCTTTAGCATGGTATATATGGACTAATTCGTTCGCAAATCCTGGGGATGTGTAAAAGGATGTCACTTGTTCAAGGCTCTCACACGTATAGCCTGTCTCTTCCTTTAATTCTCTTTTTGCACTTTCACGTGGGTCTTCTCCTTTTTCTAGTTTTCCTGCGGGGATTTCTACTAATGAACGTTCTAGTGCCTTTCGATATTGTTCCACAAGCAATATTTTGTCTTCTTCTGTAATTGCAATTACAGCTACTGCACCTGGGTGTTTTATTATTTCACGCATGCTTGTTTTTCCATTCGGTAAAGACACTTCATCTAAATAAAGATTAATGATTCTACCTTCAAAAATTGTCTTCCGATTAAGCGTTTTTTCCTCAAATTTTTTCATTTTTTCATCTCCTGTTCTATTAAAACAAAATTCAACATATAGTTTACCATAGTTTTTTATTTCAATTATAACTTCGTTAATGGGGGTTATCTTATGAAAAGAGTAATTTTACAAGGAAAAGTATGGGAAGTACGTCATTTACTAAAAATGTATGCGAAAAAATACACGTACGTTTATGAATGGATTAACGATTTGGATCACCCTCAAAGAAAACCTGCAAAAATCTATCAGTTTCCAAAACAATATTAAATAAAAGTGTTTAATATATCTTTTCGCTTTACTTTCAAAATTCCTTCCCTTTAAATTGAAAATAGATTGTCATTTGAGATCGATATATGGGAGGAAATAATGATGGAAAAACGAAGATTAGGAAATTCAGACCTTTATGTTTCTACACTCGGCCTCGGTTGTATGTCACTAGGAACAGATGAAAAGAAAGCAACTGAGATTATTAAAACAGCCTTTGATTTAGGTGTGAATTATTTTGATACAGCAGACCTGTATGACTACGGTATTAACGAAAAAATTGTAGGACAAGCGTTAAAATCCGTGCGCGATCAAGTCATTATCGCTACTAAAGCTGGAAACCGTTGGGAAGAAGGTAAAACGGGCTGGGTTTGGGATGCTTCAAAGGCATATATTAAAGAAGCAGCGAAACAAAGCTTAAAACGACTTGGCACAGATTATATTGATTTATTTCAACTTCACGGTGGAACAATGGAAGACCGGATTGATGAAACGATTGAAGCTTTTGAAGAGTTAAAAGAGGAAGGATATATTCGTTATTATGGCATCTCTTCTATCCGCCCAAATGTGATTCATGAATATGTAAATCGGTCAAAAATTGTTTCAGTAATGATGCAATATAGTATATTAGACCGCCGTCCTGAAGAAGAAGCGATTCCTTTATTACAAGAGAATGGTATTAATGTTGTTGCAAGAGGTCCTCTTGCAAAAGGTCTACTTACGGACGCTTTATTAAATAAAGCTTCAGATTCGGTAAAGGAAAATGGCTATTTAAATTACTCTTACAGTGAATTAAAAGAATTATTACCCGCTTTAAAGGAAAAACTAGCTAATGAGCGGTCAATGACTGCTGTCAGCCTACAATTCGTTTTAGCAAATCCAGTTGTAGCTTCCTGTGTAACCGGTGCGAGCAGTGTTGAACAGTTAAAAGAAAACATTACAGCCATTCAATCACAACCGCTCTCAGAAGAAGAGCTTCAATTGATTAAAAATTACACAAAGGCAGATGGCTACGCACAACATCGGATTAATCCAAAATAAAATATTTCTTTTACTATCTTTCAAATACTGTTACAATGGATTGGATTATCAACTTCTGGAGGTATTATGTTAACATTTGAAGAAAAATTAGCGATTATTGAATCATTTCCTGAATTAACTCGTAAAGACGTCTCCCTAAATCGGGTAAACTTTCATTATAAAGATAGTATTTTTGAGAAAAAAATCGTCGTTTACCATCTTCATCCTAATGGAAATGGGTTTGTTTATGCTGAGAGAATCGGGAAATATGAAACGGATAAAAAAGGTATGGTAAATATCCGTGATTTTACGGAAGTAGAACTGCGGAATATCATTCGCGAGGCAATTGAATCCTTATCACCACAAAAACCTGAAACGTGGGTAAACGATGAAAATCATACACTAACACTAATTAATGAATACGATTTATGGAATGTATATGCTGGTGAGTTATTAGATGGAACTTTTCCAACTTATAATGCAGCGATTAATTATCTTGAAGAAGAAAGATTTAGACCACACAATTGACAGTATGAAGGCTGCACAATCGCAGCCTTTTTTATTTAAATTTACGCCAATCTAAATCACTTTCAGCTAATAACTCTTCAAAAGATTTATTTTTCTCCCGTAAACGTCTTTCTTCTCTCTTTCTTTTTACTTCCTCCTCTTTTTGTTTTTGCTCCTGTTGTTCTAATTGCTTCTTCGTTTCCTTCAGTTTTTGTAACAAACTGCTATCTAATGTATCTTTTAAACTGACTTGATTGTCCTCTTTTTGTTTTCCTTGTTTTTTCATAAATGTATCCCCCTCTTCTATCTTGAAATTGTTGCACTACAGATTGGATTATCGTTAAAATAATATTGTAACTAAATTTTATTATAACAAAAAGCAGCTTCTCGTTTTGTGTGAATAATTTTCTCACATTCTCCTTAAAATACAAAGGAAAATTTGGAAAGGAGAATTTAGATGAGCAGGAAACGTGATAAAGGATATAGTCAAAAAGGAAAACCTAATGCGGATCAAGTGAAAAAGGAAATTGCTGTTGAAGATTTAGAAAATGCAATTCACCCAACAAATAGGCAAAACTCAAAACAGTAGTTGGACGGATGTTCACACGGCTGCTCATATTGCAGCCTTTTTTATCGGTGGGAGGGGTCTTGTGTGAAAAAGAAATCGTTTTTTGCTGGATTAGCTGTTATTGGAGCTGTTGCCACGGCTTTCGGAACATATTTTTCCGAGCGAGTCATTCATATTAAGAAAAAAGATGAAAAGGAAATTATTGACCGGGATGCAAATTTGAATCATATTCATCCTGTTACTTTTGAAAATTTGCCGAAAAAGGAAGTGTGGATTCCTTCACCACATGGTTATAAAATTAGTGCACTTTTGATAAAGCCCTATGAGGCTAAACAGTATGTCATTTTTAGTCATGGTGTGACTGAATCAAAAATAAGTTCTATGAAATATGCGAATTTATTTCTTGACCGTGGATTTAACGTTGTAATTTACGATCAGCGTCGCCACGGTAAAACCGGTGGAAACACAACGAGTTACGGGTATTACGAAAAATTCGATTTAAAAGCTGTAGTCGATTGGGTTTACGAACAGGAAGGTGATAATATTACATTAGGAATTCATGGTGAATCAATGGGCGCTGCTACAACCCTTCTTTATGCTGGTGAGCTTGATAACCGTGCTGATTTTTATGTTGTTGATTGCCCTTTCTCCGATTTAGAAGAACTCTTAAGTTATCAATTAAAATGTGAGACAAAGATTTTGCCTGCAAAACTGTTATTACCTATTGGTGATTTGTTTATTAAACTACGGGCGAAATATTCATATAAAGATGTTTCTCCAATATCAGTTGTCGATCGGATTGAACAACCAATTTTGTTTATTCATAGTGAAAAGGATGATTACATATTACCTTATATGACAAAGGATTTGTATGACCGGAAAAAGGGTAAGAAAATGCTGTTTATGGCGAAAAACGGGGCCCACGCCCAATCGTTGAATGAAAACAGAACGGAATATGAAGAAGCGATTGATACGTTTATACAAAAATATGTTGATTAAACTTAACTTTTGATTCATAAAAATACATATTTCCGTTCCATTTACTTTTTAAAATAATAAAAAAAATCCGAGAACACAATTGTTGTGACTCTCAGATCCTTTTAATTTAGCGTAGCGGAGAAGGTGGGATTCGAACCCACGCAACGGTCACCCGTCCTAACGCATTTCGAGTGCGTCCCCTTATAACCACTTGGGTACTTCTCCATATTCTCTTTTTTTAACACGTAATATTATACAAAGTTTTTCTTTTTTTGTCTATCGTTTTTAAAACA
>NZ_JAACYS010000053.1 GCF_009996845.1 Pallidibacillus pasinlerensis | reverse complement strand
TAAAAAAAGAGCGCAGGAAAAAAGCGCTCTTTGAGTAAAATGTTTTATTAATATAATTTTAATACTATTCTTCATCTTCAGCCATGAACGTAGCTAGCATTTCTTCAATCATATCCCATTCAGCATCCGTTTCAATTGGCATTAATTCACCTTGTTCTTCACCAGCTTTAAAAGCAGAAGCATGAATTTCAATTTCACCATCTTCATCTTCTTCTGCACTTACTGGATAATATAGAACGTAAGATTTTCCAAATTCCTCTGATTCGAATGTAAATAGAACTTCACAAAGTTCCTCATTACCATCTTCATCAATTACTGTAATATGGTTTGCATCATCCATAATTAAATCCTCCTAAAAAAAGCATCCTTATCAATAATATATTTAAAACTCGTCTAATTATTAACATTAAACGAATTTACTTACTTATACTATCTAAGTAACCTTGTAAAATCATGACAGCAGCCATTTTATCAATGACCTTATTTCGCTTTTTACGACTTACATCCGCTTCTAATAAAATCCGGTTTGCAGCCATCGTAGATAATCTTTCATCCCACAATTCAACAGGTAAAGCAAATTGTTCTTTTATCAGCTCTGCAAAAGCAATACTTGCTTCTCCACGCGGTCCAATGGTACCATTCATATTTTTCGGTAAACCAATGACAACTTTTTCAATTTCATACTGATTGATGATTTCATGTAGTTCATCCAAACCAAATTGTTCTTTTTCTTCATCAATCTTTATTGTTTTAACTCCTTGTGCGGTCCAACCGAAGGCGTCGCTTACTGCAACGCCAATCGTTTTTGAACCGACATCTAAACCCATAATACGCATTACATTTCCTCTCGATGTTGTTGTAAGTATGATTTCACAAGCTCTTCAATAATTTCATCCCGCTCCAATTTACGGATTATATTCCTTGCATCCTTATGCCTAGGAATATAGGCAGGATCACCGGATAATAAATACCCGACAATTTGATTGATTGGATTGTAGCCCTTCTCTTCTAGTGCTGTAAAAACTTGAAATAAAACTTGTTTTACCTCTTGTTCTATTGGTTCCTCGGGAAAATCGAATTTCATCGTTCGATCAAGTGAACCCATTGGAAAAGCACCTCGCTCTCAACTTCCTTACAAAAGTTACTTGTCTTCATTTTACACTACTTATCCGTATTATGAAATGTTTTTATATACTCTTCGACAAAATTCAACGCTTCATCAAGTTTGTTTGGATCTTTTCCGCCAGCTTGAGCCATATCTGGACGGCCACCACCGCCACCGCCACAAATGCCAGCAACTTCTTTAATGATTTTTCCTGCATGATATTGTTTCGTTAAATCCTTCGTAACACCTGCAATTAGCAGTACTTTTTCATCATGTACAGCTCCTAGGACAATTATACCTGATTCTAGTTTTTGTTTTAAATCATCTAACATTGTCCGTAGTTGTGTAGATTCTGAAACTTGAACTTTACTTACAAGCAGATTCACATCATTTACTTGTTTTACTTGGTCAAGTAAGTTGCCTGCTTCTAAATGACTTAGTTTGCCAGATAATGATTCAATTTCTTTATGCAATTCTTTCATTTCTTGTTGCAACTGTTCAATTTTTGTTGGTACATCAGCAACTTTTGTTTTTAATTTTTTCGCTGCATCTTTTAAAAGATTAATTTGGTCACTCATAAAGCGATAAGCTTTTTCACCTGTGACAGCTTCAATTCTTCGAGTACCAGCACCAATACCACTTTCAGATACGATTTTGAAACTACCGATAACAGCAGTATTATCTACATGGCAACCACCGCATAATTCAATTGAGAAGTCACCCATTTTTACAACCCGAACGACATCGCCGTATTTTTCGCTGAATAGTGCCATTGCACCCATCTCTTTAGCTTCTTCCAATGATGTATGGAAAACTTCGACTGGAATAGACGCCCAAATTTGCTCGTTAACGAGTTTTTCAATTTGTTCAATTTCTTCGTCTGTCACTTGACCGAAATGTGAAAAGTCAAAACGTAACCGATCGACTTCAACAAGGGACCCTGCTTGGTTTACATGGGTGCCAAGCACATCCTTTAATGCTTGATGTAATAAGTGTGTTGCAGAGTGGTTTCTTTCAATATTAATACGGCTTGTCGCATCAACTAGCGCAACAGCAATTAATCCTTCTGAAACTGTTCCTTCAACAATTTTTACATGGTGTAAGTTTTGTCCATGGGGTGCTTTTTGCACATCGATAACTTCGACTTTAAAGCCTTCTCCACGAATCTCGCCGCGGTCACCGATTTCACCACCCATTTCTGCATAAAATGGAGTTTGATCTAAAATAATCTCAACTTCTTCCCCCGCTTTAGCAGAATCAACTTTTACTCCATCTTTAAATATGCCAATCACTTTTGCTTCAGCTTCAAGTCTATCATAACCAATAAAACTACTTTCATCAGTGAAGTCTCCTAAATCTCCACCTTGCACATGCATGGAGTCAACATCTTGACGAGCTTGTCTTGCCCGCTCCCGCTGTGCTTCCATTTCTCTTTCAAAACCTTCTTCGTCAATTTTCAGGCCCGCTTCTTCAGCATATTCTTCCGTTAATTCTACTGGGAATCCGTACGTATCATATAAACGGAAGACATCTACACCGTCGATCGCCTCTTTGCCATTTTCCTTCGCTTTTTTAATCACTTCAGAAAGAATAGCTAGTCCATCATTTAACGTTTCATGGAAACGTTCCTCTTCATTTTTAATTACCCGTTGGATGAAATCGGATTTTTCATGAACTTCAGGATAATAATCGGCCATAATTTCACCGACAACTGGCACTAATTCATACATAAATGGGCGCTCAATGCCAATTTGCTTAGCGTAACGAACTGCACGACGTAGTAGGCGACGTAATACGTATCCACGACCTTCGTTTGATGGAAGTGCTCCATCACCTACCGCAAAAGCTACTGTACGAATATGGTCTGCGATAACTTTAAAGGCAACATCTCGTTCATCATCTTCACCATATCTCACACCAGCAATTGCTTCTGTTTGTTGAATAATTGGCATAAATAAATCTGTCTCAAAGTTTGTTTTTGCATCTTGAATAACAGATGCCATACGCTCTAAACCCATGCCTGTATCAATATTTTTATTTGGTAATGGGGTATACGTACCATCCGGATTATGGTTAAATTGTGAGAAAACTAAGTTCCAAATTTCTAAATAACGCTCATTTTCTCCACCTGGGTAAAGTTCTGGGTCAGACGGATTATCACCATATTCAGGTCCACGATCGTAGAAAATTTCAGAGTTCGGTCCACTTGGTCCTTCACCGATATCCCAGAAGTTTCCTTCTAAACGAATAATGCGTTCTTCAGGAATACCAACTTTTTCACGCCAAATTTTGTACGCTTCCTCATCTTCGGGATGGATTGTTACTGATAATTTTTCAGGATCAAAGCCAATCCAATTAGGACTTGTTAAAAATTCCCAAGCCCATAAAATCGCTTCCTCTTTGAAATAATCACCGATAGAGAAGTTCCCTAACATTTCAAAAAATGTATGGTGACGTGCTGTTTTACCTACATTTTCGATATCATTAGTCCGAATCGATTTTTGTGCATTCGTAATACGTGGATTTTCAGGTATTACCCGTCCATCAAAATATTTTTTTAAAGTTGCAACACCACTATTAATCCAAAGTAATGTTGGATCATCTACGGGAACTAGTGAGGCACTTGGTTCGACTTTATGACCTTTTTCTTGGAAAAAATTTAAAAACATGCGACGAATTTGTGCACTAGTTAATTTTTTCATTATTGTTTCCTCCTTAAATTAATACATTTTGGAACAAGCAAAATAAAAAACTCTTCTCCCAAAAAGCAGGGACGAAGAGTTTTTATCCGTGGTACCACCCTGGTTATGGAAATCACTAAAGAATAGATTTCCATCACTCAAGACCTGTAACGCAGGTTTTGCGGCAGGGATTAGCTGCACTCAGGAGTAGCCTTCAGTTACCCTATCCTGGAAATTCTTTCAGCCTCGGAAATTCCTCTCTATAAGGTAGTAGTAACCTACTCGTTCCATCAACGTGTTCATTTATATTACTTATTTCTATTTGGATTATATGCATGATTTTACCATTTGTCAAATTATACTTTCAACGTAAATAGCTATTAGTAGATTAAAGAAGTTTAGTTGTTGTATCCCTATTCTCGTTCAAGATTTTTCCGCTTTTGAAATTGCTCATAAGCTTGCTTAATTGCGGTTTTAATAATCGCTACTGTCGGAACTGCTATAATTAACCCAATGACTCCTCCCACTTCGCCCCCAATTAGTATTGAAAACATAATCATTATAGGATGCATTTGTAGTGATTTACCCATTATTAATGGTGACAGTAAATTTCCTTCTAAAAACTGAAGTGTAAAAACAATTAAAACGACAAATATAATCATTTTTGTCGACATAGTTGCGGCTACAAAAATAGAAGGGATTGCCCCAATAATCGGTCCAAAATAAGGAATAACATTGGTAATCCCAAGGACTGAACCAAGTAACAATGGATATTTTAGATTAATTAACCAAAACAATAAAGAAGATACGAGACCAACTAATCCAGAAATAATTAATTGACCACGAATATAACTTCCAAGAGATACATCTACATTTTTTATAAAAATTTTTGTTTGTTCACGCCATTTTTTCGGAACTAGCGACCAAAACACATCCATCAAATAGTCAATATCTTTGACCATATAAAACGCTATAAAAGGAATGAGTAAAATTAGAAAAATTGATTCTACTAACCAGAGTAAAAAGTTTTTAATGCGTTCTAATATTTTTTCAAACTCAGCATAAATCAGATGAACACTATCGTTAATTTGGTTATGAACACTTAGTGGCCAAGATTTCGTTTTGCTTTCTATTGTTTCAACCCAACGATCAAATTGATTTATAAATTGTGGTAGATTCTCAGATAAATCGATTAATTGTTGAACAAATAACGGAATCCCTTTATAGATTCCATAACCTATACCTCCAAAAAACAAAAGAAAAACGATAGTTACTGATAACCACCACTGCAAGCCATACTCATGAAGTTTTTCAATAAAGGGATGGAGTAAATAGGCGATAAAAGCAGCGACAATAAAAGGAGAGGCAACTTTAAGTATTGCCTGTAATACTGGTTGCCAAATTGGACTAATTTTTATAAAAACAAATAAAACAATAAATAATAAAAGTAAAAAACCTAACCGGTAAAACCATTTTACCTTAATATCCATCGGCAACCCTCCCTATTGTAGTTTGGGAGATATTTAACAAAAGTATACTAGAGAACATTATGCATGGTAACGACGCTCCTCTTCAGAAAACAAATCATCTAATGATGATAAGGACCCATCTTCTTCTACTTGATGTGTGTGAATAATCCCTTTTGATAGAGATAGTTCAATAAAACAATTCCAGCAATAATATTGGTTAATACCGATTTTTCCAATATCTTTACTTCGGCAATTCGGACAAACTAATTCCACATATTTCACCTCACAAATGTAAACATGATAGCATTATGCCCTAATTGCCTTGATTTTAAACACCTTAAATGGAGGTTGGGGTAAATAATGTGGTTGGAAGGCTTCGCTTTAGCAACTCATATAAACATTAAGTAAAATTCTACTTTTCATCTAGCATATAAAACACAAAAAAAACAGCGTTCATCATATTGATCTAACGCTGTATAGATTGTGCCAAAAATCGTTTAATTTTCAACTTTCTCCGCATCTTCCATAAAATCATAAGGTGTAATATCTTCCATCCCAATCATTGGATCTACCTTCATTAACTCTTCTTCATATGAATAGTCTTGTTCGTCATTATCGCCACTAACATCTAAATCAACCACAGCATCAACAGGCTGGTCAATTACCTCTGGTTTGATTTTTTTCTTTAATCGTTCCGTTAACGTTGTATTTCGCAAATTCACATCTGTATTGTTCACGGCAATGTGAAAGGCTTCTTCTTCACCGCAGAGAATTAATTTATCTTTTGCCCTAGTAATAGCCGTATATAATAAGTTTCTGCGCAACATCCGATAATAACCATGAACCATCGGTAAAATAACAACAGGAAACTCACTACCTTGTGATTTATGAATACTACAACAATAAGCTAACGTGATTTCATTTAAATCTTGTCTCGTATATGTAACTTCTGTACCTTCAAAGGAAACGACAATTTGATCTGTTTTTTCTTCTGTTTCTTTTGCATAAAAAATGCTTACAATCTCACCAATATCGCCATTGAACACATTATTTTCCGGTTGATTTACTAGTTGTAAAACTTTATCTCCAACACGGTAAACTACGTCACCAAATTTAATTTCTCTTCGCGGACGTCCCGACTCATTTTGAGCACCGTTAAAAATTTCTTGTAAAATATTGTTTAAGTTATCAATTCCGGCAGGTCCTCGATACATTGGAGCTAAGACTTGAATATCTCTTGAGGTATATCCCTTTTTTACTGCATGTCCAACAACTTGTTTAATAACTTCCGGTATTTGGCTAGTATGACATGGGATGAAGGAACGATCCTTTTGCTGCTTTCTCATATCCTCAGGTAACGCACCATTTTTGATCGCATGGGCTAACTGTATAATTGTTGAACCACTTTCTTGCCGGTAAATTTCTTTTAATCGTACGGTTGGAATCATTCCCGAATCTAATAAATCTTTTAAAACTTGTCCTGGACCAACGGATGGTAATTGGTCTTCATCACCAACAATAATGACTTGGACATTTTCTGGTAATGCTTTAAAAAGATTATGGGCTAGCCAAATATCAACCATCGACATTTCATCAAGGATAATTATTTTCCCTTCAATAGGATTGTCTTCGTCATAATCAAAGGTGTCAGTACCATTCCAACCTAACAATCGGTGAATTGTTACAGCTGGTAATCCTGTTGATTCAGTCATCCGTTTTGCGGCCCGACCCGTTGGTGCTGCTAAAATAAATGGAAATATTTCATCCTTTTTATAATCTTTTGGGTCAAGGGAACAGCCGTGTAATTCTGCATATAATTCAACAATTCCTTTTATAACCGTTGTTTTTCCGGTTCCTGGTCCACCAGTTAAAATTAGCATTGGTGACGATAAGGCCGTTTGAATTGCTTCCTTTTGGGTTGGAGCATATTCTATCCTGAGACGTTCTTCTAGCTCCCCTAATGCAAGTAAAAATTCCGACTCTGGGAAGGCGTCGGCATACTCTTTCTGTTCTAAAATCCGTTTAATATTGTTAACGAGTCCCTTTTCCGAGTAATAAATGGAAGCCATATAAACCCGGTCTTCTTCTGTAACAATTCTTCCTTCTTCTACTAGTTTTAAAAGTTCATATTCAATATCCTCTAGGGGAACTTCTTGCGCTTGACTCGACTCAAGTAATTGTTTTACAGCTAAACAATATGAACCTTTATCTAAATAACAGTGACCTTCTTGCAAACAGTCAGCATCTAATTGATATAAACAAGCTGCTTTAATCCGATCAGGATGATTTCCTTGAATTCCTAACTTCGCACCTAATTCATCGGCACGACTAAAACCGATCCCTTCAATATCTTCCACTAAACGATATGGATTCTTTTGTATAACTTCTAACGTCTCTTCTTTATAAGTTTGATAAATACGCATGGCAATAGATGCACCAAAACCTAACTCATTTAGACTAATCATTATTTTTTCTAGACCTTGATGTTCTACTAAAGTATCGTATAACGTTTTCGCTTTATCTGCTGGAAGTCTTGGAACCGTATCTAGTAAGGACGGTTTTTCGAGAATTCTAGAGATGGCATCTTCACCGAGGACATCAACGATATTTTCCGCTGTTTTTTTACCAATCCCTTTGAAAAGATCACTCGATAAATATTGAATAATACCTTGTTTCGTTTTCGGTATATCTTTCCGAAAATGGCTCACATTGAATTGACGGCCATATCGAGGATGTTCTTGAAATTTTCCATAAAAAATATACGTTTCTTCTTCATACACTTGGGGGAAATATCCAATTACAACGATTTCCTTTTCCTTTAGTTCTACATTTGCTTCTTCAACTTTAATTCGTAGAACCGTATAAAGATTTTCTTCATTACGAAAAATCTTAACAAGCGGTCGACCTTTTATGTATGGTTCATTTGTCATTTCTTCATTCATGGACGTTTCCCCCTTTCTTTTAAGATAAATCTTATCATGTATAAATTTTCCTATTAACCATTATAGTAAAAAACAAGTAAAAATAACAGAAGGACCAACGCTTTATGTAAAAGCTTTGGTCCTTCGTGTAAAACATTATCCTACATAAGTGAGTTGTTTTTCGTTTTTAAATATTTTATCAATCGTACCGCCACCTAAACATTCTTCACCGTCATAAAAAACAACGGCTTGACCAGGTGTGACAGCACGAATCGGTTCATCAAAAATAACTTCCACTTCATCATTGTCAAGTAAACGTACTGTAACATTATTATCTGGTTGACGGTAACGGAATTTTGCCGTACAACGAAATTCCTTCGGTTTTTCCTTATTTGAAACCCAACTTACTTTTGTAGCAATAATAGCATCTGAATATAACGCCTCATTATGGAAACCTTGACCGACTAGTAGGACATTCCGTTCTAAATCTTTTCCAACCACAAACCAAGGATCACCGTCACCACCAATGCCAAGTCCATGCCGTTGACCAATTGTATAATACATTAATCCTTGATGTTCACCTTTATATTCACCCGTCAATGTTTCCATTCTTCCCGGTTGCGCAGGTAAATATTGACTTAAAAATTCTTTAAAATTCCGCTCACCAATGAAACATATGCCTGTACTATCTTTTTTATTTGCCGTTGCTAATCCTGCTTTCTTGGCAATTTCTCGTACTTCAGGTTTCGTTAAATGGCCTAGCGGGAACATAACTTTGGAAATTTGATCTTGGGATAATTGGTTTAAAAAGTACGTTTGGTCCTTATTATGGTCGACACCACGAAGCATTTTCGTCTCCCCATCTTCAACCGTTACACGGGCGTAGTGGCCTGTTGCTAAGTAATCCGCACCTAGTTTCATCGCATGATCTAAAAAGGCTTTAAATTTAATTTCTTTATTACACATCACATCTGGGTTTGGTGTCCGACCTGCTTTATATTCATCTAAAAAGTACGTAAATACTTTGTCCCAGTACTCTTTTTCAAAGTTGACCGCATAATACGGAATGCCAATTTGGTTTGCAACGCGAATCACATCTTCATAATCTTCCGTTGCTGTACAAACACCAAATTCGTCTGTATCATCCCAGTTTTTCATGAAAATACCAATTACATCATACCCTTGTTCTTTAAGTAAATAAGCTGCTACAGACGAATCTACACCGCCACTCATCCCAACAACAACGCGGGTGTTTTTAGGGTCTTTCATGTTTTTTCACCTCCGTTTAATTCGTTAATCTTTTCACTACTTTGGCTGTAATTTTGGCAATCTCTTCTACATCTTCCATCGTTGTACCTAATCCGAAACTGAATCGAATGGAATTAAATAATTCGTCCGATTCAGCGCCAAACATCGCACTTAAAACGTGACTTGGCTCTAAGGAACCAGCTGTACATGCTGAACCACTTGATGCAGAAACCCCTTCTAAATCTAAATTAACTAAAAAGGCTTCTACTTCAGTTCCAGGAAACGAAATATTGACAATATGTGGAAGGCAATAATTCTCACTACCGTTTACTTTAAAATTAATCGCTTCTTCATTTAAACCTTCGATAAATTTTTCACGTAATTGTACATAGAAATCATATTTTTTCTGACGATCTGCCATTATGATTTCCACGGCCTTTTTAAAACCAGCAATCGCCGGTACGTTTTCTGTTCCAGCCCGGCGTTTCCGTTCCTGTTCCCCACCAAAGGAATACGGTTGTAATCGTACACCAGCTTTTTCATAAAGAAAACCAATGCCTTTAGGACCGTTAATTTTATGGGCAGAAACAGATAATAAATCTATATTCATTTCTTTTACATCAATCGGAAGTAAACCATACGCTTGAACAGCATCTGTGTGGAAATATGCTTGATGATCTTTAAGAAGCTGTCCAATTTCGGTAATCGGTTGGATTGTACCAACTTCATTATTTGCAAACATGATTGATACTAAAATAGTATCGTCCCGTAATGCTTTTTTTACATCTTCAACAGAAACACGACCTGTTTCGTCTACAGGTAAGTAAGTTACTTCAAACCCATTTTGCTCTAAAAATTCACAAGTATGCAAAACGGCATGGTGTTCAACCGCCGTTGTAATAATATGTTTTCCTTTGTCTTTGTTGGCAAAAGCCGTACCAATTAAAGCCATATTATCGGATTCAGTACCACCACTTGTGAAAATAATTTCGTTGAAGTTCGCATTGATTGACTTTGCAATGACAGTTCGTGCGTCATCTACAATTTTTCTAGCTTCACGTCCGTATGCGTGAATACTTGATGGATTACCATATATACGATGCATAACCTCTGTCATTTCCTCAACTACATCAGGATGAATAGGAGAGGTTGCTGCATAATCTGCATAAAATTTATTCATCATTACACCTACTTTATTTCGCTATATACGCTTTAAAGTATTATTTTACAAGAAAAAATAATTTACTCAAACAAATGTACAACAAGAACGATTAAATGTAAAACATATAACCTCGCATATCATCATTTTCTGCTTTACTATGTTGAGCTAGATCCGCTAAAGTCGTAGTATCTAAAACTCCTTTAATCGCATCGCTAATTCGAATCCATAATTCTCGTTTAGCTGGCTCTTCTTCATCAATCCCTTCGACTAATTGGATCGGACCTTCTAATACACGAATAATATCTCCTGCCGTTATTTTTTGTGGTTCTTTTGCTAAAATATACCCACCATAGGCTCCACGTATACTTTTCACAAGTCCAGCATTACGTAACGGAGAAACAATTTGTTCTAAATAATGTTCAGACAAATTATTTGATTGTGCAATTGTTTTTAATGGTAGTGGATTTCCATCGCCAAATTTTTTAGCTAATTCAATCATAATTGTTAAACCGTATCGACCTTTAGTTGAAATTTTCATTTTTGCACCTCTTTACCTCATTACAATATCATTGTTAACTACTTTTTCACTTTTTACTTTGTTCATGAGCTTATTCGTAACTTTATAAAAGAATTCAAGGGATATACCTGTTGCATGCCCCAACGTTAAACTAATAATAATTGTGCCAATATGAACAGGACCACCAAGAATCCAACCTACAATTAACACTGCTATTTCCATCACTAAGCGAACATTAGGGATTTTCCATCCCTTTTTAATATGTAAAGCCATCATTAAACTATCGCGTGGGCCTGTTCCAAATTGAGCTGAAATATAAATACCCATACCAATGGCCATAACGACAATCCCAATTATTAAAATAATGAGTTTACTCCAAAAATGAACGGGCTCAATTGGTATAAAAAGAAAGAAATCTATAAAAACTCCCACGAAAAATAAGTTTAAGTAGGCACCTAGTTTCGGCCATTTTTTCATGATGATTGTGGATGTTCCTAATACGATAATACCAACAATAATATTCCAAGTTCCAATCGTCAAACCGAATTGTTGGTATAAACCAATATGTAAAACATCCCAGGGTGATACTCCTAAATCAGCTTGAATTGTAAGTACAATTCCAAAAGACATCGTAATTATTCCGATAAAAAAGATAAAAAACTGAACAAGTTTTTCTTTTCCACTCATCATTCGTCCCACCCTTCATAATTAGGGAAAGAGCCATATCTTTAAAATTATAGCATATTTTTTACTACAAAACTAACTGAAGTCAAGTCTTCCACGTAATGATCGACTATTTTTAAGGACACACAGTGCTCCTCTCCTTTTCCTTACGTATATTTTATGCTAAATTAACTGTAGAACATATATTCTGTTTCGATAAATGATTGAAGGTGAATTAATTATGAGTGGAAAACCATTGGCCTATCGTATGCGACCTAGGGTACTCGATGAAGTTGTCGGCCAACAGCATCTCGTTGGAGAAGGAAAAATCATTCACCGAATGGTAAAAGCAAGACAATTGTCATCCATGATTCTTTACGGTCCACCAGGCGTTGGTAAAACATCAATTGCCAGTGCCATTGCTGGTAGTACGGACTATGCATTTCGTATGTTAAATGCTGTAACGAATAATAAAAAGGATATGGAAATTGTCGTAAAAGAAGCAAAAATGAGCGGAAAAGTAATTTTGCTTTTAGATGAGGTCCACCGTCTAGACAAAGCAAAACAAGATTTTTTATTACCTTATTTAGAAAACGGGATGATTGTTTTAATTGGAGCAACGACTGGGAACCCATATCATGTGATTAATCCAGCGATACGGAGTCGCTGTCAAATTTTCGAACTAAAACCATTACAACCAAAAGATGTGAAAATCGCTTTAGAACGGGCTTTACAAGATGAAGAGCGAGGGTTAGGAAAATACAAAGTAAAAATCGATGATCAAACGTTGGAATTTATTGCATCACGGTGTAACGGGGATGTTCGTAGTGCCTTAAATGGTCTCGAATTAGCAGTTCTCTCGACAGAAAAAAGTGAAGATGGTTGGATCCATATCGATATTTCTGTTGCAGAAGAATGTATTCAGAAGAAAAGTTTTAGTCATGATAAAGATGGCGATGCTCACTATGACGTATTATCTGGCTTTCAAAAATCAATCCGTGGTAGTGACGTAAATGCTGCCCTCCATTATTTAGGACGATTAATTGTCGCCGGTGATTTACCAAGTATTGCGCGAAGACTTTTAGTTATTGCTTATGAAGATATTGGACTAGCTAATCCAATGGCGGCAGTACGAACCCTTGCAGCTGTACAAACCGCAGAGCGAATCGGTTTTCCTGAAGCACGTATACCATTAGCAAATGCCGTCATAGACTTATGTTTATCACCGAAATCAAATTCTGCTTATTTAGCTATCGATGCGGCAATTCAAGATATTGAAAATGGGAAAGGCGGGGAAGTTCCTGACCATTTAAAAGATGCCCATTACAGCGGGGCGAAAAAACTAGGACGCGGATTAGATTATAAATATCCACATGATTATAAAGGCGGCTGGGTCGATCAACAATACCTTCCAGATACGTTAAAGAGGAAAAAATATTACGAACCGAAAACGACTGGAAAATACGAAGCAGCCCTCGCGCAAGTATATGACAACATTAATAATTTAAAAAGTAATTAGCACTAAAAAAACCGCCCTTGGAAATTTCCAGGGCGGTTTTTAGTATTTTATTATTTTGAAGACAAAAAAGTTAATAAAATAAACAAAAAGAGGGTCCCAATTGTGCCGTCGTTGTGAATGCCAACGTTTTGAACCCGCTCTAGGCAGGTGGGTGCCCTGTCTTAAATTTTGCAAGTCCTGCTTTCACAGGCATTTGCGCTATTTAAGAACTTCCGGACTCCCTTTTGGCAATGTGTTCGGTCAAAACTTGGGAAAACTAACGGACACATCAGGACTCTCTATTTAACTGTATAATAACATACTAACAATCAGTATTTCAATATTTCCGAGTTAAGTAATTTACTCATTTTTTGGTAAGTTTAATGATATTTTTAACTCATCTAATTGATCCGGGCTAACTTCACTTGGTGCGTTTGTTAGCGGATCACTTGCACTTGCTGTTTTCGGGAAGGCAATCGTATCACGTAAGTTGCTTCGACCTGCAAGTAGCATAATAAAGCGGTCTAACCCAAGGGCAATTCCACCATGTGGCGGTGTACCATATTCAAAAGCATCCATCAAGAAACCAAACTGTTCCCGGGCTGATTCCTCTGAGAATCCTAACACTTTAAACATTTTCTCTTGAATATCCCGTTCAAATACACGGATTGAACCTCCACCTAATTCGTATCCATTTAGAACAATATCGTAAGCTTGTGCACGGACACGCCCAGGATCTGTTTCAAGTAATGGTAAATCTTCTCGAACTGCCATTGTAAACGGATGATGTGCTGCATAATAGCGACCATCTTCTTCGTCATATTCTAATAATGGCCAATCTGTCACCCATAGGAAGTTATATTTAGATTCATCAATTAATCCTAATTCTTTTCCTAATTTTAAACGTAAGGCACCTAAACTATCGGCAACAACGGATTTTTTATCAGCAACAAATAATAATAAGTCGCCTGCTTCAGCATCAAATAATGCTTTTAATTGATTTTGGATGTTATCGTCAAAGAATTTTGCAATCGGTCCTGTAAAACCTTCTTCTGTAACTTTAATCCATGCTAAACCTTTTGCACCATAGATTTTCACAAACTCTGTTAAAGCATCAATATCCTTACGAGAATATTGCTCCGCACTTTGTTTCACATTTATGCCTTTTACTTGACCGCCATTGGCAACAGTACTTGCAAACACTTTAAATTCTGATTCTTTCACAATCTCAGAGGCATCGACAAGTTCCAAGCCAAAACGTGTATCAGGTTTATCTGAACCGTATCGCGCCATTGCGTCATGGTAAGTTAAACGCGGGAAAGGTGTTGGAATATCGATTCCTTTTACATCTTTCATCACTTTTTTCATCATTTGTTCAATTAACGCCATAATATCTTCTTGGCTCATGAAACTCATTTCCATGTCAACTTGCGTAAATTCGGGTTGTCTATCCGCACGTAAATCTTCGTCACGGAAGCAACGAGCAATTTGATAATAACGGTCAAGTCCACCAACCATTAATAATTGTTTAAAAATCTGCGGACTTTGTGGTAAAGCATAAAATTGACCAGGATGTACACGGCTCGGTACTAAATAATCCCGTGCTCCTTCAGGTGTGCTTTTCGTTAAAATTGGTGTTTCTACTTCTAAAAATTCTTCTCCGTCTAAAAAGTCACGGATTGCTTTTACAGTTTTACTTCTTAAACGTAACGTTTCATACATCTCTGGACGGCGAATATCGAGGTAGCGATATTTAATACGTACCTCATCTGCCACTTCTGTACCATTTTCGATTGCAAATGGTGGTGTTTTAGCTTTATTTAAAACTGTAATTTCTTCACATTGAATCTCAATTAAACCTGTTTTTAATTTCGTATTTTCCGTACCTTCAGCACGGGGAACAACTTTACCTTTTACATCAAGGACAAATTCACTGCGGATACCTTCAGCAATTTTAAAACTTTCTGGTGAATCTACTGGGTTAATGACGACTTGAACAATACCTGTACGGTCTCTTAAGTCGATGAAAATTAGTCCACCTAAGTCACGTCTTTTTTGCACCCAACCTTTTAAAACAACGGATTCACCAATATTTTTTTCAGAAACTTCACCACAATAATGTGATCTTCCAAACATGTCTTTCTCCTCCTTAGTTAAACCATTGCTTAACAACGTCGATGAATTCTGATAATTTCACTTCTTCTTGTTCACCTGATTGCATATTTTTCACTTGAACTTCGCCTTTTTCCAGTTCATCTTCACCAATAATAACGACATAATTAGCGTTTAATCGGTTCGCTGATTTCATTTGGGCTTTCATTTTTCTATCTTGATAATCGCGATCAGCAGTAAAGCCGTTATTTCGTAAATCCGCTAATAGCTTCACTGAGTAATCTTTCGCTGCATCACCTAAAGCAACAATGTAAAAATCTAATTGATCATCAAAATCAACTTGAACATTTTCTGCTTCCATTGCCGCTATTAAACGTTCAATACTTAAAGCAAAACCAATACCTGGTGTTTCTGGACCACCGAATTCTTCGACAAGACCGTTATAACGTCCACCACCACATAGGGTTGTAATGGCACCAAAACCAGGTGCAGAACTCATAATTTCAAAGGTTGTTTGATTATAATAATCAAGACCGCGAACAAGAGTTGAATCTACTGTATATTCAATTCCAAGCCCATCTAAATATTGTTGTACCTTTGCGAAGTATTCTTTCGAATCATCGTTTAAGTAATCTAAGATTGATGGAGCTGTTTCCATTAGTTCATGATCTCGGTCTACTTTACAATCTAAAATTCGTAGTGGATTTTTCTCTAAACGGCTTTGACAATCTTTACAAAACTCACCAATTCTCGGTTTGAAGTGATTAATTAAAGCTTCACGGTGTTCTAGTCGAGATTCTTTATCTCCAAGACTATTAATGACTAAATTCAAGTTTTTTAAGCCAACGGATTTATAAATATCCATCGCTAAAGCAATAACTTCTGCATCAATTGCCGGGTCAGCACTACCTAGTGCTTCAACACCAAACTGAACAAATTGACGGTAACGCCCAGATTGTGGACGTTCATATCTGAACATCGGTCCCATATAATACAATTTAATTGGTTGGTTAGGATAACCGAACATTTTATTTTCAACAAAGGAGCGTACAACAGACGCAGTTCCTTCAGGTCTTAATGTTAAGTCTCGTCCACCACGATCTTGGAAAGAGTACATTTCTTTTTGAACGATATCAGTCGTATCGCCGACACCTCTTGCAAAAATTTCAGTATGTTCAAAAATTGGCGTACGAATTTCTTCATAACGATATTTTTTTGTAACTTCTTTTACTTTGTTTTCAATCCATTGCCATAATCTCGCTTGTTCTGGCAGAATATCTTGAGTCCCACGTGGGATTTGTACGTTCATTCCAATTCCTCCTTGTTAAGAATACTTTTTTGTCTTATGTAGGCATGTAACGGTAAATATGCTAATAATAAAAAAGCCCCCATCCCTTGCCGAAACAAGGGACGAGAGCTGTTCTCGCGGTGCCACCCTACTTGAAGAAGAAATGACCATTCTCCTTCCACTTACCAGTTAACGCCTGTTTACGTAATACCCTTACTAAACGTTTATGCATCGTCTTTCAGAGCTATCCTCGGGAGTGTCTTTCATTGTGGCAGTATGCAGGAATGCTCTCAGCCACGGCATTCCCTCTCTTTCCACCTGGATCACAACTACTTTTCTCCGTCATTAGATCAAATTATGTATTTTTCTTTGATTATTTTATATTAAGTAATGGTGCGAAAATTGTCAAGTCCTGTTTGTATGATGTTTAGACTTTGAAAATCTCTTATCTATGAACGATTTAAACGCTTTTTTAATTTTCTCACATCACCTAATGAGATTCCAAATTCGGACGCTATTTCAAACATTGTACTATCTTCTTCGGTATCAATAAATTCATGAAAGTTTACCCCAAAGACACCTTTAGATGTTAAATTGGCTTGATGATGTTTGTCACTTGCACGCAAGTTTATACACTCCTTTTTAGCGGATGCCGTTTTGTTGTTTTCTCTATTATGTCCTTTAACACAACAAAACTTTCACGATTCATCAGTTTTTTGGAGTGTTTAAAAAAGAGGAACAAGAGATTTACCCCTGTTCCATCAAGATTCGAGAAGAAGAGTGACCGGACCGTCGTTTGTAAAACGAACATCCATCATTTCACCAAAAACTCCTGTTTCAACGGTTAAGTCCTTCTCCCTTAATTTCTCGTTAAAGTAATCATATAATTTTTTTGCTTGATCCGGTTTTGCAGCAGCCATGAAGTTTGGCCGTCTCCCCTTTCTCGTATCTCCATATAAAGTAAATTGGGATACAGAAAGAATTGCTCCACCAACATCTTTTATCGAAAGATTCATTTTTCCATTTTCATCTTCAAAAACACGTAATCCTGCTATTTTTTCAGCTAAATAATCTGCATCTTTTTCCGTATCTTCATGGGTGACGCCAACAAGAAGTACAAACCCTTTTGCAATTGCACCGGCAACTTCGTCATTTACAGTTACTGTGGCGTCTTTTGCTCTTTGTAATACGACCCGCATAAAATGCCTCCTTTAGTTCAATACCCGACGTACAGCATAAACATCGTGAATCTGTTTAATACGGTCAACAACCTTCTGCAGGTGGGCCACATTTTGAATTGAAATCGATAGGTGGATGATTGCCATTTTATTCCGGTCGGTTTTACCATTTACAGCTGAAATATGAGTTTTCGTCTCATTTACTGCCTGAAGAACTTCATTTAGTAATCCTCTTCGATCAAAGCCATTAATCTCAAGATCCACATTGAATTCCTTCTTATCAGATGCATAACCTTCCCATTCAACAGGAATTAAGCGGTCTTTTATATTCGCATCTTGAGCGTTTGGACAGTCAGCACGATGGACTGAAATTCCGCGTCCTCTTGTGATATAGCCAACAATTTCATCACCTGGTATTGGATTACAACATTTTGATAAACGAATTAATAAATTATCAATCCCTTTTACACGAACACCTGCATCGCGTCGGCTTCGATGTTGGGTTGATTTCAATTCGTTTATTTCTTTTAATAATGCTTCATTTTCAATTTCTTTCTTTTTACGAAGTGGATCTGTTAGACGGGTTGCAATTTGCGCTGCGGTAATTCCGTTATAGCCAACAGCTGCATACATATCTTCTTCGTTAGCAAAATTGAATTTTTCCGCTACCCGTTGAATATTTTCAGGTGATAGGACTTCTTTCAAATCAAATTCAAGCTTCTGAATTTCCTTTTCAACAAGTTCTTTACCTTTGACAATATTCTCTTCTTTTAGTTGTCGTTTAAAGAATTGTTTAATTTTATTTTTCGCTTGTGACGTCTGGGCTAGCTTAATCCAATCACGGCTTGGACCGTATGAATGTTTCGAAGTTAAAATTTCAACAATATCGCCAGTTTTTAATTTATAATCTAGCGGTACCATTTTACTATTCACTTTCGCACCGATTGTTTTGTTACCAATCTCAGTGTGAATGCGGTATGCAAAATCAATTGGCACTGAACCTGCTGGTAGTTCAATTACATCGCCTTTTGGTGTGAAAACATACACCATATCGGAAAACAGATCCACTTTTAAAGACCGCATAAATTCTTCAGCGTTTTGAGTTTCATTTTGATATTCTAGTATTTCTCGGAACCATGTTAATTTCTTTTCAAAATGATTACCGGCATTTGCTCTTTTACCTTCTTTATATGCCCAATGGGCCGCAATACCGTATTCAGCAATGTTATGCATATCATGTGTGCGTATTTGCACTTCCAACGGATCTCCTTTTGGACCAATTACCGTTGTATGCAATGATTGGTACATATTTTGCTTCGGCATCGCAATATAATCTTTAAAGCGACCCGGCATCGGTTTCCAAGCTGTATGGATAATCCCTAAAACGGCATAACAGTCCTTAATACTATCCACAATAATGCGAACTGCTAACAAATCATATATTTCGTTGAATTGCTTATTTTGATGGGCCATTTTCCGGTAAATACTATAAATATGTTTTGGACGACCGGTAATTTCAGCTTGAATATTTAATTCATTAAGGCGCTTTTTAACTTCTTCAATTACTTCTAGAACATGCTCTTCTCGTTCAGCACGTTTCCGTTTCATTAAATTCACAATACGGTAATATTGTTGTGGATTTAGAAAACGCAGAGCCGTATCTTCTAATTCCCATTTAATTTTCGAAATTCCTAAACGATGTGCTAAAGGAGCAAAAATTTCTAACGTTTCATTGGCAATTCGTCTTTGTTTTTCTTCAGGTAAATGTTTTAATGTCCGCATATTATGCAAACGGTCAGAAAACTTAATTAAGATGACACGAATATCCTTTGCCATCGCCACAAACATTTTTCGATGGTTTTCCGCTTGCTGTTCTTCATGGGACTTAAACTTAATTTTACCTAATTTTGTAACCCCATCAACGAGCATTGCAATTTCTGAACCAAATTCCTGCTCTAAGTCTTCAAGTGTAATCGAAGTATCTTCTACGACGTCGTGGAGAAAACCAGCACAAAGGGTGGCTGGGTCCATTTTCAAATCCGCCAAAATGCCTACGACTTGAATTGGGTGAACAATATAAGGTTCACCAGATTTTCTCACTTGTCCTTCGTGAGCTTTCTCTGCAAATTTATATGCACGATATACGAAATCACAATGTTCTTTATTTAAATATGATTTTATTTTTTCCATACAATCATCGATTGTAATAGCCTGATCTGAACTCATAATATCACCTTTACAAATAAATCCGTTAATTTGACTTATCCTAATTATCTAAAAATGTATTCAATATAAAATAATAACACTTGTAAAAAAAGAATTAATTGATTTTATTATCTTGAAAAACAAATGAATTGTAAAGTCCTTTGTATATTTTTTAACAATCGAATAAAACTAATCACATTTTTAAGTTCTAAATAAAGGAACAGCTTGGCAATTTAGCCAAGCTATTCAAACCTTTAATCGTCATATGTTAATAACGTTTTAATATCGATATCTTTTAATTTGTCACGACCGTTTAAGTAAGATAATTCAATTAAAAATGCTGCTCCTACAACTTTTCCACCTAGTTTTTCAACAAGGTTCTTAGTTGCTTCTATTGTACCACCCGTTGCTAACAAGTCGTCAATGATTAGTACTCGTTGACCTGGTTTTACAGCATCTTTATGAAGGGTTAGCGTGTTTTTACCGTATTCAAGAGAATAATCAACTTTAATTGTCTCACGTGGTAACTTACCTGGTTTACGCACTGGTGCAAAACCTACACCTAAAGCATAGGCAACGGGACAACCAATGATAAAGCCGCGAGCTTCTGGACCAACTACAATATCAATTTCTTTTTCTTTGGCAAATTCTACTATTTGATCTGTTGCATGTTTAAAGGCTTCACCATCAGCCATTAAAGGTGTAATATCTTTAAAACTTATCCCTTTTGAAGGGTAATCTTCTACAATCGCGATGTATTTTTCTAAATCCATGCGTTTTCCTCCTCAATATTCACTTTTGTCATAAACTGATCAAACCATTTTTTTAAATCATTATAAGTTGAATAAAGTAGAATTTTTTCCAATTCCATATGGTCAATTCGTTGTTTATACGTTGCCGATTCAGACAAATTACGTTTTTCTGGCGAATTTACAACAGATACAACACCATCACTTATTGTAACAAAGTCTAAATCAAAAAACACTTTTGTCATAAAATTAATTGATTGAAGTGACAGACCAATATGTTTTGCTAAATCATGACCTCTTTGTCGGATATCAAAGCTCTTTTGTTTTAGCAGAAAAGCATAATACCATTTAAAATGCTCTCTTTTTGGCATTGTACTAAAAAGTGCAGTTTCTTCTTGATAAAAATGGGCATAAATTCGTGGAATATTTTTATCTGAAATAAGAGCCTCAATAAATTGCGCTGTAGGTGGCAAATCAACAAAAACTATATTACAATTTTGCACATCAGTATTTTTTGCATCATCAATCGTAGGAATCATGATGATATCTTGTAAAAATGGTGCTAAATGTAATGTTTCAATAGTTTTCTCATGGAACACAATAAATTTTCGATTTTCATGAGGTAATTTATCAATCCATTGGTCGATTTTCCGATGACCACGGTAATCAAATAATTGCCATTCTTTAATTGCCATATCTTTGACAAGTATTTGTGGTTTACGAATATTATTCCATTCATTAATGTCTAATTCACCAACTAAGGAAACGTTAGCGAGAGGCGAAATGTGATCAGCTAATGGACCTAAATTAAATCCAATACCATCGACCTCAGTATCATCATTTGCTAAAGTCATTTTTAAATGTTTTCCGTCACTACCAACCGGTCGCATATTCGGAAGTTGAACATCCTCAACCATTATAATCGGATTCGGATTATCTGTCCCATAAGGAGCTAGTTTTTCCAACTGTTCGATTGTCTCAATCGTAATTTCATCTAGTGAAACAATGCCATCCACTTCCGTCTCAAGAACAAAATCTTCTGGTTTTAAAAATTCATTAGCAATCGTATTTAATCGTTCCCGTAGATGATCAACATCGTCGATTTTCAATGTCATTCCTGCAGCCATTTTATGGCCACCAAAATGCGGTAAAATATCACGACATTTACTTAGATTTTCATATAAATCGAATTTCGGGATACTTCGACCAGAACCTTTTGCAAGTCCCGTATTTACATCGTAGGAAAATACGAGCGCAGGCTTTGAAAATTTTTCTACTAGACGGGAAGCTACTATACCAATGACCCCAGAATGCCAACCGGGTTTTCCAATGACAATAACTTGGTTATTTTTGTATTTTTCATTTTCACTAAATTCTGCAATAGCTTCCTTCGCAACCTCTTCTACTATTGATTGCCTTTGAACATTGAGCTCATTAATTTCTTGCGCAATCGCCATTGCTTCGTCCATACTTTCCGATAAGAACAATTCAACGCCTATATCTGCAGAGTCTAGTCGACCAGGTGCATTTATACGTGGGCCAATGGTAAAACCAATCGTAACCTCATTAACATTGTTAATATCGACACCCGCAACATTTAATAGGGCTTTTAATCCTAAATTATGACATGTAGGTAATAATTCTAATCCTTTTTTTACAATGTAGCGGTTTTCATCTTGTAATGAAACTAAATCACCGACAGTGCCAATGGCAACAAACGGAAGTAAGTATTCTGGTATTTCTCCTAACAAAGCAGTAGCTAATTTAAATGCAACGCCTACTCCAGCTAATTCACGGAAAGGATAAATTGAACCTGGTCTTTTCGGATGAATGATCGCTAATGCTTCGGGAAGCTCAGGACCTGGTTCGTGGTGGTCCGTAATAATCAAATCAAGACCGATTTCTTTCGCTACTTCCGCTTCATGTATAGCAGCAATACCGTTATCAACAGTAATGATTAAGTCTGTACCTTGATCCTTTAAAAAGCGAAATGCTTCCTCATTCGGACCATAGCCTTCAGTAAAACGGTTTGGAATATAATAATCCGCATGAGCACCTAATGATCTCAATGTGGATAATAAAACATAAGTACTTGTGACACCATCGGCATCGTAATCCCCGTACACGGTAATTTTTTCTTCATTTCGTATCGCTTGATTGATTCGTTCGATGGCAATATGCATGTCTTCTAATAAAAACGGATCGTACAATTCTCCTTCGTTGAATAAAAAAGACTTAGCCTTATCAATCGTTTCAATTCCTCGATTAACTAATAATTTCGCAACTAGAGGTGTTACATTCAATTCATTTATTAAATTGTTTACTTTATCATCATTCGCTTGGCGAATCTTCCAATGTGTCTTAGATTGTAACATTTCGTTCACCTCTCAACCTTTCTATTATACAAAATTGAGGTATTAGAATCAATGAATGGATTATATTGTTGAAACTGTCTTCCCAAAATATGAATAAAGGGGCTGTCTAAAAAGT
>NZ_JAACYS010000052.1 GCF_009996845.1 Pallidibacillus pasinlerensis | reverse complement strand
TAATTTTTTTATTATATTTATCAAACTAACTGAAAAAAAGACTGTTCATAAAGAAACAGCCTATTGAGTAATTATTAGCTCCAGTGGCGGACACTTTCCGCGGGCACTTCGCTTTTTTATTTTTTTATTATTATTTCGTATAACATTAAAAATTATTATATTCAAGTTTATAGCACACAAACATGCGTAAATTAACTAACAATTATTTTTTTATATCATGTTTTTACACATTAAAACGGAAATGCATAATGTCGCCATCTTGTACAACGTAATCTTTACCTTCTAAACGAACTTTACCAGCTTCTTTTGCAGCACTCATTGAACCATATTTTACTAGGTCATCGTAAGAAACTGTTTCTGCGCGGATAAATCCTTTTTCGAAATCACTATGAATAATTCCTGCACATTCTGGTGCTTTCATTCCACGTTTAAAGGTCCAAGCACGTACTTCTTGTACTCCGGCAGTAAAGTATGTTGCTAATCCAAGTAGATGGTAAGCCTTGCGAATTAACTGGTCTAATCCTGATTCTTCAATTCCTAATTCTTCTAAGAATACGGCCTTTTCTTCTGGATCTAGCTCTGAGATTTCCTCTTCAATTCGTGCACAGATGACAACAACTTCAGCATTGTCTTTTTTAGCATATTCACGAACCATTTTCACATATTCATTATCTTCCGTATTCCCAATATCATCTTCGCCAATATTTGCTACATATAAAACAGGCTTTTGCGTTAATAGTTGGTACCCTTTTACGATTTTTTGTTGTTCTTCTGTAAATTCAACCGTTCTTGCTGGTAATTCCTTTTCAAAGGCTTCTTTAACTTTAGTAAGTACTTCGTATTCAGCTAACGCTTCCTTATCCTTTTGTCGTGCTAGTTTCTCAACTTTAGCAAGACGCTTTTCAACCGTTTCCATATCTGCTAAAATAAGCTCTAAATTAATTGTTTCAATATCTTCAATTGGGTCAACTCTACCTGCAACATGAGTAATATTCTCATCGTCGAAGCATCTTACAACATGACAAATTGCGTCTACTTGGCGAATGTTTGCTAAGAATTTATTTCCTAACCCTTCACCTTTACTTGCTCCTTTTACAATTCCAGCAATATCGGTAAATTCAAAAGTAGTCGGAACTGTTTTTTTCGGTTCAACAAGTTCCGTTAATTTTTGCAAACGAGCATCTGGAACTTCAACAACTCCAACATTCGGATCTATCGTCGCGAAGGGGTAGTTAGCTGCTTCTGCTCCTGCTTGTGTAATGGCATTAAAAAGAGTCGATTTTCCTACGTTTGGTAAACCGACGATTCCAGCTGTTAAAGACATCTATGTCACTCCTACTATTTTCTATCTATATACTCGTTCCTATTATAGTCATCCAAAAAGTAAAACACAAGAACATAAAAATTATGATTCCGCGTGTTCAATCACTTTTTTCATTTTACGAACAAACTCTTTTCTTGGTAACATGACACTATGGGAACAGCCCATACATTTTATTCGGATATCCGCTCCTAAACGAATGATTTTCCAGCGGTTTGTTCCACATGGGTGTTGTTTTTTCATCTCCACAATATCATTTAATTGAAAAGTTTTTTGTTCCATTAATAACCCACCTTCTCTCATTCGTTTAAGTAAATTCTATAAATCATATTAACTTGAATTCATTCATATATTCAAGTCAAATAACATAAAATAGATGAATCTTATTAAAAAAATAAATTATCCGATGTATAAAAACATTCCTAAGTTACTAAACTGTTAATACAGATATAAAAAGTGGTGAGGGGGGATGTTATTGTTTAAACCCGGATTTTTCCGTGGAAAGGATAATCAAGCTATTTCTTGGGAAGACCCTTTAGCAACAGGTAAGATAGCAAATGAACTTTTTAGTTATTTGCCGTTGAATGAATCGATTCCTGTACTTTTCATTTGTATTGGTACAGACCGGTCAACAGGTGATTCTTTAGGGCCATTAGTTGGAACGCTTTTACAAGATAAACTTCTTCCTGAGAATTTTTATGTTTTTGGTACACTTGAAGATCCAATTCATGCAGTAAATTTAGAAGAAAAATTAGAACAAATATATGAGCAATTTGAACAATCTTTTATTGTTGGCATTGACGCATGTTTAGGGCAAACGAAAAGTATAGGAACGGTGCAAATCCGTAAAGGGTCACTTAAACCTGGTGCTGGAGTAAATAAGACATTACCCCCTGTCGGTCATATTCATATGACCGGTGTTGTGAATATTAGTGGATTAATGGAATTTTTTGTATTACAAAATACACGACTACACTTAGTTATGAATCTTGCCAAAACAATTTCCGATGGAATTTATAAAGCCGGATTGCTTTACCGGTTTGGGCAAAATAACGAAAATGATCAATTATTAATAAATGAAGATATGCTTTAAATGGTACAAATTGAGGGGTGTCTAACAAGACAGTCCTCATAAATTTATGTAGTAAAAAATAGGAACAACAATTGCAATAACAAGTATGCCTGGCAATAAATTTGCTACTTTTATTTTCGTTATTTCTAACATATTTAATCCAATCCCCATAATCATAACGCCACCTGTCGCCGTTAATTCCAGTACAATTAAATCGAGTAAGTGGGGAGGGATGAACTTGTTAATTTGGGTTGCACATAAGGCAATTATACCTTGATATAAAAATACGGGAATGCTAGAAAATAACACACCAATTCCTAAAGTTGATGTTAAAACAACTGCTGTAAATCTATCAATCATTGCTTTTGTAAACAGTATTTTATGATCACCACTTATTCCACTATCTAAAGCACCGAGGACGGCCATGGCACCAATAACGAATAGAAGGGATGCTGTTATAAAACCTTGGGCAATATTCCCCTTCGCTTTATTGCCAATCTTTCTTTCTAACCATTTTCCCGATTGGGTGAATTTATTATCTAAATCAATCCATTCGCCTAAAATAGCACCTATGACAATACTAATAATAACGGCTAAAAAATTATTCGTTTGGACCCCCATTTGTATCCCTAAAACAGTTACCGCTAAACCAATTCCTTTTAGCACTGTATTTTTTAGCGACTCAGATATTTTCGTTAAAAACAATCCTAGAACTGATCCAAATATTATTGATAATGCATTGACAATAGCTCCTGTTAGTACCATAATTCCACCTGATTTTCTTTTTTGTATTAACACATTAAAGTAAGAATATCATAACATAATTAAGCTTAACTGAATACATTTTATTTTGAAATAAAATCATGCCTTTTTACATGCACACACATAAAAAAGTCTTTCCTAGAATTAAATAGTATTACTAGAAAAGACTTGTAATCAAAAGAACAGGTGTTTTTTCTTCCTACAAATAAAACCACAAAAAAATAAGCCATTTCATAATGACTTATTTTCTTTATTCCTCGTTTTCAGAATTCAAAATTTCTAATATGCGATTTAAATCTTCTTTTGAGAAAAACTCGATTTCAATTTTCCCTTTGTTTTTATTTTGTTTAATTTTTACAGTTGTTCCGAACCGTTCACGTAAATACGTTTCCTGTTCAACAAGGAAAACATCTTTTTTCTCTTTTTTCTTTGTTTCACGTGGAACATCATCGTTTAATTGTTGGACTAGTTGTTCTAATTGACGAACATTCAATTTTTCTTTAATAACTTTGTCAGCTAATGGTTTTATTTTTTTCTTATCTTTTAAACCTAACAAAGTTCTTCCATGACCCATGGATATTTTCCCTTCAGAAATATACTGCTGTATTTCAAATGGAAGTGTCAATAAACGAACATGGTTTGCTATATACGGTCGACTTTTACCAAGGCGTTTTGCTAATTGTTTTTGGGTCATTTGCAACCTTTCCATTAACATTTGGTAAGCAGATGCTTCTTCAATTGGCGTTAAGTCTTCACGTTGCAAGTTTTCTAATACAGCCAATTCCATCATTTGTTGATCATCCATTTTACGAACAACAACTGGAATGGTTTTCATTTTTGCAGCTTTTGCTGCACGATATCTACGTTCACCAACAACAATTTCATAACCTTTAATACTTTTCCGAACAATTAACGGTTGTAAAATCCCATGTTGAATAATGGATTGTTTTAATTCTTCTAAAGCTTCATCATCAAATTGTTTTCGAGGCTGATATGGATTTGGACGGAGCTCATCTATACTAATTTCTTGAATTTTTTCATCTTCTTTAACTTCAATATCGGGAAAAAGTGCACTTATCCCCTTACCTAAGCCTCTAGCCATTTTCCACCACTTCCTTCGCCAAATCAAGATATACTTCTGCTCCTCTAGAACGAGGATCATATATAATTATTGGTTTACCGTAACTTGGGGCTTCACTTAAACGAACATTTCTAGGAATAATCGTATTAAATACTTTATCTTGGAAATATTTTTTTACTTCTTCAATTACTTGAATTCCTAAGTTTGTTCGAGCATCTAACATCGTTAACAATACACCTTCAATTGTTAAATCTGTATTTAAATGTTTTTGGACAAGGCGCACAGTATTTAACAATTGACTTAAACCTTCCAAAGCATAGTATTCACATTGAACCGGAATAATAATGGAATCTGCAGCGGTTAATGCATTTAATGTTAATAATCCAAGTGATGGTGGGCAGTCAATGATGATAAAGTCATATTCCTCTTTTACTTGATCAATCGCATGTTTTAAACGGATTTCCCGTGAGATAGTTGGAACTAATTCTATCTCTGCACCTGCTAATTGAATCGTTGCTGGAATACAGAATAAATTTTCCACAGCTGTTGGTCGTATTACATTTAAAGGATCTTCATCATCTATTAATATATTGTAAATACATTTTGAAACATCTGCTTTTTCTACACCGATACCACTTGTTGCATTCCCTTGTGGATCTGTATCAACAAGTAGTACTTTTTTACCCATATATGCTAAACATGCAGCTAGATTAACGGATGTCGTTGTTTTACCAACCCCACCCTTTTGGTTTGCGATAGAAATAACTTTACTCACAGTTTCACCTACCTTAATACATAAAGCTTATTCTATTTTATCATGAAAATCAGAAAAATACTTTTTTCCGATTAAATAATATTTAAATAGGTATTTAGTTTTAGAGAAAGCAATGTTTAAAAGGTCTTGGTAAAATTTACAATAATAAATAATCAATAAGGAATAAAGGTTTTTTAGCTTAAATTTTCTTATATAAAAAGAAAAAAGACTGCTAAAATAACAGTCTTTCATTCTATTAAAAGGATTTATGATTTCTTTTTCGGTATACGGATGGTGATTTGATAGTAATCTTCTAATTCCTCTTCTGTTGTATCCGCCTTAATCCCACTCTCTTGAACCATTTCTAAAGATTTTCGGATTGTATTAACAGCAATTCGTACATCTTTACTGAAGGCAATTCGTTTTCGTTTTTTAGGTTTATCCTTAGAGAGTAGTCGTTCAACACGGGCTTCAGTTTGTTTGACATTCAAGTTGTTCTCAATAATTTCATTTAATAGTTTAACTTGTTTTTCTGCATCCTTTAATGGAATCAATGCTCGCGCATGTCTTTCCGTAACTTCCTTTGTTAAAAGGGCATCTTGAACTTCTTTCGGTAATTTTAGTAAACGTAGCTTATTAGCGATTGTAGACTGACTTTTCCCAAGTCTTTGTGCTAAAGCTTCTTGTGTCAATCCATGAATTTCTAGTAATTGATTATAAGCTACCGCTTCTTCAATTGGTGTTAATTCTTCCCGTTGAAGGTTTTCTATTAATGCAACAGAAGCTGTTTCTTTATCATTGAAGTTTTTAAGTATAGCAGGTATCGTATCCCATCCTAATTTTTTAACTGCCCGATATCGACGCTCACCGGCAATGATTTCAAAATGATCGTTCTCAATGGATCGAACAACAATCGGTTGAATCATGCCATGGGTATGAATCGTTTTAGCTAGTTCTTCAATTTTTTCCTCATCAAAAATTGTACGTGGTTGAAAACGGTTAGGAATTATTTTCTCTATGGGTAGTTGTCGAACCTCTTCAATATTTTCATCAACTAGCTCTGTTTGTAATTCTTCGTTATTTACTTCTTTTACCTTTTCAGTAACACCGAATAAGCGTGAAAATGGATGTTTCATTGCTCTTCACCACCCTTTTAAAACTCCCTAACTGTACCCAAGTTAGGGTCAGCAGTAATTAAATTGGGAAATAATACGTTGATGTAAACTAATTATTCTTCTACTTTTACTAAATGAACCGAGCAACCTCTTAATTACTTACTTCGCCCTTTATATAAAAGTTCCTGCTAAGTTAGGAAATAATTTTTATTAAAGAGCTTTTTATAAACATTACTTTATGTATAAAGAAAGCTTTTATAAAAAGTTTTTCATTTGGAAATAGTCTACTTTATCATATCATAAAGGCTTTTTCGTTGGAACGCCTGGTTTTCTTGGGTACTTTTTTGGTGTGCTTTTGAATTTATCAATAACAATTATTGTTCGTTCACTATCTTCAACAGGTAGTGAAAAGTTATATACCTTTTTCACTTTTCCACCTAATGATGAAATAGCTTTTTTAGCTTCATTTAGTTCCTCTTCACCATTTGCTCCTTTTAAGGCAACAAAGGCTCCCCCTACTTTTACTAGTGGGATACAAAATTCACTTAATACAGACATTCTAGCCACTGCTCGAGCTGTTACGACATCGTATTTTTCTCGATGGTCTTTATTTTGGCCGAAGATTTCTGCCCGATCATGGTAAAAATGAACATTATCTAAGGCTAAAGCATCGGCTAGTTCATTTAAAAAGATAATCCGTTTATTTAATGAGTCAACGATTGTGATATCTAAATTTGGAAAAGCAATTTTAAGCGGGATGCTAGGAAATCCTGCACCCGCTCCTACATCACAAAGTTTAATCGACTGCTCCTTAGTAAAGGAAAAATATTTTGCTGCCGTTAAAGAATCATAAAAGTGTTTTAAATATACTTCATGTTTTTCTGTAATGGCAGTTAAGTTAATTTTTTCGTTCCATTCGACAAGCATTTTGTAATATGTTTCGAATTGTTGTAATTGATAATCCGTTAATTCAATTTGCATTTCTTCTTTTAAGTGTTGTTGAAATTGTTCAATATTCATTTTAGCCACTCTTTCTGAATGAACATTTTTTAACCTACTGTTTTTTCGTCAGAAACACGGGCAATTTTCCCTTGTTCTAAGTAAACTAATAAAATTGAAATATCAGCTGGGTTTACCCCTGGAATACGAGAGGCTTGGGCTAATGTTAATGGATGAACTTTCTTTAAATTGTCAACAGCTTCATTTGCTAATCCATTGATTGCATCGTAATCAATATCAATTGGAATCTTCTTATCTTCCATCTTTTTCAAACGTTCAACTTTTTGTAGTTCTTTTTGAATATAGCCTTCGTATTTCACATGAATCTCCACTTGTTCTTCAACTTCATGGGACAATTCTTTATCACTTGGGGCTAACTGTTTAATATGTTCATATTTAATTTCTGGTCGTTTTAATAAATCACTAGCTAAAATACCATCTTTTAATTTGCTACCACCGACACTTACAATAAGTTGTTGTGTTTGTTCATTCGGTTTAATTCGTGTATTTTTTAATCGATTAATCTCTTCTTCAATATTTGCTTTTTTCTCTAAATACTTTTGGTAACGTTCTTCGCTAATTAATCCAAGCTCATACCCTAGTTCTGTCAGTCTTAAATCAGCATTATCATGACGCAATAATAGACGATATTCAGCACGGGAAGTAAGTAGTCGATACGGTTCTACTGTTCCTTTCGTTACTAAATCGTCAATTAAAACTCCGATATAAGCTTCAGAACGTTGTAAAATAACTTCCCGGTCACTACCTTTAGCGCGAAGGCATGCATTAATCCCTGCCATTAAACCTTGGGCAGCGGCTTCTTCATATCCACTTGTACCATTTATTTGACCAGCAGTGTATAAGTTTTTAATCGCTTTTGTTTCTAATGTCGGCCAAAGTTGCTCTGGTTTAATGGAATCATATTCAATCGCATAACCTTGACGCATCATTTTTGCATTTTCTAAGCCAGGAATGGACTTGATCATTTCTAATTGAACTTCTTCTGGAAGACTCGTTGATAAACCTTGCACATATACTTCTTCTGTATTTCGACCTTCTGGCTCTAAAAAGATTTGATGGCGTGGCTTATCGTGGAACCGCACGACTTTATCTTCAATGGATGGACAATATCTTGGACCACGGCCTTTAATCATTCCTGAAAACATTGGACTACGGTGTAAGTTGTCTTCAATAATTTGATGTGTTTCCCCTGTTGTATAAGTTAACCAACACGGTAATTGATTTGTGATAGCTTCTGTCGTTTCATATGAAAATGTTTGTGGATTTTCATCCCCAGGTTGAATTTGTGTTTTTGAGTAATCAATTGTCCTACTATTCACCCGTGGTGGAGTTCCTGTTTTGAAACGAACCATGTCAAAACCTAAATCATGCAGGCTATCGGATAATTTAATTGATGGTTGTTGGTGGTTTGGTCCACTGGAATATTTCATTTCACCAATAATGATTTCGCCACGTAAAAATGTTCCTGTCGTAATAATGACAGTTTTTCCACGGAAAATCGCACCAGTTTGTGTAATTACACCTTTACAAACACCATCTTCAACAATTAAATCCTCGACCATCCCTTGAATTAAATCAAGATTTTCCTGGGTTTCTAGTGTCTTCTTCATTTCTTGTTGATATACAAACTTGTCTGCTTGAGCTCGTAATGCACGAACTGCTGGACCTTTTCTTGTATTCAACATCCGCATTTGAATAGCCGATTTATCAATAATTTTACCCATTACGCCACCTAAGGCATCAATTTCCCGAACAACAATTCCTTTAGCTGGCCCTCCGATAGACGGATTACAATACATGAAAGCAATTGTATCTAAACTAATTGTAATGATGGCAGTTTTTGCTCCCATTTTTGCAGCAGCAAGGGCAGCTTCACAACCTGCATGCCCTGCACCGACAACAACAACATCATAATTTCCTGCTTCATAAGTTTGCATCTTTCTAACCTCCTATTCCAATTATTTTATTAAAAAATAACTGGATAACGACTTACAATGACTTAAATTATTTTCCTAAACAGAATTGGGAGAACAGTTGATTGATTAGTTCATCGTGAATACTCTCACCAATTATTTCACCGAGTAAATCCCAAGCTTTTGTCATATCAATTTGAACGAGATCAACAGGCATTTCGTTCTCTAATGCATTTAATGCATCATTGATTGATTGAAGTGCTTGATTTAATAAAGCAACATGGCGAGCATTTGAAACATAAGTAAAATCATCACTTTCAATTTCGCCCGTCATATACATTTGGGAAATCGTTTCTTCTAATTCTTCAATTCCCTTTTCTTCTTTAACAGAAACATGGATTATTTTCCGATCACCGGCAAGTTTTTTAACTTCCTCAATATCAATTCGTTGCTCTAAATCTGTTTTATTTATCACAATAATAGCATCCATGCCTTGAATTGTTTCAAACAGTTTCCGGTCTTCGTCAGCTAATTCTTCATTATTATTTAGTAAGAATAAAATTAAATCAGCTTCTTGTAATACTTTTCTTGAGCGTTCTACACCGATTCGTTCAACGATATCTTCTGTCTCACGAATACCGGCCGTATCAACAAGTTTCAGTGGCACCCCTCGGACATTGACATATTCTTCAATAACATCACGTGTTGTACCAGGTATATCTGTTACAATGGCTTTATTTTCTTGTACAAAACTATTTAATAATGAGGATTTACCAACATTTGGACGGCCAATAATGACAGTTTGAAGTCCTTCACGTAGTATCTTTCCCTGTTGCGCCGTTTGTAACAATTTTTCTATTTCTTTTTTTACATATAGCGCTTTTTGTTTAAACATTTTATTTGTCATTTCTTCAACGTCATCGTATTCAGGATAATCAATGTTCACTTCAACTTGGGCCAACACTTCTAAAATTTCTTGTCTTAAACGTTGAATTAACTTCGATAAACGTCCCTCAAGTTGACCAATGGCAACGTCTGCTGCACGGTCCGTTTTAGCACGAATTAAATCCATAACCGCTTCCGCTTGTGATAAATCAATTCTGCCATTTAAAAAGGCACGTTTTGTAAACTCACCCGGTTCTGCCAAACGGGCACCGTTCGTAATGACGAGTTGTAACACGCGATTTACTGATAAAATACCACCGTGGCAATTAATTTCTACAACATCTTCCCTCGTAAAAGTTTTTGGCGCCTTCATCACGGAAACCATCACTTCTTCAATGGTTTCATTTGATTTCGGATCTACGATATGACCGTAATGAATTGTATGTGAATCCACCTCTGTCAGTTTCTTTCCAGAAGGGCTTTTAAAAACTTTATCACTAATTGATAGTGCGTCAGGGCCAGATAACCGAACGATCCCAATCGCTCCTTCACCCATTGGTGTCGATATTGCAGCAATTGTATCTAAATCTAACATTTGCTTCACCCTATTCATTTCTTTCTATTTATTTTAAACGATTTATATATATTTTAAGCTTTTTTACTTGAACTAGAATATCACACAACTGTTTGAAACAAAAGATATGCATAACAATCATTTTAACTTATCAACATGTGGATAACAAATAATAATATTTTTTGAGCTCTTTCATCGTTTATCCACATGTTGATAAAACTTGAGTCATTTATATATTTCATAAGACTTTTGAAAAAGTTATTCACTTTTGTAATTTAATTTCATGATTTATTTCGTTGGCGGACGCTTTCCGCGGGCGTGTCTTGAGCCTCCTCGACTCACAAGACACGTCTCTAGGGGTATCAAGACTCACGCTATTCCTGCAGGACTCTGATTAAGCTCGGGAGCATTACACCGCAGAAAAAATACGAATGTATTTTTTTAGTCGCCGCCAACTTCACAAAAAAACCACTATTTTGTTTTGCATGTTTTGAGAACTCCTTTAAAAATATAAAAAAAACCACCTCTAAATTTAGGTTTGTGACCTTAAAGAGGTAGTCTTCTAACATTATTACCATTTATATTTAAAACTTTGGTTGGATAACTAATCGTCTATGTGGTTCTGTTCCTATTGAATATGTTTTAACTTTTTCATTGTCAGCTAATGCTGAATGGATGATTTTTCGTTCAAAAGATGGCATTGGTTCTAACTTAATTTCTTTTCGTTCACGAAGAGCTTTACTTGCTAGGCGATTCGCTAATTGTACTAAACTTTCTTCTCTTCGTTTACGATAATTCTCTGCATCCAATACTACGACCATGTATTGATCAGTATAGCGATTTAACACTTGTTGTGTAAGGCTTTGTAAAGCATTTAAAGTTTGTCCTCGTTTTCCTATTAATAATCCTGTTTTTTCACTAATCAAATTAAAATGGACATTTTTCCCTTCAACAACCGACTCAATTTCAATCGGAATATCCATATTGTCACAAACTGATTTTACAAATTTTTTCGCTTCTTCAATAGGATCGATATTCACTTTAACTTTGACAATCGCTGGACGCGAACCAAAAATACCAAAGAGTCCTTTTTTCCCTTCATCAACAACTGTGATTAAAGCTTGTTCTTTTTTAATCTTAAGTTGTTTTAGCGCTGATTCAACTGCTTCATCTACAGTTTGACCTGTCGCCGTTATTTCTTTCACTTTTTCTTTCCTCCTGCACGTCCTGCTTTCGCTTTTCTTTGTCCAGAACTTGTTTCAGGTTTTACGATTGCGATTTCAGGTATTTTAATAAAGAAACTTTGTACGATAGTAAAGATATTCCCGATGATCCAGTATAGCGGTAATGCAGCTGGTAAAATCCATGCGAAAACAAGAATCATAATTGGCATTAACCAAAGCATCATAGCTAATTGCGGATTCGATTGTTGGTCTTTCATCATTACTTTTTGTTGAATAAATGTCAACACACCAGCTAAAATTGGGAGAATAAAATATGGATCTCGTTCCGATAATTCAAACCATAGAAACGTTTTACCTTGAAGATCCTCAGTACGCATAATAGCGTGATAGAATCCTAGTAAAATTGGAAGTTGAATTAATATCGGTAAACAGCCCGCCATAGGATTAATATCATATTTTTGGAAAAGTTGAATTTGGGCTTGTTGGAACTTTTGTTGCGTAACAGCATCTTTAGAACTATATTTTTTCTTTAATTCTTGTAATTCTGGTTGAATAGCTTGTAACATCTTAGAACTTTTCATTTGTTTAACCATTAACGGCAATAGAATTAAACGAATAGCGATTGTTATTAAAATAATAGATAGTCCATAACCCCAAGAACCACCAAAAACCTCACCAATTTTAATAATTAGCCAAGATAATGGATAAACAATAAACTGGTTCCATATTCCTGTACTTTCAGATGTAATCGGTTCATTAATTTCAGTACAACCAGTTAATAATGTAATAACAAGGACAATACTTATTAATCCAAAGACTTTTTTCTTCACAAACGTATATCCCCCTACCTTCAATAGTATTTCCGATTCTATCATTTATCTCTTTTACTTCACAGTTATCTACTATTTTAACCTAAACGTATGTAAATAGAAAATACTAAATATTGCGTGGTAAAACTTTTGCTATTTTTAAAACATGAATTAAACTTTTTTTCACTTGGAAATAATCCATCTCCGCTGCAGGCTTTCTTGCAATAATAATATAGTCGTATTGGTCATCAATATCTTCCTTCAATTCTGTAAAAACTTGACGAATATACCGCTTCACCCGATTTCGTGTTACTGCATTTCCTATCTTTTTACTAACGGATAAACCAATCCGGAAATGATCAATATTCGGATTTTTATATTTGTATACAATAAATTGCCGGTTTGCAAAAGACTTTCCTTTTTTATAAATCAACTGAAAATCTTTATTAGCTTTAACTCGATATTCCTTTTTCATTTGCGACACCTGCATCAAACATTATTAACAAATAAAAATAAGAAACCTAGTAAATGGTTTTGGTTTCTATTATTTTTATTGCACATTATTTTATAATCAAACATTAAAAACAATTGTAAAAAAGACCACTGATTTTCAGTGGCCTAAGCAGATAATACTTTTCTTCCTTTACGACGACGACGCGCTAATACCTTACGCCCGTTTTTTGTACTCATTCGTTGACGGAATCCATGAACTTTACTTCTTTTTCTTTTATTTGGTTGAAATGTTCTTTTCATTGCTATATGACACCTCCCTATATATGAGGACAATTCAATTCAAGACAGTCTTAATTATTATAAAAATATTCCCTTTCCATGTCAAGCCTCTTCAAAAGCTGCAAATATTTACCTTTTTTCACTACCAATTTATTTTACTTAAAAAATTTATTCATTATAAAAAAGTAATTTAAAATGATTCACTATATAAAGTTGTAAATAACTTTTTCGACCTTTTTATTTAATAACCACAACATATCGACATTTTTTTCACAAGATCGCAACTTGTGGATAAAAATAATTAACATATATTGAGTTTTGTGGATAGTTCATAGAAATCATTGCGGATTGTAGCAAATTTTGATATGATGATATGTGTTTTAATTGGGGATAACTTAATTCAAATTTATAATTATCCACATTTTGTTAATAACTTGTGGATAAGGTTTTTTGATAACGTGGAAGAGTTTGTCCACAAGCGGTGTATCGTGTGGATAATCTTTTTTTTATCTATATTATATCTTTATCCACAATCGCAGTGTATTATGGACAAGTTTTGAGGTAACTGATAGAGGCGTGAGAAACAAAATGCCAACGCAAATAAGAAAGTAGAAAGTTGTTATATTTTTTACTTTCTTTTTCTAATTTAAAGGTCAAGGAGGTAGCAGCCGTTGGAAAATATCGATGACCTTTGGGGACAAACGTTAAAGATTATTGAACAAAAAATTAGTAAGCCTAGTTTTGAAACATGGTTAAAATCTACGAAAGCAGTATCACTCAAAGGCACTACTTTGATTGTCGAAGCTCCGAATGAGTTTGCACGTGAATGGCTGGATGGGAACTATAAAGAGATCCTTACAGAAATTTTATATGATTTAGTTGGCGAAAATATGACATTACGTTTTGTAATACCAAATGCAAATTTAGAAGAAGAACCAGTAGCCCCTTCTACCGTGATGAAAAAACAAACAAAACAAGACATGTCAGCAGAATCACCTAATTCTATGTTAATTCCAAAATATACTTTTGATACTTTTGTTATTGGTTCTGGTAACCGTTTTGCTCATGCTGCCTCTCTTGCAGTTGCAGAAGCTCCAGCAAAAGCTTATAATCCATTATTTATTTATGGTGGTGTTGGATTAGGGAAAACTCATTTAATGCATGCCATTGGACACTATGTTTTAGAACATAATCCCGATGCGAAAGTTGTCTATTTATCTTCTGAAAAATTCACGAATGAATTTATTAATTCCATTCGTGATAATCGCCCAGAAGAATTTCGTAACAAATATCGAAACGTAGATATTTTACTTATTGATGATATTCAATTTTTAGCTGGAAAAGAATCAACACAAGAGGAGTTTTTCCATACATTTAATGCATTACATGAGGAAAATAAACAAATCGTTATCTCAAGTGACAGGCCACCAAAAGAAATCCCAACTTTAGAGGATCGTTTACGTTCACGATTTGAATGGGGACTTATTACTGATATTACCCCACCTGATTTAGAAACGAGGATTGCAATCCTGCGGAAAAAGGCAAAAGCTGAAGGTCTTGATATTCCTAATGAAGTCATGCTTTATATAGCAAATCAAATTGATACAAATATTCGGGAATTAGAAGGCGCACTTATTCGTGTAGTAGCTTATTCTTCATTAGAAAATAAAGATATTAATGCAGATTTAGCTGCAGAAGCACTAAAAAGTATCATTCCTTCTTCTAAACCTAAAACTATTACAATTAAGGATATTCAACGCGAAGTTGGGGAAGAATACGGTATTAAAATGGAGGATTTTATATCGAAGAAAAGGACAAAATCCATTGCCTTCCCAAGACAAATTGCCATGTATTTAGCTAGAGAATTAACAGATAACTCCCTGCCGAAAATAGGTGAGGAATTTGGTGGTCGTGATCATACAACTGTAATTCACGCCCATGATAAAATCTCTAAATTAATTGAAACTGATCCTCAATTTAAAAAGCAAATTGAAGAATTACAAAGCCGTTTAAAAGTTTAATAACTTTATCGCTAATTAAATAGAATTACTTTCTTATCCATTATGGAAAATTTTATTTAGCTGTTAACAATGTTAATAACTTTTACAGATTACTCACAGTCTGTCCACATGTGGATAGACTTTATTTTACTAACTCAAATAGACTTGTCCACAAATTCACAGCCACTATTACTTATATTACTTTATTTTTTATATATTTATTATATATTGGGGGAACAATCATGAAATTTTTCATTCAAAAGGACCGCTTAATTGAAGCAGTTTCAGATGTACTAAAAGCAGTCGCTTCTAGAACAACTATTCCAATTTTAGTAGGTATAAAAATTGATACAACAGATGAAGGTGTTTATTTAACTGGTAGTGACTCTGATATTTCTATAAAATCTTTTATTCCTAGAGAAGAAGAAGATACAGAGATTGTAGAAATTGTCGAAAAAGGATCGATCGTTTTACACGCTCGCTTTTTTAGTGAAGTTGTAAGAAAATTACCTGAATCTATTGTAGAAGTATCAGTTGAAGATCAATTCAAAACTGTTATTCGATCAGGAAATGCAGAATTTATTATTCACGGATTAGATGCCGAGGAATATCCTCGCTTACCCCAAATTAATCAAGAAAATAGTTTCACAATGCCAACGGATTTATTAAAAAATGTCATTAAACAAACAGTTTTTGCTGTTTCGACATCCGAAACACGACCGATTTTAACGGGTGTCCATTGGACATTTGAAAATAACGAATTAATTGCCGTTGCAACGGATAGTCACCGCTTAGCATTAAAAAAAGCAACTTTACAAACAAGCCTAGAACAAGATCAATCATTCAGTATTGTTATTCCTGGTAAAAGTTTAACTGAATTAACAAAAGTCTTAGACGATAACCAAGAACCTGTGGAAATTATCGTTACTGAAAATCAAATTTTATTTAAAGCTAAAAATCTATTGTTTTACTCTCGCTTACTCGAAGGGAAATATCCTGATACATCAAAATTAATTCCAACGGATAGTAAAACAACAACGAAATTAAATTCAAAGGAATTTTTAGAAGCCGTTGACCGTGCATCACTCCTTGCCCGTGAAGGAAAGAATAATGTCATTAAGTTTGCGATTTTAGAAAATGATATTATTGAAATTTCATCCTACACACCAGAGATTGGTAAAGTTGTTGAAAAAGTAAAAAGTTTAGCCGTTGAAGGTGAAGATATAAAAATCTCCTTTAGTGCAAAATATATGATGGATGCACTACGAGCCATTGATGCAACGGATATTACGATTTACTTTACCGGTTCAATGCGTCCATTTATTTTAAAATCTGATTCAGATGATACGATTTTACAACTGATATTACCGGTAAGAACATTTTAATTAACCACATGTGGATAATCAGAATTCAAAAAGGTTATCCACATGTGAATAACCTTCCCTTTCAGACATATCCTCCCTACCACAAGTACATGTTAAGCATTCTCACCTGAAATTCAATGAAGTAGCCCTTTCCTCTTTTTCTTTTGTTTAGTAAAATTATAGTAGACAAGAAAGGAACGGTAATGATGCAAACTGTAAAAATTGATACTGAATATATTACGCTTAGCCAATTTTTAAAAATGACGGATATTATCCAATCCGGTGGAATGGCGAAATGGTTTTTACAAGAATATGAAGTGTTCGTTAATGGTGAAATTGAAACGAGGCGAGGAAGAAAATTACGAATTAATGATACGATTGAAATTGAAGGAATCGGATCGTTTAAAATTATTGGTGAATAATTAAAGGATGTAAACCATGTATATTAAAAAGTTAAATATTAAGCATTTCAGAAATTATAATGAATTGTCCATTACCTTTGATAATAAGGTTAATGTCATTATTGGTGAAAATGCACAAGGAAAAACGAATATGATGGAGGCTATTTACGTCCTTGCGATGGCAAAATCCCATCGTACTGCGAATGATAAAGAACTAATCCATTGGGACGAAGATTATGCTAAAATAGAAGGATGGTTAGAAAAAAGGAACAATACCTTACCTCTTGAACTAGTTATTACAAAAAAAGGTAAAAAAGCAAAACTTAATCATCTAGAACAATCAAAATTAAGTCAATATATCGGTAATATGAACGTTGTGATGTTTGCGCCTGAAGATCTTAACTTAGTGAAAGGTAGTCCAACTGTTCGTAGGCGATTTATTGACATGGAAATCGGACAGGTATCCCCTGTTTATCTTCATAATGTCAGTTTATATAATAAAGTTTTACATCAACGGAACCAATATTTAAAAATCTTGCAAAGAAAACAACAAACGGATTTGAATTTGCTAGATATATATACCGAGCAGTTAATTGATTTAGCTGTCAAAATTGTAACAAAACGATTTGAATTTTTGCATTTACTACAAGATTGGGCAAAGTCCATCCATTCTAGTATTTCAAGAGGGTTAGAGGAATTAGAAATTCGTTATAAATCATCGATTGAGGTATCAGATGGGGACGACTTGTCGAAAATGATTAATGAATATAAAGAAAAATATGAACGTGTAAAAGAAAGAGAAATTGAACGGGGAGTCACCCTCTTTGGGCCTCATCGAGATGATTTATTGTTTTTTGTAAATAGTCGTGATGTACAGGCGTTTGGTTCGCAAGGGCAACAAAGAACAACCGCCTTATCTGTAAAATTGGCAGAAATCGAGCTGATTAAAAGTGAAATCGGTGAATATCCTATTTTGCTATTGGATGATGTTTTATCGGAATTAGATGATTACAGACAATCTCATTTATTAAGCACCATTCAAGGAAAGGTACAAACATTTGTAACAACAACAAGCATTGACGGTATCCATCACGATACGTTAAAAAATGCCAATATTTATCGTGTGAGTAAAGGTCAGTTAGAAAACCCGTCTGAGTCAAATGAGTGAAATTGATAGATTAAAGAAAGTTGGGTGAATACATTGGCGTTAGATGAAATTAAAAAGCAGGACACATCTTATGATGCAAACCAGATCCAAGTATTAGAAGGACTTGAAGCGGTTAGGAAACGTCCGGGGATGTATATTGGATCAACGGGTGTAAGAGGTCTCCATCATCTTGTATGGGAGATTGTTGATAATAGTATTGACGAAGCGCTGGCAGGTTATTGTTCAGAGATTCGCGTAACAATTGAAGAAGATAATAGTATAACTGTAAAAGATAACGGTCGGGGAATCCCTGTTGATATTCAAGAGAAGGTTGGGCGTCCAGCGGTCGAAGTAATTCATACAGTACTTCACGCTGGTGGTAAATTTGGCGGCGGTGGATATAAAGTTTCTGGTGGACTCCACGGTGTGGGTGCCTCTGTGGTTAACGCATTATCAGAGAAAATGGAAGTTCATGTTCACCGGGATGGGAAAATTTATTACCAAAGATATGAACGTGGTAAAGTAATGACCGATTTAGAAGTGATCGGTGAAACGGATGTTACAGGAACATCTACCCATTTTAAGCCGGATAAAGAAATTTTTACAGAAACGATTGAGTTTGATTATGACACGCTGAAAAAAAGAATCCGTGAATTAGCCTTCTTAAATAAAGGATTAAGAATTATTTTAGAAGATAAGCGTGGAGAATCACCGCGAATTGATGATTTCCACTATGAAGGAGGTATAAAGTCTTACGTATCGATATTAAATGAAAATAAACAAGTGTTATTTGAGGAACCGATTTATATTGAAGCGGAAAAAGATGGCATTGCCATTGAAATTTCCATGCAATATAACGATGGGTATAATAGTTTAATCTATTCGTTTGCAAATAATATCCATACGTACGAAGGTGGGACGCATGAATCGGGCTTTAAATCCGCTTTGACACGAGTTATTAACGATTATGCTCGGAAAAATAATATTTTAAAAGAAAAAGATGAAAATTTAATGGGTGAGGATGTTCGTGAAGGATTAGTAGCGATTATTTCAATTAAACACCCAGACCCACAGTTTGAAGGGCAAACAAAAACTAAGCTTGGAAACTCTGAAGCACGTACGATTACAGACTCCCTTTTCTCAGCAGAACTTGAAAGATTTTTACTAGAAAATCCTTCAATTGCTAGAAAAATTGTCGAAAAAGGGATTGTTGCTGCACGCGCGCGTGTGGCTGCGAAAAAAGCTAGAGAGGTAACTAGAAGGAAAAACGTATTAGAGATTTCCAATCTTCCTGGAAAACTGGCAGATTGTGCTTCAAATGACGCAACAATTAGTGAACTTTATATCGTTGAGGGGAATTCCGCCGGTGGTTCAGCAAAGCAAGGTCGAGATCGTCATTTCCAAGCGATTTTACCGTTACGAGGAAAAATACTAAACGTTGAAAAAGCAAGATTAGATCGAATTTTGTCTAATAATGAAGTACGTTCTATGATTACGGCAATTGGAACCGGGATTGGCGAAGATTTTGATATTTCCAAAGCGCGTTACCATAAAATTGTTATTATGACTGATGCGGACGTTGATGGTGCCCATATCAGAACATTATTATTAACGTTCTTTTATCGTTTTATGAGGCAAATAATTGAAGCTGGTTATGTTTATATCGCACAACCACCTTTATACAAGGTCCAACAAGGGAAAAAGATTCAATATGCATATGACGATGGTGAGTTAGAAAAAATTATTAAGTCGTTACCTGAATCACCTAAACCAACGCTACAACGTTATAAAGGTTTAGGGGAAATGAACCCTGAACAGTTATGGGAAACGACAATGGATCCGAAAACACGTACTTTATTACAAGTGCAGTTAGATGATGCTATTGAAGCGGATCGTACATTTGAAATGTTAATGGGTGAAGAGGTAGAACCACGTCGGAAATTTATTGAAGACAATGCCGTTTACGTGAAAAACTTAGATATTTAATGTTTTCTGTCTTTATGTTTAGAAAATAGTGAGATTGTTGAAGTGAAGAAAGAGCCCTTTTAGGAAAAGGAGGTTCGCTAATTAATGACTGAAACACCAAGTTCAAATATAAGCGAAATTAATATTACAGAAGAAATGCGGACATCGTTTTTAGACTATGCCATGAGTGTTATTGTATCTCGTGCTTTACCAGATGTCCGAGATGGATTAAAACCCGTACAAAGACGGGTTTTATATTCCATGAATGATTTGGGGGTTACTGCTGATAAACCTCATAAAAAAAGTGCCCGTATCGTTGGTGACGTTATCGGTAAGTATCACCCCCACGGCGACTCTGCGGTATATGAAACAATGGTACGTATGGCCCAAGATTTCAACTTAAGATATCCATTGATTGACGGACATGGAAACTTCGGATCAATTGATGGTGATGGTGCCGCTGCTATGCGTTATACCGAGGCAAGAATGTCTAAAATTGCCATGGAAATGCTTCGGGACATTAATAAAGATACAATTGATTATCAAGATAGCTATGATGGCCAAGAAAAAGAACCCGTTGTCCTCCCTGCAAAATTCCCTAATTTATTAGTGAATGGTACAACTGGAATTGCCGTTGGTATGGCAACAAATATGGCCCCACATCAATTAGGTGAAGTTATTGATGGTCTAATAGCTTTAAGTCGCAACCCGGAAATTTCCATTGAAGAGCTGATGGAATATATTCCTGGACCAGATTTTCCAACAGGTGGCCTAATTTTAGGTCGAAGTGGAATTCGGAAAGCTTATATGACTGGAAAAGGGTCTGTTACTGTTCGTTCAAAAGTGGAAATTGAAGAGATCGGAAGCGGTGGTAAACAAGCAATTGTCGTAAAAGAAATTCCATATATGGTGAACAAAGCGCGTCTGATTGAAAAAATTGCTGAACTAGCAAGAGAAAAGCGTATTGATGGAATTACAGCATTACGTGATGAATCTGATCGATTCGGCATTCGTATTGTTATGGAGTTGCGAAGAGATGCAAATCCACATGTACTATTAAATAATCTATACAAACATACTTCACTACAAACGAACTTTAGTATAAACAATTTAGCACTTGTTAATGGTCAGCCAAAAGTATTAAATTTAAAAGAACTGCTTTACTATTATTTAGAGCATCAAAAAGAAGTTATTCGCAGAAGGACAGCTTTTGAATTACGTAAAGCTGAAGCAAGAGCGCATATTTTAGAAGGTTTACGTATCGCATTAGACCATATCGATGCGATAATTAGTTTAATTCGTAGCTCTCGAACAACCGAGATAGCTAAAGAAGGATTAATGAATCAATTCAATCTTTCTGAAAAACAAGCACAAGCAATTTTAGATATGCGTCTGCAACGTTTAACAGGTCTAGAACGAGAAAAAATTGAAGAAGAATATGTAGAACTTATAAAATTAATCGCTGAACTAAGAGCGATTTTAGCTGATGAAGAGAAAATATTAGATATTATCCGTGACGAATTATCTAATATTAAAGAAAGATTTAATGATGAACGTCGCACGGAAATTACCGCAGCGGTAGATGACATTGATGATGAGGATTTAATCCCTGAAGAAAATGTTGTTATCACTTTAACAAAAAATGGTTATATTAAACGTCAACCGTCATCTACTTATCGTGCGCAAAAACGTGGCGGTCGTGGTATACAAGGTATGGGGACGAATGAAGATGACTTTGTTGAGCATATCATTACAACATCAACCCATAATACACTTTTATTCTTTACAAATAAGGGGAAAGTATACAAACTAAAAGGATATCGTATACCTGAGTACTCACGGACAGCAAAAGGACTTCCGGTTATTAATTTATTAGAAATTGAAAAAGATGAATGGATAAATGCAATTATTCCGGTTGAAGGTCTAGATGATACATCTTACCTATTTTTCACAACAAAACAAGGAATTGCAAAACGGAGTTTATTATCGTCCTATGCTAATATTCGAAGTAGCGGTTTAATTGCTATTCATTTACGTGATAATGATGAATTAATCTCAGTTAAATTGACTGATGGAACAAAGGATATTGCAATTGGTACGAAAAAAGGAATGCTAATCCGATTTAATGAAACGGAAGTTCGAGCAATGGGTAGAACAGCGACTGGTGTTAAAGGAATTACGCTAGATGAAGATGACGAAGTTGTCGATATGGAAATTTTAGAAGAAGATCAAGACGTATTAGTAGTAACAAGAAAAGGTTACGGGAAACGCACAAATGCAAGTGAATATCGTGTAGTTCATCGAGGCGGAAAAGGTGTCCGTACATGTAATATTCAAGAAAAAAATGGTGAACTAGTAGCGATGAAATCAGTTAATGGTGATGAAGATATTATGATTGTTACTGATAGTGGTGTCATCATTCGTATGGATGTGGCTGGCATTTCTCGGACAGGACGTAATACTTTAGGCGTAAAATTAATTCGTTTAGCAGACGACCATTTTGTTTCTGCCGTAGCGAAAGTAGATAAAGAAGAAGAGGAACAAGAACAAGATGAAGTAGAGACTGAAGAATCTTAATTACAGGCTTCTTCTAATTACTAAATCTATAACAGTGATAAAAACTATTTCAATAGGCTAATGCATCCTTAATCATAAGATGGATTAGCCTTCTTTTTTTATTAGATAAGATATGGAAACTTTCGATGGAATACCATAAAATAAAGGAAAAGGACAAAAAGGGACGGAGACAAATTGAAGGTAAAACTATCGGAACTCAAAGAAGGATATGTATTACTTAATGATGTAAAAGGATTAACAAAACATCCTATCGTACCTAGAGACACTGTAATAACGAATGAAATAATTGAAGTATTAAGGGCATTTTTAATTAAGGAAGTTTCAGTTTCCAAAGATGGAATCGAAAAAAAAGGGGCTAAGAATAGTTTAACCCGTAAAGAACAAGCTGAAAAAATGTCTGAAAAGGAAGATATAAAAAATAAAACTACATCGATTGTGAATAATACTTTCCAACAACTATATTTAGAAGCAGTTGAAAACTACAAAAAACAATTTATTAGTTGGCAATCTGGTAGTACAGTTGATATAAATATGATTCGAAATATCATGATTCCATTATTTAATGAATTAGTAGAGAATCCTGTTAATCTATTATTCTTACAAAATTATGTCGATACACCAAAAAATTATTTGTATCATCATGCGATTGCCGTTGGAATAATTTCCGGGTACTTGGCAAGACGATTAAATATGTCTCAAGGTGAATACTACCAAGTTACGTTAGCAGGATGTTTAAGTGATTGTGGTATGGCAAAAGTAACCCCTGCTATTTTGCTAAATAGTAAAATAACGAGTGAAGATTTCCGTGAAATTAAAATACATCCAACTTATAGCTTTATGTTCGTTAAAAATATACCATCATTGTCGAGGGATGCAAAAATTGCAATTTTACAACATCACGAAAGACTAGATGGAAGTGGGTACCCACTTAAAGAAAAGGGAGATAAAATTAATCAATATGCTCAAATTATTGCAATAGCTGATGTATATCATGCAATGGTTTGTAATCGAGTTTATAAGGATAAAGTTTCTCCATTTCGGGCGATTGAAATACTTACAAGAGAACATTTCGGTCAGTTCAATGTAACGATACTAAAAACTTTAATAAATGTTATAGCACCATTAACAATTAATTCGCATGTAGAGTTATCGTCAAATGAATTAGGAAAAATACTTTATATTGATCAAAATTATCCTACAAGACCAGTTGTGGAATTAGTAGATAGTAAAAAGATAGTTTCACTAATGCAAGAAAAAAATTTATATATTCGAGAAATATACATGCATTAAGGAAATATAAATTTACCTAAAGGAAAGGTGCGGAACTACGATGACATCTTTCCTTATATTTTTTTCGA
>NZ_JAACYS010000051.1 GCF_009996845.1 Pallidibacillus pasinlerensis | reverse complement strand
TTGTTTGTCATTCTTTATCTGCCACCTACTTTCAATTCCCAAAACCAAACAGAACACATTTAAAAAAATATTAAGCACCTAATGTCTTTTTAATTGCTTCTAGCACCCGGTCAGCTTGGAATGGTTTAACGATAAAGTCTTTCGCACCTGCTTGGATTGCATCAATGACCATCGCTTGTTGTCCCATAGCTGAACACATAACAACTTTAGCATCTGGATCATATTCACGAATCATTCTTAATGCAGCAATACCATCAACTTCAGGCATTGTAATATCCATCGTCACTAAATCTGGTTGTAACTCTTTATATTTTTCAACAGCTTGAGCACCGTCAGCTGCTTCGCCAACAACTTCAAAGCCATTTTTCACAAGTATATCTTTAATCATCATTCGCATGAATGAAGCATCATCAACGATTAAAATTCGATTTCCCATTTTATTTCCTCCCTAACTAATTAATTCATGTTTTTAATTCTCTCTTGTTGACTTAAAATATCAGTAATACGAACACCGAAGTTTTCATCAATTACGACAACTTCACCTTTAGCAATTAACTTATTATTTACTAAAATATCAACCGGCTCACCTGCGAGTTTATCTAGTTCTATAATAGATCCTGGTGATAGTTCAAGAATTTCTTTTACAACTTTAGCTGTTCTACCTAATTCTACTGTCACTTGAAGTGGAATATCAAACAACATATTTAAATTCCTTGGTGTTTCAGTAGGGGTAGATGCAGTGCCAAAATCAGCAAATTTAGCAGGTTGAACATTTTTAATCGGCTGTTGTTTCGGTTGATTTTGAACAGTTGGTTCTTGGAAATAATCCATTTGATTTGGCTGATGAGTGTATTGCCCTTGTCCAACATCGGGTTGAATTGTATTCTGTTTTTCTTCTTGATTTAAATCTATTTTGTAATTAGCCATCTCATTATCCTCATCATGAATAACTTCAACTTCCTTTTCTTCTAACACGGTGCTTGTTGCCTCATTTTGTGTTGAATCTACTAAATCATTTACTAATTGTTTAGCAAAAGGAATTGTAAATAACTGCATGATGGATGAGTTGATTAATTCCCCAACTTTTAAACTAAAAGATACTTTTACAATATAGTCATCATCAGGTAATTGTTCAGTTCCTTTTCCTTCAGGTAAATTTAGTAGGTCAAGGGTTGGTGGTGAGATATCAACTCGCTTTTGAAACACTGTTGACATACTCGTTGCTGCATTACCCATCATTTGATTCATTGCTTCTTGAACTGCACTAAGTTGGAGGTCATTTATTTCTTCATTAACATTTTCACCAGTTCCTCCAAGCATTAGGTCCGCGATAATACTTGCATCAGATTGCTTTATTACAAGGAGATTCCTACCTGAAAATCCAGTAGTATAGTCGACAGAAATAGCAATATAGGGTTTAGGAAATTCATCCTCAAGTTGATCCTGTTTAATAATTGTTACTTTTGGTGTCGTAATCTCAACTTTTTGATTAAGTAATGTTGATAATGCTGTTGCTGAACTACCAAAAGATATGTTACCAATTTCTCCTAAAGCGTCTTTTTCAAATGAACTTAATAACTCCTCATCTGTTTTATTATTGTGATTAGCTTTATCCTCTTTTTCATCCATTTCATCAAAAGATCCATTTAACAATGCATCAATTTCTTCTTGGGAAAGCATTCCATCATTCATTTAACTCTTCTCCCTCCTCTTCAATGTAGTCAAGTATTTGAATAGCTAAATTTTTATTAACTTTCCCTGGTTGACCATAATATTTTGGTACATCTTTAACTTTGATGGTCAATGGTTCATTAATATTTTTATTTAATTCAATACAATCCCCAATTGATAGTTGCAGAAACTCTTCGATTGTAATTTCTGAGTTTCCTAATTCAGCAATAATTGGTAATTTACTATGTTTTAATTGGGTTTGAATTGCTTGAGCATTTTCAGGGTTTTCAGTTTTCTTTTCCGTCTGCATCCAATAACTTACAGAAAGTTTTGGAATGATTGGTTCCAGCACAATGTGTGGAATACAAATATTAATCATGCCACTTGTATCACCTATTACCGTATTTAACGAAATAACAACAACGGTTTCATTCGGTGAGACGACTTGTAAAAACTGTGGGTTTACTTCAAAACTTTGCATTTTAGGTTCAATATCAATGACCGTTTCCCATGCATCTTTCAAACATTCAAATGCCGATTTATATAAATTCGCCATTAGCTCTTCTTCTATATCCGTTAATTGGTCAATTTTATTGACACTTGTTCCAGAACCACCTAGAACCCGATCCAACATTGCGTATGCAATATTCGGATTTATTTCAATTAACATATTCCCTTCCAAAGGCGTTAACTCATATAAATATAACATCGTCATTTTTTGTATTGAACGAACAAATTCTTCATAGGGTAATTGGTCTGCACTTGTAACCGAAACTTGTACATATGTCCGAAGTTTGGCAGATAAATGAGTCGTAAGCAGTCTAGCTAAATTCTCATGAATTCTTGTCAGACTACGAATTTGTTCTTTTGAAAAACGAAGAGCTCGTTTAAAATCATATGTTTTAACTTTGTCTTTTTTTTCTTCTTTTATTTCATCAGCACTTAACTCTCCGGTTGATAAGGCAGAAAGTAAGGCGTCTATCTCACTTTGGGATAATATATCTTCAGATGGCATGTATTCTCACCTCCAGCCATCAATAAAAAATTGATGAACTCTCTTCAAACCATGATTTTTTAAATAAATTATTGAATAATTGCAGATGTTATATAAACTTGTTCAACTTTTCCTTCATCTAATAAAGAATTAAAGGCTGACTTTAATAGTTCTTCTAATTTAATTTTCCCTTCAGTTCCTTCTAAATCTTCTGCTTCCATACCTGATAACTGTTTTATAATTGTATTATTGACTTGGAAGTCGCGTTTCTCTAACTCTTCTTTTGCTTTTTTACTATCAGTTTGAATTGTAAAAGCAATACGAATAAAATGATTGCTTGCAAGATTTGTTGTTAGCTCAGGTATTTCTAAAGAATTTGCTACAATTACATCTACAGAAGGCTCGTCTTCAGCACTTTCTAAACTTCTTTGATAGAAAAGATAAAGACCAGCAGCGAGTAAAATAATTACTATTGTCATGGAAATGATTAAAAATTTAACGCCTTTATTCATCGCGATCCTCCTGTTCCTGCTGATCAATCGTTATTAATTGAACACTTCGGAAAAATTCCATTGTTTTTTTAACGACTGTCTCTTCGTTTTCTTTCACTACATACCTTTTCCCATTTGTTAATAGTATTGTAGTATCGGGAAAGGATTCAATCGTCTCAACTAGTAAAGCATTTAAATAAAAGGTTTTACCGTTAAGTCTAGTTAATTTTATCACAGCAACCTCCTAAACGCTTTTAGTATTTATTTGGGAAATACTAGAGAGAATAAAACTCTCTCTAGTGTTATATTAGAAAATTAACGTTTTAAGTTTACAATTTCTTGTAAAATTTCATCTGAAGTAGTGATAATTCTTGAGTTAGATTGGAACGCTCTTTGTGCAACGATCATTTCTGTAAATTCTTCTGTTAGATCAACGTTAGACATTTCAAGTTTTCCGCTTTCGATACTACCGAAACCAGGTCCGCCATTACCGAATACTGGGGCACCAGAGTTTTCTGAAACATTAAATAGATTGCCACCAATTTTCGTTAAACCTTCTGGGTTGTTAAATCTAGCCAAGGCAAGGCTTGCGATTGTACGAACGGAACCGTCACTATATTGAGCAATAAAATCACCTGTACCGCTGATGCTGTATTCTTGAAGTTCGGCGACTGCTGGTTGGAAAACAAACTCCCTATTACTTGTTGCGTTTAGTTTTGAAAAATCAATTTTAAAACTCTCATACTTACCATCGCCATTTACATCAATGTTAAATGGGAACTCATCTAAATTATTACTAACCCCATTAATACTTACTAAATCACCAGTGATATTATCAAAACTCAATTCTAATGTAGCAGGTGTTATTGCACTGGTAGTATGTGATAAATTAACTGTCCATTTTGTTATAGAATCAGTCCTTTCACCTTGTACAAAATCCAGTCCAATATTGAATGGAGTTGGTCCATCTGTTACTAAAATAGAAGTTAAATCAGGATCTCCTGGGGCATCGTTTTCTGTAGGATCCTCATATAATAATGAACCGCTTAAAGTTATCTTATTTGAACCCGCACCATTTATATTAATAACAGTATCTTTTACTGATGTAACGTTATTGAAATCTAAGTCTAAAACTACTTCAACGGTACCACCTCGACCATCATCTAATTGTAATGCAAAACTTCCAGAATTAACTTTTTCACCATTAACACTAATAAATGAAAATTCTCCAGTAGTACTATTGAAAGAAATGTTAAAATTGGTTAAAGTTGTACCATTTTCAGTTAATTGAACATCCCATGTATTGCCTGTACCCTTAGTAAATTGAAAATTAATAGAATGTTCTTGAAGGTTGTTATCATAAACAGTTTGGTTAAAATTAATTGGACTTTTTGTCTCATCTAAATTTCCTATTAATCCGAAAGTATTGGATAAAATATTTTTCGGTACTTGTATATTACTTAATGTATTATCAAAAGAATCATATGCAAGAACAAAGTTCCCATCAGAATTAACTAAATAACCTTGTTCGTCTAAATAAAAGTTTCCAGCACGAGTGTAGTAATTATTTGCTCCATTTCTTACAACAAAATAACCGTCTCCACCTGAAATCGCTAAGTCAAGTACACGACCTGTAGTTTGTAAACTACCTTCTGTAAAGACTGTGTCAATGGATGCTGTTTCTACTCCTAGACCAACTTGTTGGGCGTTTTTACCACCTAAAGTTGCTGAAGGTCCGGATGCTGTACTGATTGTTTGGCTGATTGCATCTTTAAATGTAACCCTACCTTTTTTAAAACCATGTGTGTTAACATTGGCAATGTTATTACCAATTACATCGAGTTTCGTTTGCATATTTTTCATACCGCTAATTCCAGAGTATAAAGATCGTAACATATTTAAAACTCCTTTCAATTTTATGTAAGTTCGCTGCATCTGTCGGTCCGCAAGCGAAAGGCTTCCTTATCGGTCCAGCCCTAAATAATAATCGTACCATTTATATTGGTAAAAATTTGTGATTCCGCTTCATTACGGTCCATTGCTGTAATCACTGTTTTATTTTGAGCACTAACAATGAGCGCTGCATTATCTAATAAAACGAGGGATTCTTTTACACCCTTTTGTTTTGCTTCATTTAACTTGGCATCGATTTTATTCCATTTTTCCGAACTAATCTCGATGTTCCGCTGTTCGATCCGATATTTCGCATGTTTACTTATCTTTAATTTACTCTCACTCGCAATCGCATCACTTAAATGACTCGCAAAACCATTATTCGTTTTTACCAGTTGATTTTGCCTGACCGTAATCGTTTTTTCAAAACCTAGAGGCGGAATAAATGGCTTATGAATGTTCATCGCAATCATCCTTATCCTTTAAGTTCAATTAAGCCAACTCGATTGAAATAATTTGATCATCTGTCAGTTTAGTTTTATCTTCATCATTTAAATTAAAATAAATTCGACCATCTTTTCTTGACACAGATTCAACGATGGCAGATTTAATTTCATCCTCAAAGTTCCAGCTAACCAATTTTCCAATTAACAGACTTGCTGATACAATTGAATTTGAATTAATCTCACTTGAGTCAGTTGAGATACCTTTTATATGTTCTAATGTGATTTCTACCCCATTATCTAAAGTAAATATAGGTCCATCTGTAGAAAAACTAATTCCTTGGATAATGTTTTTACCACTGATAACATTAGGTGCAGCCTCAGGATTTTCTGGATCAATAATAATTTCTTCCCATTCAACTGCTTGTCCTAATAACTGATTATATGAAAATAATTGTTGGCTTTTCTGACTCTCTACTAACTTTTGCAACGTTTGGTTCATTTGCATCATTTGTTCCAGTTCAGAAAAAGTTGCCATTTGGGAAATAAATTCCGTATCTTGCATTGGATTTGCTGGATCTTGATGTTGTAACTGAGTAATTAATATTTTCAAGAATGCATCTTGACCGAGCGTATTATTATTTTTTTGTTTCGCTTCTTTTTGTAACGACGGTAAATATAAATCCGAATTAATTATATTTGTCATACTATCACCTAAACTTCATAGTTTACTAATGTTTCCTGAAGAGTGTCTGAAAACTTATCTCGGCCTTGTTCTTGTTGGTGTTTTTGTTCTTGTTTACCTTGATCTTTCGAATTCTCTTGATGATTAAAACGTTGTTGATCGTCTTGATACATTTGGGTTTCAATATCAATTCTTGTAACAGTAATATTTTGTTGAATAAATGCATGACGTAGACCTTGAATTTGTGAATCAAGAAGCTCTTTTGCCGTCTTACTTGTCGAAATGATTCTCGCAATCATTTCATTATTTTGTTGGACTAATTCAATTTTTAAAGAACCTAAATGTTCTGGTTTTAACTGAATTGTTAATTTTTGTAACTGTCCATTATTGATCAATTTCCCCTTATTAATAATGGATGCAAATTGTTGCACAAATCGCTCGTAAGTAACCGGTTTGTTTTGTTCATTAAGTAATGTTATTGAATCTAGTTTTTGTCCTGCTGTTGTATTAGAAAGTACATTCGTCACTCTATCATTTCCTAATATAGTGTCGTAATCCCCCTCTAATTGGGACGTAGTTACAAAACTATCACTTTCGTTATTTTGATTCCATCCTACTCCTAACTGCATTGTTTGTGTTGATGTTAAGACAGCTTTTTGGTCAATATTTTTTATTGGCACATATACAGATGGGAATTTTAGAACTTCGGATTGATCTCGGTTTTCAACGTTAGCATATGCCTGTTTTAACACAGCTTCATTAGCTAATATGTTTCGTAATTGTTGAAGAACCTTCTCAAAAACGATTCGGTCTTCTGAAGTTACTCTATTGAACAATTCACTGTTCGAACTAAACTTTTCAACAAGAACTTTGAGCGTTTTAAAAAGCTGTTGAAATTGTATGTAATTGTTTTGTTTAACCGTATTTGTTAATTCTTGTTGTTGTAAAAATACATTTGTTAAGTCTACCTGCGACAAAATCGAAAGGAAGTCCATAAAAAATTCTTGACTATCATCAAGTTGTTCAAAGTTAACTAATTCCATTGTTTGTAATAGTTCCGATATTTTATCATGCATATCTTCATGAACTACCGGTACTTGATCTAACAATGAAGTCAGAATAGACTTAATCGATGAAAAAAGTTCTTTTAAGGAATAATTGGGCTGTTGAAATAGTTGATCTAATAACTCATTTTTTCGATCAACCATTTCTGGCTCAGGTAATAAACTTTCAGATAAAAATTCCTTAACCATGTCTTCGATGTTTTCATTAAAATTTGCTATTGGTTCAATGGTTTCCTCTTGATTGTTTATTGTATGAGCATGTAATGCGTCTTGAAAAGAATGTTCTATGCTCCCACTCATACGACTACTTTTTGTTATCCCTTTTAGTGAGTTAGCATTTGATTGATTTAATAAAGGTAACACACTGTTCACATTTTCACCTCCTTTCAAAATGAGGAGTTGTTATTGTTGCAATTGCATTAATTTAGCTGTGAATTTTGCTGCATCTTCTGCCGGCATCTTTTCTAATATCGCTGCAACATTTTTTTCTCGCATACTACTTAAAATACTTAAAGCAGTAGATTCATCCATAGAAGTGAGAATAGCTGCTGCATTTTTAGGTTTCATATTTTCATATGTTTTTACAACAGAAATCCACTCTTCTTCTGTTGTTTCATCTGAACTGTCAGTTGTAGCTTCATTATTTAAATCATTTTCTAATTGGTCTTTTTCTTCTTTTAGCGCTTTGAGTTCTGCTTCTTTTTGTTCTAAAAGTAATTCAAGATCACTTATTTTAGCTTGTTCATCACTAAGCGTTGCTTTTAATTGATTAATTTGCCTTTGCAAATCTTCCGTCGTTAGAGCTGATTTATCACTTGAAAACAATGTTCCAATTACTGGTATACTTGAAGCCTCTTGAAAAATGTTTTTTCCTAAAATCGAAAAGGTTATAGTAATAACTAATAAAATAACTACAATCGGTAAGACAAATGCGAATAGGATCTTCTTTCCAATATTTGATCGTTTTTTCGTTTCATTTTCTACATCTTTTTTCATTGACCCTATTTCTCCCTCGCTACAATTTGCGTCGAAATTTCATCCATTATCTTATTGTCTTCAACAGCTATATGTTGTAAGTATTTTTCATACTCTTTATCTTTTATTTTTTCGAATTTTTTGACTTCAATATTTTTATCGATTAATCGTTTTTCTTCAAATTGCATATGATGACGTGCATGAATAACAAGGTTTTGATAATGGTCTATTTCTTTTTGCAAATTCATTAAGTACTTTTGATGAAATCTTATTTCTTGAATAGGCATTCCTGTCTGGATTTTATTCAATTGATGATTTTCTAGTTCTTCTTTTTTCTTCAATAATTCATACAGTTTTTCTGCAACTTCTTTAAACCTTTGAACAGCTTTATCATAAACAATCGCCTGCTGCTCCTTTTCGTTCTCACGTATTTCAAGTATTTTTCCGAATTTGTAAGTGAAACTCATTCCTATTCACCTGCAATTAATGATTTTAGAGCTTGTACACTTTCTTCAAAAGTTAATTTTTCATCCGTTGCTTGTTTTAAGAACGAAATTAAATGAGGATAATACTCAATCGCTGTATCAATTTCCTTTGAAGAACCTTTTTTATACGCTCCAATATTTATTAAGTCTTCCGATTGTAAGTACGTGTTTAATAAATCTCGAAACTTGGAGGCGGCTTCTAAATGGTTATTATCGACTAGCCCATTCATTAAACGACTAATACTTTTTAAAACATGAATAGCTGGATATTGACCTTTATTAGCTAAATTACGATCTAGGACGATATGACCATCTAAAATACCTCTTACTGTATCAGCAATCGGTTCATTTAAATCATCACCATCGACTAAAACTGTATAGAACGCAGTAATGGAACCGTACTCATTTGTTCCGGTCCGCTCAAGTAGTTTCGGTAATATAGAAAAAACTGATGGTGTATAGCCCTTTGTGGCTGGTGGTTCACCGACAGCCAAACCAACTTCACGTTGAGCCATCGCTATACGGGTTACAGAGTCCATCATTAACATGACATTAAGCCCTTTATTTCGGAAATATTCAGCGATTGCCGTTGCAGTATACGCACCTTTAATCCGCATTAATGCAGGTTGATCACTTGTTGCTGCAACAACGATTGAACGTTTCAACCCCTCTTCACCTAAGTCACGTTCAATGAATTCCCGGACTTCCCTACCACGTTCACCGATAAGGGCAATGACGTTTAAATCTGCCTTTGTGTTTCTTGCAATCATACCGAGTAGTGTACTTTTTCCGACACCACTTCCAGCAAAAATCCCAACCCGTTGGCCTTTACCGACTGTTAATAAACTATCAATCGTTCTAACACCGACTTCTAAAATTTCACTAATCGGTGGGCGACTTAATGGATTGGGTGGTTCGTGATCTGTTGCCCATCGTTGCAAGTTTTCTGGTAATGGTGTACCATCCATAGGTTTTCCTAGTGAATCAACTACTTTTCCGACCAGACCATCGCCAACTTTTATTTCTAATGATCTTCCAGTACCTTCTACAACCCATCCTGGAGCGATATCGTTTACTTCATTGTAGGGCATAATAAATACACTGTTGTCATTAAAGCCAACAACTTCACCTATAATCCCTTTTTCTTTACAACTATTTTTCGGGTAAATATAGCAAATATCACCGATTGAGCTTTTCGGTCCTTTTGCTTCAATCAAGATGCCAACAACTTTTGTAACACTACCGTAATGCTTGTACGTATCTATAAAAGGGATTTCATCAATTAAATCAATAAGTTTCATTAATTATCACCATTTAAAATTTCAAAAAGTTTAATGCGAAGTTCATTTAGTTGACTATCTATACTTGCATCGATTCGCTCACCATCGGTTTCAATGATACATCCACCTTCAGTTAAGTTGACATCTGTATAAACAAAAATTTGGGCATCTCGAAAAATCGGAGATAAATATTCTTCTTTCTTATTTACGACAACTTCATATAAATTTGGATGAACAAGAATATTAATTTCTTTTCGATCCATCGTTTCAGTTATGGCTTTTTTTACGAGATTAATAAATTTATCAGGCTGTTCCGATAAAGTACTATTTAAGATTTTTTCGGCTGTTTTTAAACCGATATCAAGTATGACATGCTCTGATCTTTCTACTGATTGAGCAAACTCAATCTTTGCATTATCAACAATTGACTTAGCAAATTGAATTTGCTCTTCAACTTCTCGATATCCTTGTTCTTTACCTAATTGTATTCCTGCTTCAAAACCTTCTTTTTTTGCTTGTTCAAAAACTTGTCTTTTTTCTTCTTCTAAAGCTTGTCTTTCCAATTCAATTTGGTTTCTAATCTCTTCAGCTTGTTGTTTCGCAGCTAATAATATATTTTCAGCTTCTTCATATGCTCTGTTTACGTGTTCTTCATAAAGCGCTGTACCCGTTTCACGCTCAGATGTATCGGGATGACTATTATCTTGTTGTGGATTAAATAAACGGATTGAAATTATTTTCTCTCGTGAATGTTCGGCATAATTGCTTTTTATAACGTTAGACAATGATATCGTCACCCCCACCACGGGCTATAATAATTTCACCAGTTTCTTCTAATCGACGGATTACAGCTACGATGCGACCTTGTGCTTCTTCAACATCACGCAAGCGAACCGGTCCCATAACTTCCAGTTCTTCTTGGAATGTTTCACGCATACGAGTAGACATATTTTTAAAGACAACTTGTTTTACTTCATCACTTGCAACTTTTAGCGCAAGAATTAAATCTTCATTTTCACAATCGCGAATAACTAGTTGTATTGCACGGTTATCAAGGGTAACGATGTCTTCAAATACAAACATTCGTTTCTTAATTTCTTCAGCCAATTCAGGATCATTTTCAGCCAATTCATCAAGTATTGTACGCTCTGTTGCACGGTCAACTCCGTTTAATACATCAACAACAGCCTCGATACCACCCGTTTGCGTATAGTCTGCAGTAAAGGTTGCTGAAAGTTTTTGTTCCAAAATTTGTTCGACTTTATAAATAACATCTGGTGACGTACTATCCATTAAAGCAATTCTTCTTGCCACATCTGCTTGCATTTCTTCTGGTAAATTAGATAAAATTTGGGCCGCTTGGTTTGAATCAAGATATGAAAGTATTAATGCAATTGTCTGTGGATGTTCATTTTGAATAAAGTTTAATATTTGATTCGGATCAGCTTTTCTAGCAAAATCAAATGGTTTAACTTGCAATGATGATGTTAGTCTATTAATGATTGAAGCAGCTTGCTCTGCACCTAAAGCTTTTTCTAAAACCATTTTCGCATAGCCAATTCCGCCTTGAGAAATATAATCCTGAGCCATCACCAGATTATAAAATTCCTCCATTATTTCATCTTTCTTATCTGAACTTACATTTTTTATAGTAGAAATCTCTAATGTTAGTTTTTCAATTTCTTCTTCAGTTAAATGTTTATATATTTCTGCAGAAGCATCTGGACCAAGTGAAATAAGGAGGAGAGCTGCTTTTTGTTTTCCCGTTAATCCTTTTCTCGTCGCCAATATCAACCCTCCTAATCTTGCGATAACCAAGTACGCAATAATTTCGCAAATTCATCTGGTCGTTCTTTCGCCATTTTTTCCACTTGTTTTCTTCGAATTGTTTCTTCCGTTTCTTCTTGCTCTTCAATTAAGTCAGGGATGACTGTTGGCTCTTTCTCTTCTTCTTCGAGTTCATCATAATACTCATCTTCGTCACGTTTTCTTCTAATAACAAAGATTAATAGAACAATTATGATAACAACAAGAATAGCAATCACGATAAAACCCCATAATGGTATTTGAGATTGTACTTCTTCTGAACTTGTATCTTGTTTACCAAGAAACTCTTGGAAGGATACAGCTATTTTATTTTCAATTTCCGCATCGGTAAATTCATCGCCTTCATCACTTGTATCAATCGTTGTGCGGACAATTGTGCTCAATATTTCTGTAATATCTTCTTCTATATTAGCCGTCCCAACAGTAGGTTGTTCAGGTGGCTCTACAATTACTTGAATTCCTAAATCTTTAATTTTATATGGACTTTCTACAATTTCTTTTCGAATCCGGTTAACCTCATAATTAATTGTTTCTTCCGTATTCTCGTATTCACCGCTTCCTTGTGCTCCTTGAACATATGTTGCACCTAAAGCATCTGCTTGATCTTCGGCTTGAGGAACACCACCGGCACCTGCATTTTCACCTGTATATGTTTCTGAAAGTCTTTGCGCACTAATTGCAATTCCTTCCATGTTTTCTTCATCTACAGGCTCGACTAGATTTTCTTCTCTTTGTTCTTGAGTAAAATCAATGTCTGCCGTAACAGAAACGATAACAGAATCGTGTCCCATTAACATACCTAACATCCGTTGAACTTCACGTTGAATATCTTTTTCGATCTCTTTTTTCATATTATATTGAGATTCGATTAAATTACTTTGAGGATAATTTTCTCCATTTTTCAAGTCATAATAGTTAAAGTTTTGGTCCATTATGACGATATTATCAGTAGGTAAGTTTGGAACGGATTTTGAAACAAGAGTATATAAAGCTTTTATTTGACTTTCTGAGAAATTACTTCCCGGTTTAGTTGTAATTACAATAGATGCAGAAGCAGCTTCATTTTGATCTGCAACGAAGACTCCTTCTTTTGGAAGAGTAATCATTACATTGGCATCTTTTATACCATCAACGGTTTTTATTAAATTCGCTAGCTCAGTTTGCATAGCATCTAGTTTCATTACGTTAAACTCGTTGTCGGTCATACCGAGCCCTGCATTTTCACTAAAGAAAGAATAGTCTATGCTTCCTGATTCCGGAATTCCTTGCGCTGCTAATTCAACTAATAATGTATCTACTTGGTCTTCAGGAACTTTAATGGTTGTACCGTCATTCGTAATTTCTGATGGAATGCCCATACTATCCAAAGTTTCTTTTATACTTCCTGTTTCAGCAGGGGTTAAGTCACTATATAACGGAACCATATTTGTTCTAGTCATAAAAAAGAGAAGGACACTAATTAAAATTATTGCACCTAATATGGAACCGATGATAATCCCCTTTTGTTTGTTGGACTTACTTTGCCAAAATTCTTTTAGTTGATTTATATAGTTTTGTACAGTTGCATTCATTTATTTCTCTCTCCGTACAGTTGAATTCTTTTGTTCATAACAATTTAAAACTTGTACTAAATTATGCCTAGTTTCAATTAGATTTGCATGTTCATAATAGACTGATATGCTTCTACAACCTTATTACGAACTTGTAACGTTGTCTCTAACATAATAGAAGCCTTTTGCGATGCGATCATTACGTCATGTAACTGTACATTTTCACCATTAGCTAATTTTTCTGTTAAAATATCAGATTTAACTTGTGCATTATTCACTTCATTAATTGCACTTTTTAGCATATTGGAAAATGACTCTTGTACTTCAGCAGGTTTAACTCTCATATTTTCAGATGGTGTTATTTTTGTTGCTAATGCTTGTACAGATAATGGATTAATTGTCAACTAAATCTCTCCTCGTTTTAATTTAGGAATTTTTATTTTCCAATTTCAAGGGCTTTCATTAACATTGACTTAGATGCGTTAAAGGTAGTGACGTTCGCCTCGTAAGAACGGGTTGCACTTATTAAATCCACCATTTCTCTTAATGGATCAACATTTGGTAATTGTACATAACCTTCTTCATTTGCATCAGGATGATCAGGATTATAAACGAGTTTAAAAGGAGATTGGTCTTCGACAATTCTTGTCACTGCGACACCTTCACTAGCATTCGATTTTCCCATCGCCTTATTTAAGTAATTTGAAAAACTTCCGGTTTTCGGTTCAAGGACGACAGATTTTCTTTGGTATGGAACCCATTCTCCATTAACATAATTGGCTCTAGTTGTATCTGCATTAGCTATATTGGAAGAAATGACGTCCATCCGTAATCTTTGTGCTGTTAAGGCGCTTGCAGTTATATTTAAACTAGAAAACAAGATTATTGACCTCCTTTTATTACATTTTTCAACGTATTAAATTTACCGTTAATCCGTTCAATCATCGCATTGTAATAAATTTGATTATCCGCCATTTTCGCCATTTCATAATCCATATCGACACTGTTACCACTTTCATTATATTGAACATGTTTTTGCGTAATCGTTAAGGATTTTGTTGAAGATTGAAATGGGATGTGCTTTTGATGCGTTTGTTTTGCAGTTAAACCAGATTTTAATTCTTGATTTAAATATTTTTTAAACGGAACAACATCTTGTGCCTTATAATTTGGGGTATCAATGTTTGCAATATTATTTGAGATTGTTTTTTGTCTTAACGTTGAATAATCTAGTGCCCGTTCAAGCACATTAATCGTGTTTGAAAAAAGACTCATTCATATCGTCTCCTGATTTGAATATGTAATTAACTATTTAAATATATTTTCATTACAATATTATTCTAGCTGGAATAAAACTTGTTGTCTATAAAATTTGTGTCGAATTTTGTAGGCATTTAGTACTATTTCGTGAACATTTAGACTAATTTTCTTCATATTTTTCTAATATAAATATGAATTATTGATTACCTTTTTTATGAAATCATATCTTTTTCGACAATTATTGATTATATTCTATTTCATTTTACATCAATATTACGATTAGGACATACGAAACATAAAATTTACAAAAATTAGATGTGATTAGGCTAAGTGGAATAGTAATAAAAGCTAACATTTATCCTTTTCTCTATTTCTATTTCACTAACTTTTTTAATGAATACTTTTGTAATAAAGTTAAAAAAACATTAAATATATAAAACATAAACATTGATAATAGCAAATTTAAATCATGCTAAAAAACGAAAAAAGACTGCTCTATTGGATAAACCAATGAACAGCCTTTCCCAAAACATAATTATATATTTTATTGTGTTAAATTATGATCTAACTTTTTCTAACTCATCTAAGAATTTATCATTTAATACTTTAATGAAAGTACCTTTCATACCTAAAGAACGGGATTCGATTACGCCTGCACTTTCTAATTTACGTAGCGCATTTACGATTACTGAACGAGTAATTCCTACACGATCGGCAACTTTAGAAGCAACTAGTAAACCTTCTTTACCACCTAATTCTTCAAAGATATGCTCGATTGCTTCTAATTCACTGTAAGACAATGAACTAATCGCCATTTGTACAACTGCTTTACTACGTGCTTCTTCTTCAATTTCTTCAGCTTTTTCGCGTAAGATTTCCATACCGACAACTGTGGCACCGTATTCTGCTAAAATTAAATCGTCATTATTAAATTCTTCTTCAAGACGGGATACGATTAACGTGCCTAGACGTTCTCCACCACCATTGATTGGAACGATTGTAGTTAAGCCGTTTTGGAATAAATCTTTATTTTCTATAGGAAATACTGAATATTCGCTATTAATATCAATATTTGCAGTTGTTTCATTAATATTGAATAATTTTCTTGTGTATTCTTCAGGGAATTGACGTTCTTCAAGCATTTTTTTCATACGTTCATTTTCAATTTGTTGTGTAATTGCAAAACCTAATAATTTCCCTCTTCTAGATACAATATAAACATTCGCTTCGATTACATCGCGTAATGTTTCTGACATATCTTTAAAGTTTACCGCATTTCCACCTGTATTTTGTAACATTGCATTGATTTTTCTAGTTCTAGCTAATAATTCCATTGTAATTCCTCCTAAATGTATCAAATCTGTTTGTTATAATGTTTTTTCAAAAAATTTTTATAAAATATATTGACTTAGATCTTTATCTTGTACAATATCTTTAAGTTTTCTATCCACATAATCTGCATTAATTGTAATTTGACCATGTGGCATTTCCGGGGCTTCGAAGGATAAATCTTCAAGCAATTTTTCTAAAATTGTATGTAATCTTCGCGCACCGATATTATCTGTATTTTGGTTTACTTCGAAAGCAACTTCTGCGATTCTTTTAATAGCATCGTCAGAAAATTCTATTTTTATACCTTCAGTTTCCAATAATGCAATATATTGTTTAATTAATGCATTGTTCGGTTCCACTAGTATACGAACAAAATCTTCTACTTGCAGTTTTTCAAGTTCGACACGAATCGGGAAACGACCTTGTAATTCAGGGATTAAATCTGAAGGCTTCGCCATATGGAAAGCACCAGCAGCAATAAATAATATATGGTCAGTTTTAACAGGTCCATATTTAGTAACAACTGTTGATCCTTCTACTACTGGTAAGATATCTCTTTGGACCCCTTCCCGAGATACATCAGCTGAATTTGTTGAACCTTTGCTGGCAATTTTATCAATCTCATCAATAAAGATTATTCCAGCCTGTTCAGCACGATCAATTGCTTCCTGAACGACTTCGTCCATATCAATTAATTTATTTGCTTCTTCATTAATTAAAATATTACGAGCATCTTTGACAGGAAGTTTCCTTTTCTTTTTCTTTTTCGGCATTAAACTACTTAAAGCGTCTTGCATATTAATACCGATTTGGTCCATTCCAGCACCTTGGAAAAGGTCGAACATCGATGGAGCCTGTTCTTCAATTTCAATTGTAACGATTTCTTCTTCTAGTTCACCAGCAGCTAATTTTTCACGGACAATTCTCCGTTTTTCGGCTTTACTTAAATCTTCTTCGTCATTCTTTACTTCTTCATTCGTATCTGTAGTAGTTCCAAAAAGCATTTCAAACGGATTTTTAAAACTCGTCTGTTTATTCGCTGACGGAACTAGTAAATCAACTAAACGACGATTCGCATTTTCCTTAGCTTTTTCTTTTACTTCCGCCATTTTATCATTTTTAACAATTCGTACACTTGTTTCAACAAGATCACGAACCATCGATTCTACATCTCTACCTACATAACCAACTTCTGTAAATTTAGTTGCTTCTACTTTAACAAATGGTGCTTTAACTAATTTTGCAATACGACGTGCAATTTCGGTTTTACCAACACCAGTAGGCCCAATCATTAATATGTTTTTCGGCATAATTTCTTCGCGTAATTTTTCAGGTAGTAAACTACGACGATAACGATTACGCAACGCGACAGCGACAGCTCTTTTCGCTCCATTTTGACCAACAATATATTGATCAAGACGATCAACGATTTGACGAGGTGTTAATTCTAACGTAGTATTTTTCTCGCTCATTCCACCCACTCCTTTTCCGCTAAATGAAAAGCTTTATTAGATTTCCTCTACAATAATGTTATCGTTTGTAAACACGCAAATATCTGCTGCGATTTCTAAGGCTGATTTGGCAATATCTCTTGCGGTCATCGTATCTCCTGCATGTTGTTTTAGAGCCCGCCCTGCTGCAAGGGCATAATTACCACCGGAACCAATTGCTAATATACCATCATCTGGTTCAATGACTTCACCATTACCAGATACGAGTAACATATTTTTTTCATCCATAACAATAAGTAGTGCTTCTAATTTGTGCAATACTTTATCACGACGCCAAGATTTAGCTAATTCAACAGCTGCTCTTTGTAAGTTTCCGTTAAACTCTTCCAGTTTTCCTTCAAATAGTTCGTATAATGTAAAGGCATCAGCAACTGAACCAGCAAATCCTGCTAAAACTTTCCCATTAAACAATCTTCTTACTTTTCGAGCAGTATGTTTCATTACAACTTGATTTCCTAATGTTACTTGACCGTCACCAGCCATAGCACTATTACCGTTATGATGGATTGCAAAAATTGTTGTCGCATGAAATTGTTCCATATAAATCCTCCTTTTATTTAAGCACGAGGATGATGTGCCTTATATATCTTTTTTAAGTGATCTTTTGTCACATGGGTATATACTTGGGTAGCGGAAACGGATGAATGCCCAAGTAATTCTTGTACAGTTCTTAAATCTGCCCCATTATTCAAAAGATGTGTTGCAAATGAATGTCTTATCATATGAGGATGGATTCGTTTATTTGTTCCCGCCTTTTCTATAAGTTGATTAAAAATATAATGTATTCCTCTCGTTGTTAGCGGAGTACCTTTTTGATTTACAAACAAATACGGATGAACCTTATCTTTTATTAGCTCTTTCCTACCATTATTAATATATGTATGTAAAGCCTCGTGTGCGTAATGACCAAATGGGACATATCGTTCTTTTTTTCCTTTTCCGCTTACTAAAATCACGGATGATGAGAAGTCTATGTCAGTTAACTTAATGTTTGCACACTCACTTACCCGTATTCCTGTCGCATACATTACTTCTAATAAAGCTTTATTTCTTTGCCCAGCAGGTGTTGATGTATCAACGGATTTAAATAGTACGTCCAATTCTTCTTCATAAAAAAAATCTGGGAGCTTTTTTTCCAGTTTTGGTGAAGAAACTTGGGCAAAAGGGTTAGTATCGAGGATTGACTCCCGTAATAGATATTTATAAAAAGTACGAACGCTTGAAATTTTTCGTGAAATAGACTTCCTAGCATAATGATTTTCAAATAGCTTTGTAAGATAGATCCGAGCATCTTGAATCGTTACATCTGAAAGTTTCACTATTATTTGTTCATCCATGAACATAAAAAAATCTAAAATATCTTTTTTATAACTTTCTATTGTATGTTGCGAAAAATTTTTTTCGAGTTGCAAATATTCAATAAACTCCGTTAACAATACACTTCTATCTTTCATCTTTTCACCTCATTTAGGCACCTCTAAATAGTAGCACAAAGTTTTGAATATTGCAACATTAATCCGCTATAAATTCATAAATTTCAGAATTGTACTTAATCGACAACAAATTACCTTACATAACATTTGCCATAGCTATATTACATAATCCGACACGTTTTGTCCATTCGAAACCCTTATAAATTTTAAAAAATTTATAAACAAAAAAGAGAGTGAGTAATAAAACTCACTCTTGAGGTTCTTCTTTATAATCACATTCTGTACATTGAACTTGTACACCTTTTTTAAGCTTTTTCTCAACAAGTAAACGATCACATTTCGGACATGGGCGCGATACTGGTTTATCCCATGATACAAATTCACATTCTGGGTACTGACTACACCCGTAAAAGACCCGGCGCTTTTTCGATTTTCGTTCTACAACTTTCCCTTCTTTACAATGCGGACAAGTAACACCAATTTCTTTCAAAATTGCCTTCGTGTTACGACAATCCGGGAAATTACTACATGCCATAAACTTACCGTAGCGTCCCATCTTAAATACCATTGGATTACCGCATTTTTCACAATCTTCCCCTGCAGGCTCATCTTCGAATTCGATTTCTTCCATTTCTTTTTCTGCTATTTCCAAACGAACTTGAAAGTCTTTATAAAATTCATCAATAACTTTGACCCAATTTTCTTTCCCTTCTTCAATTTCATCTAGGTCTTTTTCCATTCTTGCAGTAAATTCTACATTAATAATTTCAGGGAAAAATTCCGATATAAGTTGTATGACTATTTCCCCTAATTCTGTAGGAATAAAACGACGATTTTCTAAAGCTACATAACCACGTCTTTGAATCGTATCTAAAGTTGGTGCATAAGTAGATGGCCGACCGATTCCTAACTCTTCTAAAGTTTTTACTAGGCGAGCTTCAGAATATCGTGGCGGTGGTTGTGTAAAATGCTGTTTTGGGTCAATGGATTCTGTTGTTACAGAATCACCTTCCTTCAAATCAGGTAGGATAGCATCTTTTTCTTCTTTATTGTCGTCAGAGCCTTCGACATACACTTTCATAAATCCAGGGAATTTTATTTTAGAACCATTAGCACGAAATACAATCGGTCCGTTTACTAAATCAACGGTCATCGTATCCATTACAGCAGGTGCCATTTGACTAGCAACAAATCTTTCCCAAATCAATTTATATAAACGGTATTGGTCTCGTGATAACGCACCTTTAACAGAAGCAGGAGTCCGATGTACACTTGTTGGTCGAATAGCCTCATGGGCATCTTGTACTTTTGCATTATTATTTTTCCGTTTAGCGGTTGATTTTTTTGTGTACTCTTCACCATAATCATTTAAAATATACTCTTGTGCTTCTTTTTGCGCTGTTTCTGAAATACGTGTAGAGTCCGTTCTCATGTACGTAATCAAACCAACTGTACCCTCTTTACCTAAATCAATTCCCTCATATAACTGTTGGGCAATCATCATTGTCTTTCTAGCCCTGAAGTTCAATTTTCTTGCCGCCTCTTGTTGTAATGAAGATGTAATGAAAGGTGGCGACGGATTACGTTTTCTTTCTTTCTTCGTAACCGACTGGACAGTGAATTTTTCCTCTTGAATTTGAGCTAAAACATTTTTAACTTCTTCTTCAGATTTTAATTCTTGTTTTTTATTATCGAGGGTATTAATCCCATGAAAACTCGCAGTAAAGGACTGTTTTTTATATTCAAACTGACCTGTAATAGTCCAATACTCTTCAGGTACAAAATTTTTAATTTCATTTTCCCGATCAATGATTAATTTTACAGCTACCGATTGAACACGTCCTGCACTTAAACCTTTTTTTACTTTTTTCCATAATAATGGACTTATTTTATAACCAACGAGTCTATCTAATATTCTTCTTGCTTGTTGGGCATCAACTAAATCCATATTAATTGGTCTTGGATGATTGAACGATTCTTTTACCGCGTCCTTTGTAATTTCATTAAATACAACTCGACAGTCGGAAGCTGTGTCTAAGTTCAATGAATGGGCTAAATGCCAAGCAATTGCTTCCCCTTCTCTATCCGGGTCGGCTGCTAGATATACTTTTTTTGCTTTTTTAGCTGCACTCTTTAATTCTTTCAATACAGGGCCTTTTCCCCGGATTGTAATATATTTCGGTTCAAAATTATGTTCTGTATCAACACCAATTTGACTTTTCGGTAGATCCCGAACGTGTCCCATCGATGCTTTCACTTTATATTTTTTTCCTAAGTAACGTTCAATTGTTTTTGCTTTAGCTGGTGATTCCACAATTACTAAATAATCTGACATGCTTATCCTCCTTAGAGGTCTCTCTTTCAATTACATTTATTCAAGAAACATCTTTATTTATATTTTTTTGAAATAAACTATCACTAATTATTAAAGGAAAAGATATGTTTTGTCAATAAGAAAACCTTTTCAATAATAAAATCATATGAATTTTTAACGAAATTGTGTTTTGTTTCTATTTGCATAGTGTATTCAAAAAAATTTTTTTCATACCATTTGTGTAGTATTTTTCGGTAATTCAGATAATATATCATCGATAGATTGAATAAGTTTTGCTCCTTGTTGAATAAGGAAATTCGTTCCTTTTGATGTGTCGGAAAAGATTGATCCAGGTACAGCAAAAACTTCCCTACCCTCATTTAAAGCAAAATCCGCCGTAATTAATGATCCACTTTTTTCTCGAGCCTCTATGACAATAGTTCCAACTGTTAAACCGCTAATTATTCGATTTCTTTCAGGAAAATTTGTCTTCTGAGGTTTTGTGTTTGGAGGATATTCAGATAGAAGTAAATGGGACTTCCCTATTATATTTGCGATTTGTTCATGATTTCGTGGATATATGTGGGAAAAGCCACTACCTAAAACTGCAATAGTTTGTCCTGTGTGCTCGATACAAGTTTGATGAGCAATAAAATCTATACCTTTAGCAAGTCCACTTACGATAGTAAATTTTTTCTTGACTAAACTACGAACAATTTCCTTCGTTGCTTGTACACCATAGTTACTCGGATTTCTCGTGCCTACGACAGCCAAACTCGCATTGTATAGCAATTCTATATCCCCTTTACAATAAAGAATAAGGGGTGGATTATATATTTGCTTTAATAAGTACGGGTAAATTTCATCTAAAATTGTTATGATTTGTATATTCATTTTTGCGTATTTTTCATATGTATTGGCTGGATCATTATTATGAATATCAAAATAAGTTACATCAATATATCGATTTGATATTTGAAAATAATATTGTAATTCATGTTTAGTCATTAAAAATATATCATGTAAGGTAGGGTCAAATTTCAACATTTTATATAGAGTCCTTGAACCAATACCACGACATTCATATAAATGGACTAAACGATATTTAGCTAAGGAACTTTCCATTAGTCAAACGCTCCTCCTATACATAATAGAATAAATAGAAGAAGATTTTAACCTCTTTCAAATTGAAACTCAATCGCGAACAAAAATATTTTTATGGGGCTGAAATTAATTCAGCCCCTTGAAAATACTACATTTAATGTGTTTTACATTTTTCATATAAACCTTTTTCTTTCAAAACATTTATTAACGTTTCACCAATTACTGCCGGTGTATCGGCAACTTTTATACCACATTCATTCATTACACGAATTTTTTCATCAGCCGTTCCTTTTCCACCAGAAATAATTGCACCAGCATGGCCCATACGTTTTCCTGGAGGGGCTGTTCGACCTCCGATGAAACCAACGACTGGTTTTTTCATATTTTCTTTAACCCACAATGCAGCCTCTTCTTCAGCTGTTCCACCGATTTCACCGATCATAATAACAGCATAAGTTTCCGGATCTTCGTTAAATTCTTTTAAAACATCAATGAAGTTTGTACCGTTTACAGGATCTCCCCCTATTCCAACAGCTGTTGATTGACCGATTCCAGCTTGCGTTAATTGATGAACTGCTTCATAAGTTAATGTACCAGAGCGGGATACAACCCCGATATGGCCTTTTTTATGTATGTATCCTGGCATAATACCGATTTTACATTCATCAGCTGTAATAACACCTGGGCAGTTCGGTCCAATTAAACGGGTCTTTTTCCCTTCCATATAACGTTTAACTTTTACCATATCAAGTACAGGAATATGTTCTGTTATACAAATAACTAAGTCTAACTCTGCATCCACCGCTTCAATAATTGCATCAGCTGCAAACGGAGCCGGTACATAAATAACGGATGCAGTTGCACCGGTAGCTTCTACCGCTTCAGAAACTGTGTTAAATACCGGTACTCCTTCAACTTCTGTACCACCTTTTCCAGGTGAAGTTCCACCGACAATTTTCGTACCATATTCTAACATTTGTTTTGTATGAAAAAGGGCGGTTTTACCTGTAATACCTTGTACAATAACTTTCGTATCCTTATCTACATAAACTCCCATGTTTACCCCTCACCTTCAAATAAATACATAACAATGTAAATCTATTAACTTAGGAAACTACTTTACAAGCTCAACAATTTTTTTGGCACCGTCAGCCATTGATTCAGCAGGTACAACATTAATACCAGACTCTTCTAAAATCTTTTTACCTAAATCAACGTTAGTTCCTTCAAGACGAACAACTAATGGAACAGATAATCCCACTTGTTTAGCTGCTTCAACTACACCGTTGGCAATAACATCACACTTCATAATGCCGCCGAAAATGTTTACAAAAATACCTTCAACTTTTGGATCAGATAAAATTATTTTAAATGCTTCCGTTACTTTTTCAGTTGTCGCACCGCCACCAACATCTAGGAAGTTTGCTGGTTCACCGCCATAATATTTAATAATATCCATTGTTGACATTGCTAAGCCAGCACCGTTTACCATACAACCGATATTTCCATCTAAAGAAACGTAACTTAAGTCATATTTAGATGCTTCGATTTCTTTTGGATCTTCTTCATCAAAATCACGAAGCTCCACAATATCAGAGTGACGATATAGAGCGTTTGCATCAAAGTTTAATTTTGCATCTAATGCCATAACATCTCCATCACCAGTTACAACAAGAGGGTTAATTTCCGCGATTGAGCAGTCTTTTTCCACAAAGACTTCATATAAACCAATCATGAATTTAACCGCTTTATTTACTAATTCATTTGGAATACCTAATTTAAAAGCAATTCGTCTTGCTTGGAATGGTGCAAGTCCTACTAATGGGTCAATTTCTTCTTTAAAAATCTTTTCTGGTGTTTTTTCGGCAACTTCTTCAATTTCAGTTCCACCTTCACTTGACGCCATTAGAACCACTCTAGAAATTGAACGATCTAAGACTAATCCAACATAATATTCTTGCTTTATGTCGCATCCTTCTTCAATAAGTAAACGTTTTACTTCTTTTCCTTCAGGACCTGTTTGATGCGTTACAAGTGTTTTTCCTAATAATTCTTCTGCGTATGTACGTACTTCATCAAGGTTTTTAGCAATTTTAACCCCGCCTGCTTTACCTCGACCACCAGCATGAATTTGTGCTTTTACGACAACAATGTCACTACCTAATTCTTTTGCAGCTTCAACAGCCTCTTCTACAGTAAAAGCAACTTTTCCATTTGGAACAGAAACACCTTTTTGTCTGAGGATTTCTTTTCCTTGATACTCATGAATATTCATTACCCATCCTCCTAATCTCCCTAAATAAAAAAATAACTGCGACTACATTTTATCCAATAGTTAAAATCTTGTCTACCTTTTTACAATTTTTTCTACTTTATGTAGCCCATTTCCTGCATAATTCAACACGGTTGTATAATTAGTAACATTTATAATTTCCTAACTATTTATTAACTATTATACTAATTTATCCAGACTTATCATAGCTTTTTACTAAAATATTATAAAA
>NZ_JAACYS010000050.1 GCF_009996845.1 Pallidibacillus pasinlerensis | reverse complement strand
AGATTGATAGATTGGAAAGGTGAAAATAAAAATGGATATATACGCTGACATATTGGTACGTATATTACCCGGACTAAAAGTGACATTACAAGTTTTAGTATTTTCAGCAATTTTAGCGATTGTTGTTGCATTTGTCGCTGGGTTTGGGCGGTTATCTCGATTTAGATTCATTCGTTTGATCACAACAATTTATGTCGAGTTATTTCGTGGAACATCTTTACTCGTTCAATTGTTTTGGTTGTTTTTTGCCTTACCAGCCTTTGGCATCCAATTTACCCCATTATTTGCCGCGATTGTCGCTTTAGGATTAAACTACGGTGCCTATGCCTCCGAAGTCGTTAGAGGTTCCATTCTTGCCATTTCAAAAGGACAGACGGAAGCTGCGATCGCTTTAAATATGACATACTGGCAACGAATGCGAATTGTGATTCTCCCACAAGCCCTTCGGATCATGCTTCCTGGTTTTGGTAATAACATCATTGAACTAATTAAAGGAACATCACTAGTTTCAATGATTACGTTAAATGATCTTACTTACCAAGGTTTAATGCTTCAAAACGTCAATTTGAGTTATACGATGCCGGTCTTTATTGTATTATTAATTGTCTATTTTCTCATCGCACTTCCTTTCGTTTTACTCGTTCGTAAATTTGAGAAAAACCTATCGAAAGGAGTGGCGAAAGTATGACATGGAGTTGGGATTTTGCGGTAGAAATATTTCCAGTCATTGCAAGCGCCCTATGGCTCGTACTAGCGGTAACCTTTGGTGCCTATTTAGTAGCCGTTGTTTTCGGTTTAGTCTTAACTTTTTTAAGGCGGACAAAATATAAATTAATTACTTATATCACAAATGGGTTTATTGAGTTTGTTCGTAGTACACCGCCGTTAATTCAATTGTTCTTTGTTTATTTTGCTTTACCTACAGTCGGGATTTCTTTAGATAAGTATACCGCAGGAATTTTAACGTTAGGGATTCATTATAGTACGTACTTAGCGGAAGTTTATCGTTCGGGAATTGATGCTGTACCAATTGGGCAATGGGAAGCGGCTAAGGCGATGAACTTTTCAAAAGTACAAACTTGGTTTCGTGTGATTTTACCGCAAGCCATTCCTCCAGTGATCCCAATGATGGGGAATTATTTAATCGTTTTATTTAAGGAAACTCCGTTGTTAATGGCCATTGGTGTTCACGAATTTTTACAAGAAGCAAAATTAATTGGCGCGGCGCATTTTAAATATTTAGAAGCGTACACAATTGTCGGGTTGCTATTTTTACTATTAAGCTATCCGTCAGCATTACTTATTAATTATTTGGAAAAACGCTCGAAAATGAAAAAGGTTAGAGGGTGAAATGAATGGGTGTTATTGAAAAGGAATTATATACGATTGATCCAGTAAAAGAAACGACAGAAACATTAGTACACTATGTCAATGTTTCGAAGTCCTATGGTGATGTGAGAGTGTTAAAGAATTTGAACTTAGAAGTAAAAAAAGGGGAAAAGTTAGGTTTGATTGGACCGAGTGGTTCAGGGAAAACGACAATTATTCGGATGCTTATGACGTTGGAAAAACCAACATCCGGTTTTATAAAATTTGAAGATGAGTATTTATGGCATAAGGAAAATAAAAAGGGACAATTAGTTGAAGCAGATGAAAAACATTTACGGAAAATGCGGACGAATATTGGGATGGTTTTTCAACATTTTAATCTATTTCCACATATGACAATCTTGCGGAATGTGATGGAGGCACCAGTTCGTGTGCTAGGTTTACCGAAGGAAGAAGCAAAGGAACGGTCCGTTGAGATGTTAACAAAGGTCGGCTTACGAGACCATCTTGATAAGTATCCAGAGCAATTATCCGGCGGTCAAAAGCAGCGGGTAGCGATTGCTCGAGCAGTTGTGATGCAGCCAAAAGTGATGTTATTTGATGAGGTAACATCTGCCCTTGACCCGGAACTAGTTGGTGAAGTGTTGGAAGTGATTCGTGAGTTAGCAAATGAAACAGATATGGCAATGATTCTTGTAACCCATGAAATGGATTTTGCAAAGGAAATTTCCGATCGCATTGTATTTTTACATGATGGAAAAATCGAAGAAGAAGGCACGCCGAACGAGATATTTGAAAACCCACGAAGTTTAAGATTACAAAATTTTTTAAAGCGTTTTTTACGACAATAATATTGTTATATATAAATTAGAACATCAAAATAATAAAGTAAAATATCGTTTTTTTCGTAAACTTCCTTGTAGAGGAAGTTTTCTTTTTTTTGAGATTGATAATATTTTTACATAAAAACAAAGGTAAAGTCGTGAAGTTTTTTTACAGATGAATTAAAATATGAGTATATTAACATTACTAAATTTCATATTTGCTACAAAAGTCACATATGAAATCAGAAGGTAAAAATATCAAAACTAAGAGAACAGGGAGGGTATATATGAAGAAAAGGCATATTGCTTTATTTAGTATACTTGTTCTACTTTTACTATTATCAGCTTGTAATAAAAAGGATGATATAGTAAAGCCACAAGATGTGTTTGATACATATGTAAAGCATTGGCAAAAAGGGGAATTTGACAAGCTATATGACATGCATACTGATGAATCTAATGAGTTTTATACTAAGGAAGAGTTTGCGGAAAGACTAAGTAAAATTTATGGTGACTTAGAAATTACTGATTTAAAAGTGACTTTTAACGAGCCAGCTGAAGAAATTACTGAAGAAACAATGGAAGCGGTTGTTCCATTTACCGTTTCGATGAATTCTATGGCTGGTCCAATTGAATTTAATCATGAAGCGAAAATGATTAAAATTCCAGCTGAGCGAGAAGATGAAAAGGATGACTGGTTAATTGAATGGGACCACGGCTTTATCTTTGAGGGAATGGAACCGGAACATAAAGTTCGTTTTTCAACAGTACCTGGATCCCGAGGAGAAATTTTAGATCGTAATGGTAACGGTATTGCGATTAATGGTGAAGTTTTTGAAGTAGGATTAGTACCTGAACAAATTGAGGGTCAGGAAAATGAAGTGAAGTCTAAACTTGCCGGTTACTTAAATATGACCGTTGATGAAATTGATAAAAAATTGAATGCAAGTTGGGTTCAACCAGATTATTATGTGCCAATTAAGTCGATTCCGAATACACAAGAAGGTTTACTGGAAAATATTGAACAAATTCCAGGAGTGCAAACGAGAAAAGTTAGTGGGCGTGTTTATCCAATTGGTGAATCTGCAGCCCATTTAATCGGTTATATCGGTGAAATTACTGCGGAAGAGTTAGAAAAAAATGAAGGGTATTCGCCGGGTGACTTTATTGGTAAACGTGGTCTAGAGCAAATTTTAGAAGATCGACTACGGGCTGAAGATGGTGTGAAAATTTACTTAGAAAATCCAGACGGTTCAAAACTTACGGTTGCTGAAAAACCGGTAAAAAATGGTGAAACGATTCAATTGACAATCGACAGTACGATGCAGCAAGAAATGTTCAAGAGCTTTAATGGGAATGGTGGAACTGCGGTTGCGATTCATCCAAAAACAGGAGAAACGTTAGCTTTAGTGAGCAGTCCTTCCTTTGATCCAAACTCCTACATGTTTATGTCTGGAAGTGAAGAACAAAAGCTAGATGAGAACCCGTTAAAACCAACATTGAACCGCTTTGTGTTGCCACATACACCAGGTTCAGTAATGAAAATATATACAGCGGCAATCGGATTAGAAAATGGTACGATAACACCGGATACGGAAATGAATATATCTGGTAAGAGATGGCAAAAGGATGAAACTTGGGGAACATACCATATTACTCGCGTATCTGATCCAGGACGTCCTGTAAAATTAGAAGATGCGATGGTATTATCTGATAATATTTACTTTGCACGAACAGCGCTAAATATGGGTGAGAAGGATTATATTGCAGGACTTAAAAAGTTCGGTTTCACTGAAGAAATTCCATACTCTTATGCACTTCAACCTTCACAAATTTCAAATGATGGTGAATTAAATGATGAAATTTTATTAGCAGATACTGCATATGGACAAGGGGAAGTGCAAACAAATATTATGCATTTAGCATTAAGTTATGGTGCGTTTATAAATGAAGGAAATTTAATTAAACCGGTTCTGTTGGAAGAGGAAGAAAAGGGAGAAATTTGGAAAGAAGGAGTCGTATCTCCAGAACATGCGAATTTAATTGCTGACTACTTACGAAAAGTTATTACGAGTGGGACAGGAAAACCAGCTAACATGGACGACTTACCATTATCTGGGAAAACAGGAACAACAGAAGTCGGAAAAGCTGCCCAAGGTGAACAAGGGGTTGAAAATGGCTGGTTTGTCGCATATAACACTGAAGAACAGGACTTGTTAATCGCGATGACAATGGAAGGAACCCATGAACTTGGTGGGACTAGAACCGTTGTTGAGACGGTGAGAGATTTGTTTGTGAAGTTTAAAAAGTAAGATATTGTTTTGTGGAACTAGTTTTTGATTTGGTTTCGTTGTGCGGCTGTCTAGAGGAGGGTTTATGAATCTAGACAGCCGTTTTTTATGTGGGGGATGGTATAAGGATAAAGTAATTTGAATTTTGTGTTGGAATGTCTGATAGAAGATGGATCGAGGACATAATGTGAAGTAAAATGGTGGGAATGTCTGCGAGTGGTGTTGTTGTGGACATTTTGGGCTTGTTTTGCGTTAGAAATGTCCACGAGAGTTGTTGTCGTGGACATTTTGGGCTTGTGTTGAGCTTGAAATGTCCGCGAGAGTTGTTGTCAAGGACATTTTGTGATGAAAATGAGCTTGAAATGTCCATGAGAGGCGTTGTCATGGACATTTTGTGATGAAAATGATCTTGAAATGTCCGCGAGAGTTGTTGTCAAGGACAATTTGTGATGAAAATGATCTTGAAATGTCCATGAGAGGCGTTGTCATAGACATTTTGTGATGAAAATGATCTTGAAATGTCCATGAGAGGCGTTGTCAAGGACATTTTGTGATGAAAATGATCTTGAAATGTCCATGAGAGGCGTTGTCAAGGACATTTTGTGATGAAAATGAGCTTGAAATGTCCGCGAGAGTTGTTGTCAAGGACATTTTGTGATGAAAATGGTCTTGAAATGTCCGCGAGAGTTGTTGTCAAGGACATTTTGTGATGAAAATGATCTTGAAATGTCCGCGAGAGGCGTTGTCAAGGACATTTTGTGATGAAAATGGTCTTGAAATGTCCGCGAGAGTTGTTGTCAAGGACATTTTGTGATGAAAATGATCTTGAAATGTCCATGAGAGGCGTTGTCAAGGACATTTTGTGATGAAAATGATCTTGAAAAGTTCGCGAGAGTTGTTGTCAAGGACATTTTGGATAAGAATTACGATGAAAATGTCTGTGAGAAAATGACAACCCGAACTTATGGCGCATCATTTGCACCAATAATGTAAAATGGTACTTTTAAAAACTATCATTTTGGCACAGGTTTTTAGGGAATCAGCATAATGAAAAAATAAGGCAAGTAGCACTCACAAACAGCACCCCACTTGCCTCAATCATCATATTAGTTAACCCTTTTTGCACCTTTCCAATTTTTTTCGCGTAACTTGAATTTTTGAATTTTACCTGTTGCTGTTTTTGGTAAAGCATCGACAAATTCAACTGACTTTGGAGCTTTAAAGTGAGCCATATTGTCACGGCAATAAGTTATGATTTCTTGTTCTGTCACTTCTGCACCTTCTTGTAAAACGATAACGGCTTTTGGTACTTCTCCCCATTTTTCATCAGGTACAGCAACGACAGCACATTCTAAAACAGCAGGGTGTTTGTAAAGTCCACTTTCTACTTCTGTTGAAGAAATATTTTCTCCACCGGAAATAATGATGTCTTTCGCACGGTCACGAATTTCTATATATCCGTCTGGATGGACGACAGCTAAATCTCCCGTATGGAACCAACCATCAACAATTTCTTCGTTTGTTTTTTCCGGATCTTTATAATACCCTTTCATTACAGTGTTTCCACGGGCAACAATTTCTCCGACTTCTTCACCATTCCATTCAACTTCTTCTCCGTTTGGACGAACAACTTTCGTTTCCCCGTTAAAAATCATTTCAACCCCTTGTCTAGCCTTAATAGTTGCTTGTTCATCCTCAGATAATGAGTTGAATACTTCCTTCCACTCACAGTAAAGAATAAATGGAGTTGTTTCCGTTAGTCCATACACATGGATGATGTCTAATCCGAGTAATTGTTGTGCTTTTTTTATAATCGCTGCAGCAGGTGGTGCGCCAGCAGTTGCCATCCGCATTTTTCTAGTAATCTTCGTTTCTTTCACTTTTGGATGGTTCATAATCATGTTAAGAACAATTGGTGCAGCACAGAAGAACGTGATACCTTTATTTTCAAATAAGTCAAGAATAACAGGTGGGTCTACTTTACGTAAACAAACATGGGTTGCTCCCGCGGCAGTAATGGCCCAAATTCCCCCCCAACCGTTTACATGGAAAAGCGGAAGGGTATGTAAATAAACATCATCGTGATGTACACGTAAATGATATAAAAAGTCAGCGGCATTAAGATAGTTATTCCGGTGTGTTAACATAACTCCTTTAGGCCTTGAAGTTGTGCCACTTGTATAATTAATTGTTAAAAGATCATTCTCATCAATTTCGATTTGCGGAAGTTCTACATTTGACACATGTTTTATAAAGTCTTCATAATATACGGCGTTTAAATTTGTTTGAAATCCGTCAACTGCAACGACGATGATTTGTTCTAAATTCAAACGTTCGACAATTTTTTCAATTGGTGGAGTGAACTCTTCATCGACAATTAACATTTTCGCATCACTATGGTTAATAATATATTCCATATCTTCTGCAGAAATTCGATAGTTGAGTGGAACCATAACCGCACCGAGTTGAGCAATCCCGTAAAAACACTCCAACATATAATGTGTGTTCGGAAGCATGACAGCAATATGATCACCTTGTCGAACACCAGCATTATAAAGGGCTTTGGAAAGTCGGTCAGCACGATTTGCAAACTCTTTGTATGTAAATTGTTTCTCTTCATCAATAACGGCAATTTTATTTGGATAATACTTTACGGCTCTTCGTTTCCAATCTATAGGTGTTAATGGTGTAATCATTTTATCCACTCCTTTTAGATTTTAATAGATTATAAGAATTAATAGTTTTTATTTATTTTATATTCAGAAAATTATATTGTCAATAAAATTCTATTTATTAAAAATATTCCGTTTTATATTCAGTTAGTTAACCATTTAAACCATCGACCGTGGGCGTCTGTTTCAGCAATCGTACTCGTATATTCTATTCCATTAATATAATAATCTAAGTGGAGGCGTGAATCAGAAATATTATTGTAAAGATGAAAAACGTCCCTTTGGAGTCCAATTTTTTAATCGTTAATAACAACTTTTCACGAACTTCCATTTGATTGGCAACATATGAAAAATACAAAGAGTTAAGTTTTTTGGGATATTATTAGTAATGGTGGGGAGGAGTTGTACACCGTCTCCATCAATAAACTCAAGCAATCTTTTGTTTTTTATAAGATAATTTGCTGCTAACATTTCATCTTTCGCAATTTGAAAAGACAAATATTCGTACAGTGGTGTATAGTTTTTACATTCTTGTTTGGCAAATTGTATAAAATGTTTCGCGAATTGTATCTTGCATTTTATCATCTCTACTTTAATAGATTGAGATGTTCAATTGATTGATTTAGCAAACCTAATTTTCCGATTTTAATCAAATGCTGTAGCTTTTTTAAAACATCTAAGGCTAAATTGTATTGAGCATTTGTAATTTGTTTCGTTTGATATGCTTCTTGCAATTCATCTTGATCGAGGACAAATACCTCACCCGAAGGTAAAATTACGATATCTAAAAATAAGTCATCAAAATAAGGAATGTTATTTTCTAAACCAATATTTTCACAAATATCAATATACCATTGGACAATTTGGCCATTTTCGTTAAACATTGTTGTAACAGCAAAGTTTTGATTGATTGGTAGTTGGTGGAGCCAAGTATAGCCGTTATCAGCAATGCACAGTGGTTCATTATTCTCATAAGTAACAAAAAGGGGAGTCGCAACTTCCTCCATTTTATATAGTGAGATATAGCCATGAAAATTTTTATCATGGATAAAAGATTGTTTATTTTCACTTGAAAGGATGCGTTTCCAGCCTGGATGATTAGCGTATTTTCTTTTTAACATAAAATATCCCTCTCTTGATAATATAAAACTATTAAATTCTTAAGAAAGGGAAAAGTCAAATAATAGATAGTTGATTCACTTGACTTTTCTTGCATTCAAAAATAAAGTAAAAAGTGGGTGTTGGTGAACTATTTCACAAAAATATTAGTAAAATTATTTTATTATAAAAAATGATACATATTGCTGATTTTTTCCATAGGTATAATTATTAGTAAATATAGGAAATTATATCTATAATAATGTTTAGATTCGTTTAGAGGAGTGAGCTAATGAAAATTGAAGTAAGTGATGCAGCGATTAAATGGTTTAAAGAAGAAATGGGATTGGAAAATGGAGATAAAATTAAATTTTATAGTCAAATATATGGTACAAGCCCCGTCCAACCCGGTTATGCATTAGGCTTTACTAAGGATAATTCGCCTTTAGATATGGCTGCACATACAGAAAAAGATGGCCTTGTATTTTATGTTGAAGAACGTGATTTATGGTTCTTTGATGGTCATGATCTTTTTGTCGATTACAATGAAGAACAGGATGAGCTTGTATACAATTATACGAAATCAGAATAAAATTAATCCCGCTTGTAAATTTCAAGCGGGATTTTGTATCGTATACAATTGCAAAGTTGAAAAACGGTAAAGATGTAAAAAAATTCACAGTTAAAAATGGTTAAACCAATTATAATTTTGTGTAGTTTTTAATGGAATGAGGTGGAGGACATGAAGCCAGTGATACCGAAACAACATGGTGCTTGGGCGATGCTTATAATTCCGTTTTTATTAAATGTTCTACTTGGAAATCCGAAAATTGGACATATTCCTTTATTTTTAGCATGGTTATTTCTCTATTTGTCGACGTATCCGTTCTTAATGTCGCTAAAGAAAACAAAGAAACAGAAAGAATTTATAAAATCGTTTGTTTTCTTTTTCCTTTCAGCATTACTATTTTTACTTTATCCATTGTTAGACGAACCGCGTCTCATTTATTTTGGACTTGCTATGATTCCATTTTTCTACATCAACATGTATTTTTCTAAGCAAAAACAAGATCGAGCCTTATTGAATGATATAATTGCAGTCTTTATTTTTGGAATTGGTGGACTTGCAAGCTATTTTTATGGGACAGGTATAATCGATGAAAAAGCTGTCCTTATTTTTCTACTTATTTTCTTATATTTTCTTGGTACAATTTTTTATGTAAAAACAATGATTCGGGAAAAGAAAAATGTAAAGTATAAATATGTATCATGGGCATATCATATCGGATTGCAAGCTGTTTTCATCATCATTGGTCAATTTGGTTTTGCTCTTAGTTATTTATTTAGTACCATAAGAGCAATTATTTTATACGGTAAAAAAGTTTCGATCAAGACGATTGGAATAACTGAAATTTTGAGTTCGGTTTTCTTTACAATTATCATTATATTGGTGCTTATATAAGTCATAATGGTTGCGAATGCGATAAGTTTTCCCTATAATTTATTCTTTTTGAGAAATAATGAAAGAAAAAGGACATCAGATCTATGTTTCGAGATAATAAGAATAATAAAAACTTTCGACCAGACGCTTATGTTATTTTATTTTGTGTACTTGTTTTGGTGGCAATTTTAACTTATATCATTCCTGCAGGATCCTTTGAAAGACAAACAAATGAACTTGGAATAACAACAATCGTTCCAGACAGTTACAAATTCGTAGAACGGCAACCAATCGACTTTTTTGACATTTTTTTAGCGATTCAAGAAGGATTCATTCGTGCTTCAGATATGATTTTCCTCGTTTTAATTATTGGAGGTACCTTTACTGTCATTGAGAAGACTGGTGCTATTGATGCATTAATCTTAAAAACAATTCAAAAAACAAAAAATCGCGAATGGTTATTATTTGCAGCAATAATTAGCATGCTATCTATATTAGGTGGAATGGGTATTATTTCCATTTCAGTTATTGCGTTTATTCCGATTGGGATAAGTTTAGCGAAGGCGATGAATTTGGATGCCCTTGTCGGTGTTGCTGTCATGTATTTAGGGGCGTACTCCGGATTTGCCATTGGATTTATGGACCCAATTCGGACTGGACTTGCACAACAATTAGCTGAGCTCCCTATTTATTCTGGTTTAGCATATCGTTTTGTTATTTTTATGATGATTGTAATCGTTACACTACTTTATATTATTTGGTATGCAAATCGTATAAAAAAAGATCCAAAGAAAAGTATATTAGCAGAGAATCGGTTCCCGAAATTAGACGTTCAAATGCAGAAAAGTATAACATTAGAATTCAACTTGCGACATCTGTTCGTACTTACCCCGTTAATATTCGGAATCGGTATTTATATTTATGGTGCACTTAGGTGGGATTGGTCGACTAATGAACTAGCAGCGATGTTTATTCTTATTGCATTATTAACCGCTATTTTTGATAAAATGGGTGCAAATGCCTTTGTTCAAACTTTTATAGATGGATGTAAAAACATTTTTTACGGAGCCGCTATTATTGGTTTAGCTCGAGGAATTGTCATTGTAATGGAAAACGGGATGATTATTGATACGATTGTTCAAGGTATTTATGCGACAATTCAATCGTTTTCCAATGTAACTGGGGCAATTGCCATGTTTATTGTCCATGGACTTTTTAATTTTGTCGTTTCTTCAGGCACAGCCCATGCGTCTATCATGATGCCAATTATGACTCCATTAGCAGATTTAATGAACATTCCAAGACAAGTTGCCGTGCAAGCTTATACAATGGGAGACGGTTTTACCAATGTGATTAATCCTCTATCTGGAACATTAATGGCGATCTTGGCGATTTCCGGCATTCCACTTACAAAATGGTTTAAATTTGCGGTACCCCTTGTACTCATTTGGTTTGCAATCGGCATGATTTTTATGGCGATGGCTGTTTGGATCAACTGGGGACCTATGTGATAAATAGTACAAAAGACGTATGTCATCATTGCTGACATACGTCTTTTTTTGAGTAAGAAAAGAATCCGGGATCTTGTACGAAAAAACTAATAATTAAAACTTTTGACAGCGACTGCAAAATAGGGTATATTATCAAAGGTCGAACATTTATTGATGTTTTTAAAAAATCATTCGTTTTTGAGGTGGGTATCATGGAAAATGTATTTGATTATGAAGATATTCAATTAATTCCAGAAAAATGTATCGTGAAAAGTCGTAAAGAGTGTGATACATCAATCGAATTTGGTGGACGTAAATTCCGGTTACCAGTTGTTCCAGCTAATATGCAAACAATTATTGATGAGAAAATAGCGTTATATTTAGCTGAAAATGACTATTTTTATATTATGCATCGTTTCAATCCGGAAACACGTTTAGATTTTGTAAAAGATATGCAAGAACGTGGTCTATATGCTTCGATTTCTGTCGGAGTAAAAGACGAAGAATATGCATTTGTTGAAGAGTTAGCTGAAGCAGGATTAACTCCAGAATACATTACTATTGATATTGCTCACGGACATGCGGATACTGTCATCAGTATGATCAAACATATTAAAAAATACCTTCCAAATAGTTTTGTTATTGCCGGTAATGTTGGTACACCACAAGCGGTTCGTGATTTAGAACAAGCAGGGGCAGATGCGACAAAAGTTGGAATCGGTCCAGGTAAAGTATGTATTACAAAAATTAAAACTGGCTTCGGTACTGGAGGCTGGCAATTGGCTGCCCTTCGTTGGTGTGCAAAGGCGGCTACAAAGCCTTTAATTGCTGACGGTGGAATCCGTACACATGGTGATATTGCAAAATCCATTCGTTTCGGCGCGTCAATGGTGATGATTGGTTCATTGTTTGCAGGCCATGAAGAATCACCAGGTCAAACAGTAGAAAAAGACGGTAAACTTTATAAAGAATATTTCGGTTCTGCTTCTGAATTCCAAAAAGGTGAAAGAAGAAACGTAGAAGGTAAAAAAATGTGGGTTGCATATAAAGGACCTTTACAAGATACGTTAACTGAAATGGAAGAGGACTTACAATCTTCAATTTCATATGCTGGTGGAAAAACATTAAGTGCTTTACGTAATGTGGACTATGTAATCGTTAAAAATTCTATTTTCAATGGTGACCGGGTATATTAAAAATATAGTGCAAAGGTTGGAAGCCTTTGCGCTTTTTTACAGTTAAAATAGTGATTAATGGATTTTTAATAATTAACGACTAGTGTAACCTGCATCTACGTGAATAGTTGTGCCAGTTACATAAGATGAAAGATCAGAAGCTAGCCATAAACTTGCTTGGGCAACTTCTTCAGGTTTACCGAAACGGTTTAATATACTTAGTTGTGGTGCGTAATCTTCTTCTTTCAGTCCGAATTGTTCTAGCGCACCACGAAGCATGGGTGTATCGATTGCACCAGGTGCCACGGAGTTAACTCGAATATTATGGTGACCATTTTCTAATGCGGCACCTTTTGTCATGCCGACTACACCGTGTTTTGCTGCAACGTATGCGATATTTTGTGGTTGTGGACGGAAACCGCTAACAGAAGAAGTGTTAATGATTGAACCGCCTTCACCTTGTGTAATCAATTGTTGTAGTTCATATTTCATACATAAAGCGACACCCTTTAAGTCAACAGCCATTAGACGATCCCAATATTCTTCATCAAACTCAGAAACTAGTTTATCATCAGGCGTTAATGCCGTATTGTTTACAGCTACATCAAGTCGATGATATTTTTCGATAGTTCCTTTCACCATGTTTTGAACTTGTTCAGAATCTGATACATCAACTTTTATAAAATGAGCTGTACCACCAGCTTCAAGAATTTCCTTTACAGTTTCAAGACCTTTTTCTTCATTAAAGTCTGCAACTATAACTTTTGTGCGTGCTTCAGCGAATAGTTTGGCAGTAGCCTTCCCCATTCCCATTGCTGCGCCAGTTACGATTGCAACTTTACCTTCTAAAACTGGAAATGTCATCATATCATCTTCTCTAATTAAAAAAAAAAGTAAATGGTTTAAAAACGATTACACCGTTTATTTTACTATCGAATTTTGAGTTTGTAAACGAATTCACAAACTTTCTGTTGCATTATCATAATGTTTGATTATGCTAGAAGGTATAAAAGAAGCTTTAGCGAAATATGATATAATTGAGAATAATGGGAGGATATAAAAATGATTTGGATACTACGAATATTTTTAATCGGGGCAGGATTACTATTAATTGATGCCTTAATGCCTTCAGTGTCAATCGAACATTATGGTGTTGCAGTATTGTTTGTCATCATTTTGACGATTATCAATATTATAGTAAAACCGATTTTAATTTTATTAACATTACCGATTACAATGCTCACCTTAGGATTATTTTTAATTATCATTAATGGAATCGTATTTTATTGGACAGCCCAATTGGTCGATGGATTTGAAGTAGATGGTTTTGGTAGTGCAATTATCGCCTCGATTCTAATGTCGATTATTCAAGCGATTGTTACGCGGATAACGACGGAGGAACAAGCTTAAATTGAATATAATGGTTGCGGTTAAAAAAGCTCATTCTTTCTGAACGAGCTTTTTTTATTTCTATTATTTTTCTTTTGCGAAAGTTAGGATGGCGTTTTTTAGTGATTCAATATCAGAATAAATACCACCGGATTTTTTAATTTTACCGACGACATAAAGGTTACGATATACGAATTGATTTTCGGTTGGATCATTAATTAATGCTTCGATTTTCTTTTTGTTTCCCGTGCCTTGTTGACGGGTATCGGTTAAGAGGCCGAATACTTTTTTACCTAAAGTAGTCGCAACCCCAATTTCACAGGCAACACCGGAATCGATTTCCACACCATCAATAACGGCAATTACAAAATCGGATTCTTTTAGAAAAGCATCGTCACCGTCAGCAATCATAATACTATCGGCATAACTGTTTTTATCGTTAATTGCTAAATTTTCTTGTGGTACATATAAATCGAGAGTGAGATTGTGTTTGTTAAAAAGTTCACGTAATTCTTTGGCAATAAGTTCGTTTACTAAGCGATCGCCAAGTCCGAATAAACCGTTTGCTAAATATCCTTTCACAAAATTACCTCCTCAAGCTGTTTGTCTATCAGTTTTATACTAATGGAACGGGGGATAGATTACAATGTGATTTTTTTAAAAGTATGAAATTAAGATTATTAAACTTTGATTTATAGTTTTTATTATGGATGCTGATGCTTCTTATGTAGCTTTTGAAATTTCCGGATTTCGAAGACATTTTGACAGTAAATTTGACGCAAAATGTCCATGATAGCGTCTCTCGTGGACATTTCGAGAGTGAATTTGATACAAAATGTCCATGATAGCGTCTCTCGCGGACATTTCAGTCTTGAAATCGCCTCAAAATGTCCATGAGCCCGCTTCTCGTGGACATTTCGGGCTTGAAATCAGCTCAAAATGTCTCTGATGCGGCTTCTCGCGGACATTTCAGCCGTGAAACTGATTCAAAATGTCTATGATAGCGTCTCTCGCGGACATTTCGGTCTTGAAATCAGCTCAAAATGTCTCTGATGCGGCTTCTCGTGGACATTTCGGCCGTGAAACTGATTCAAAATGTCTATGATAGCGTCTCTCGTGGACATTTCGGCTGTGAAACTGATTCAAAATGTCCATGATAGCGTCTCTCGCGGACATTTCGGTCTTGAAATCAGCTCAAAATGTCTCTGATGCGTCTTCTCGTGGACATTTCGCCCGTGATATTGATATAAAATGTCTCTGATGCGGCTTCTCGCGGACATTTCAGGCTTGAAATCAGCTCAAAATGTCTCTGATGCGGCTTCTCGTGGACATTTCGGTGTTGAAATCAGCTCAAAATGTCTCTGATGCGGCTTCTCGTGGACATTTCGGCCGTGAAACTGATTCAAAATGTCTATGATAGCGTCTCTCGCGGACATTTCGGGCAAGAAATCGCCTCAAAATGTCCATGAGCCCGCTTCTCGTGGACATTTCGGCCGTGAAACTGATTCAAAATGTCCATGATAGCGTCTCTCGCGGACATTTCAGGCTTGAAATCAGCTCAAAATGTCTCTGATGTGGCTTCTCGTGGACATTTAGGAAGTGAAATTGATACAAAATGTCCATGATAGCGTCTCTCGCGGACATTTCAGGCTTGAAATCAGCTCAAAATGTCCATGAGCCCGCTTCTCGTGGACATTTAGGAAGTGAAATTGATACAAAATGTCCATGATAGCGTCTCTCGCGGACATTTCGGACAAGAAATCGCCTCAAAATGTCCATGAGCCCGCTTCTCGCGGACATTTCAGTCTTGAAATCGCCTCAAAATGTCCATGAGCCCACATCTCAAGGACATTTCAAGCACAATCCAAACATAAATATCTTTGATATCTCATTTCAAGGATATTTCACTCAACCACCAAATATAATTTGTTCACGAAAAGCCAAAAAGTGGAAAACATTCAATTCGCCGACAAAACAAACATTCCAAAACTAACTATTTAATCAAAATCCCTTTTCTTTCTAATTCCTCACAAACCTCATCAATCTTATCAACTGAATCCGCTTCAATAGTATGTAAATGTAATCCGTCGCGTAATGTTAATAAGTAAGGAGAATTTGTTTCTTCAACTTTTTTAATAAAGTGATCTACTTCTTTTCGGTTACTTAATCGTAAATCGGCGGTAATATCACCGTAAACAGGATGCTCTACTATTACATTTTTAACAGTTACACCGTGGTCAACAATTGTATATAATTCTTCTCTCGTTTGTTCAGGAGCATGTTTACATACGATGACTCTTTTTTCCAATCCTTTATCTGCTTCTTCTTGAAAATATATGTACCCTTGGCTTGTGGCGACGATTGGTTCTTTTTTCGCTTTTAAAATGGAAATATCTTGGACAATTACTTGACGACTTACGTTTGTCATTTTCGCAAATTGATTTCCAGAGATCGGTTCTTTAGATTTTTTTAATTGGGATATTATAAATTCTTGTCTCTCAGCTGCGATCATTTTTTCATCTTTCAATATAAACGTTCTCCTTTCTGTATCAATCATTGCCGGTCAAAAAACCAAGACAGTTCAAACTTTTTATATATATATTAATTATACTATATTGTAGGAAATGAAACATGTTATCATTGTTTCTGCTTGAGAATTGTGGTGGTGAGAAGGGGAGGGCCTCTTTTGGTGGAAAATAAGAAACGATGGTTAGGTTATATACTTGTAATTTTAGGAGCTAGTTTTTGGGGAATTGCAGGAACGACGGCGCAAAAGTGTTTTCAAGACTTCCATATAATTGTCGACTGGCTCGTTACCATTCGATTGCTAGTTTCAGGTGTTCTTTTATTAATATTATCTATGTTCTTGAATAAAGGAAAAAGCATATTTTCAATTTGGAAAAATAAACAAACAGCGATGCAAATGATTATTTTTAGTTTAATTGGAATGACGACTGTTGAGTATACATATATGGCATCCATTCATGAGGGAAATGCAGCGGTCGCAACATTACTTCAATATTTAGGTCCAGCTTTTATATTAATCTATTTAGTATTAACGAAGAAAGATCGGTTCTATCTGAAAAATACACTTCAGTTCTACTAGCATTAATAGGAACGTTATTATTATTAACAAATGGATCATTCCAGAGCTTGCAAGTTCCGTTGAGTGCGGTGGTATGGGGGATATTATCTGGTGTGGCGCTCGCGTTTTATACTTTATATCCAGTAAAACTTTTACAAGAAAATCATCCTACAGTTATTGTCGGATGGGCGATGTTAATTGCTGGAATTGGCATGAGTTTTATCGAACCGCCGTGGGCTGTAGATATAAGCAAATGGACAGGAGAAACGTATGTATATTTAACGATGGTCATTGTATTTGGAACGATGTTGTCGTTTTGGTTTTATTTAAGTAGTTTAAAATATTTAACACCACAAGATTTAAACATAAGGGCACATATTTCCTGTGCTCTTTTTATGCTAAATAGTAGGTCACCTTGACAGACGAGGAATTTCACGATATAATTACCTCGAAGTAAAGATAATTAAAGTTGTAAAAAGTGAATCTAAGTAATATAGAATGGAGGGAAACCAATGAAAATAAATGATAATTTAATAAATGTATATAAGAAAATGGTTTGCACCACCCATTCTATCCAAGAAGCAATCAAACAGTTAATTAGTAAATATAAAATGAATTATAATGAATTTTCTGTTCTTGAACTTCTTTATCAAGAAGGGGCACAACCCATTCAAAAAGTTGGTAAAAAAGTATTGATCACAAGTAGTAGTATTACGTATGTTGTTGATAAACTGGAAAAGAATGGTTATCTCGAAAGAACACCTTGTAAAGAAGACCGGCGTGTTATGTTTGTACAAATAACAAATTCAGGAACGCAATTAATGGATGAAATTTATCCGCAGTATGTAGAAAAAATGAAACGTATATTTGCTGACTGTAGAGAAACAGAAATGGATGGATTGGTAAAAATATTAACGAAAGTGGAAAATAACGCAAACTAATTTTTTTAGCCTAATATTTCAAATTTAAATATTTAAAATGAGAATATATGAATTTTTAAATGAAGGGAGAGGTTGTTGAATGGTTACATTGTATGTAACTTCAAGTTGTTTGTCTTGTCGAAAAGCGAAGGACTGGTTAATAAAAAACGATATCCCTTTTAAAGAAAGAAATATTTTAAACGAACCACTTTCTTTAGAAGAAATAAAAAACATTATGCGGTTAACGGATGAAGGTACGGAAGAAATTATTTCAAAGCGTTCGAAATTATATCAAAAGTTAAAGGTAGATTTGAATCAGTTGAAGTTAAAAGAGCTTTATGAACTTATTCAAAAACATCCAAGTATATTAAAACGTCCGATATTAGTTGATGATAAACGGATCCAAGTTGGCTATAACGATGAGGAAATCCGCAAATTTTTACCAAGAAAAGTACGGGAATACGAACTGAACGAATTACAGAAGATGATTAACTAAATTGGCTATATATTTTTTATGAAGAAGGAAAGGTTACAGTGATAAAAGTGGAGGTGGCGGCGACTCAGAAAAAATCTTAAAAAAGCTAAACGCTTTTTTGCGTGCGATGTAAATTCGCATGAGTGATCTCAGAGTGTTTCTCATTTTTTCTTGCGGTGTGAACTCAAAGAAGCATTTTCAGTGTCCTGCGGGAATAGCTCGAGGCGAAGTCCCCGCAGGTACGAGGAGGCTGAGACCGTGCCGGCGGAAAGCGTCCGCCACCGAAACTTAATGTCTAAACCCTTCGTTTAGTTTTCCTGTCATTTTTTCGATTTGTACTTCAAATAAATCGATTTTTGGTAGGGCAGGGTAGCCTTTTTCAAAGTTCCATTCCGGGTTTCCATATTTTTCTAATAGACGATCAAAGAACCATTCTTTTTTTGCATCATCATCAATTTTCTTTATTTGCCCAAATAACACAACGCTCATATACACTAACGCAGACTGACATGCATACTTTTTACCTGGATGAATATCCCCCATCTCAGAAACTTCGATACTTACTTTCGGATTATGTTCAATGTTTTCTACAAAATGACTTTGGCGTAAATTACCTGTATGTAAATATACTTTATCCTTCCCATTAAAATAATAAATGAGGGGAATTACATACGGATACCCGTCTTGATCGACCGTAGCAACGTGAGCAACTTTTGCTTTTTTCAAAAATTCAATTGTTTGTTCATCGGACATTTTTCGTTTTTCGTTTGCAATAATACCTCTCAATATTCTCTCCCTTTCCCTTAAAAGATATATTTAAAATACATCAATTACAGAAATATTTTAACATACGAATTTTTATTTTAAAATAAAACGAATTGGAATTTTGAATAAGGTTAAATACCTATTTTTAAAACTTCATTTAAATGATACACTTATTATAGTTAGTGAAATCGTCGTAAGAGAGGGTGTTTCGATGGATTTTAAAGATATAATAAAAATAATTTTAGTAGTTTTAGCAGCTATTTTTATTATTAAATTACTCATTGAAATTGTGATCGGTGTTGTCTTTTTTGTATTAAGCATCGGTGTCATCTTAGGCGGACTATTTATTGCCTGGAGAATATTAAAAAAATATATATAAGCTCGGAGTACGCTAGTTGATAGGCGTACTTCTTTTTTATCTAGAAATAATATTTTACTGTAGTACAGCAAAAAATAGGTGAAAAAGGGAGATTCCAATGATAAAAAAAATCGCACAATGTTTCCTCTTAGTAATTATGTTATTTGGCAGTGGCAAACCTATTTTTGCTGATGACACAAAATTGGAAGATGAGAATACGCCAATTAGTTTCGAGTTGAATTGTTACCGTGGGAAGAAGTAGATGAAATCATCCCAAATAAGTCGAAATTTATGATTATCGATGTGGAAACGGGATTAATGTTTCGTGTACAAAGGCGGGCAGGAAGTCGCCATGCCGATGTTCAACCGTTATCGAACAAAGAAACTGCGATTATGAAAAAAATTTACAACGGTAAATGGAGTTGGAATCGAAAAGCGATTATTGTTTTAGCAGGAGATAAAATGATTGCTGCGTCAATGGCTGGCATGCCTCATGGAGCAGGTGTATTAAAAAATGATTTTCGAGGGCATTTTTGTGTTCATTTTTATGGGAGTACAACTCACCGATCCAATCGCGTTGATTCCGCCCATCAATTAATGGTTTTAAAAGCGAGTGGTAAATTACATGATTATTTGCAGGATGCGAGTGTAGAAGAACTTTTTCAAGCCTTTATAATAGCAATCAATCAGCAAGATGAAACATTATTTAATTTAGTAAGTGATGGTCGAAGTTGCAAAAATTGTTTTCGAGATATAGTAAATAAAGTATCTTATTTATCGATTTTATCAATAGAAAAAAACGAAAGGCAAAATGATTTATTCTTTAATACTGCCTCAGCAAAAGTGGAATTTTTTAATGAAAATAATAATAAAATTAATAAATTCGCTAACTTCTTATTAAAACGTTCGACCCCTTATGAACAATGGGTGATTGATTTAAATCAATTTAAGTCGATCATTGATTAAATACTTAAAAAAATCGCATCTAGTTAGTTCTTTCTTACCAAATATTGTAATTCTCATTGAGGAAAGTATATTATTTCTATATAATTATTTTAATGCAAAAAGGTGCATAAAAGTACAATTACAAGAGGTGTCAGAATGAACATCACTATTGCCCCAACTATATTGCGGGACGACTTGCATGATGCGATTAAAAATAATGCACTACATATCGAATATCAACCGAAAATAAACATTAGCGAAGGAAAAATTGCTGGATCTGAGGCACTGCTTCGATGGAAACATCCACAATATGGGAATGTGTCACCAGGAATTTTTATTCCTTTAGTGATGGAATATGGGCTAAATGGAAAAATGATGGAACTTGTCGTCAATACTGTTTGTGAACAAGTAAAACAATGGGAAAGAGATAATGTTCCTGTTAAAGGTGTGTCATTTAATTTATCGCCGAAAAGTTTTTTAAATCCAACTTTAGTTAAAACGATTCATAAAATTTTTCAACATCATTGTGTTTCACCTGATATTTTTGAAATCGAAATAACCGAAGAAGCAATTCTACATAAAACAGACATTGTTAATCAACAATTTTCACAGTTGAGGGAATTAGGATTTTCATTTGCCTTAGATGATTTAGGAAAAGGCTATACGTCATTTACAACATTATCTGAGTTTCCATTTGATACGGTTAAATTTGATCGCTCATTCATTCGGGATATTGAATGTAGTTATGACAATCGATATATCGTAAAATCTTTTATTGAAATGAGTAAACGAATGGGGAAAAAAACTGTCGCAGAAGGGGTAGAAACGAAAAATCAACTGACAATTTTACAGGAGTTAAATTGTGATGAGATTCAAGGTTTCTATTATAGTCCATCTGTATCAGGAGAAGAGATGGCCAACTGGTATAAGTTGGAAAGGGTGAGCGTGTAAAATATTGCGATGTAATTAATGAGGATTGTACACTATGTAAAAAAAGGTCTGACCTTAACTAGTCAGACCTTTTTATGAATCAATTATTGTAATATCTACAGAACGGACGCCCCAATTGATAGCTTCACTTTCACTTTGAAAGTATAGATCAATTTTATTACCTTTAATTGCGCCACCTGTGTCACCAGCAACTGCGTATCCATAACCTTCAACATAAACTTTTGAATTAAGTGGAATAACAGATGGGTCAACGGCGATAACTTTCATATCAGGATTTTCATTTAAATTTATTCCTGTTTTTGTAATTCCTGAACATCCAGCACAGTCTTTTGTATAAGCTGTTGCTGTTACGGTAAACGTTTCACCCACTTCCAAAAGTTCTTCATTTAAAGTTTTTTCATATATTTTTCGCTCAGCATGCGTATCGGATTGTAACTCTGCTATATTTGATTCATTTATATTAACATCATTTGTAATTGTTGTTTGTTCATCCATAAATGGATTTGTAAATAAACTAATTGAAAAAAAACCGACGAACATTAATTGGATTGATTTAATCACTATTGTTCCTCCTTAATTAAGCATATCTATCTTAACAAGCTTGTCTTACAGTCGAATTACGTACGGATTAAAATTTTTTAAGAGAATGTTTCAAAATAGGAGGATTGTAATAGGTCTGAAATATAACTGAATTTTTTAATATGATAGAATGATAGAAAATATTTTTTGAAAAAATTACGGTGAAATGAGGATTAATCATGTTTAAAATAGAACCAACTTATTCATTTTGTGGGAAAAATATTGAAGCATATGAAGAAGTTTATGTGAAAATGTGTTATCCAAAATCACGAGGATTTACGGAATTAAAAGCGTTTATTCAAAATGAGGGGAAGATTATTTGTAAAGATTGTTTTGAGGGGAGGCAAAACAATAACTAAATTTTATTGTCATAATTTCTTAGATAGATATAAGGGGCTGACAAAAATCAGCCCCTTTCGTAAGTATTTTTATATTATTTTAGAGAAACCCATACGCTCTTAACTTCTGTATAGTTGTCTAGAGCATATGATCCCATTTCACGTCCGATACCAGATTGCTTATAACCACCAAATGGACTTGCCGCATCGAACACGTTATAGCAGTTCACCCATACAGTACCTGCTCTGAGTCTTTCAGCAATGTAGTGAGCTTTTGCTACATCACGTGTCCAAACTCCAGCAGCTAATCCATATGCGCTGTCGTTTGCACGATCAATTAAGTCATCAATATCGTCATATGGGAGAGCAGCAATTACAGGACCGAAGATTTCTTCTTTAGCAATTGTCATTTCGTTGTCAACGTTCGCAAAGATTGTTGGCTCAACGAAGTAACCTTGTTTAAATGGTACATCTCCACCTGTTAAAAGTTCGGCACCTTCTTCAACCCCTTTTTCCACGTAGCCTAAAACTTTCTTATGTTGTTCATCGGAAACAAGTGGTCCCATTTCAGTATCTTCTTTTAAGCCGAAGCCTTGCTTGATGCTCTTAGCATGGCTAACCATGTCAGCAACGATGTTATCATATTGTTTTTTCTGAATGAATACACGTGAACCAGCACAGCAAACTTGACCTTGGTTAAACATTACACCATTTAGTGCACCAGGGATTGCTTTTGAGAAGTCTGCGTCTGGTAAAATGATGTTTGGTGATTTTCCACCTAATTCTAGAGTTACACGCTTTAAGGACTTAGAAGCACGTCCCATGATTAGTTTTCCAACTTCAGTTGAACCTGTAAAGGCAATTTTATCTACTTGTGGGTGATCTACAAGTGGTTGACCTGCAGTTTCACCAAAACCTGGTACAATGTTTACAACACCTTTAGGAAATCCAGCTTCTTCGATTAACTCAGCTAAGTATAATGCAGAAAGTGGTGTTTGCTCAGCAGGCTTAAGTACAATTGTACATCCTGTAGCAAGTGCTGCCCCCATCTTCCACATTGCCATGAGTAGCGGGAAGTTCCATGGGATGATTTGTCCAACAACACCTACAGGCTCATGTCTTGTGTAGTTTAAGTATGGGCCATTTACAGGAATTGTTTGACCAACAATTTTTGTTGTCCAGCCAGCATAGTAACGTAAATGCTCTATTGCTAGTGGAAGGTCCGCATTTCTCGTTTCACGAATTGGTTTACCGTTATCAAGTGTTTCTAATTCCGCTAATTCTTCTTTATTTTCTTCCATTAAATCAGCTAATTTATAAATTAATCGACTTCTTTCAGCAGGGGTCATTTTTGACCATGGTCCTTCATCGAAAGCGACACGAGCAGCTTTTACAGCGCGATCAATATCTTCTGGACCAGCCTCTGATACGTGTGCTAGAACCTCACCTGTTGCAGGGTTAATAGATTCGAAGGTTTTCTCGGAAGCGCTTTCAACAAATTCACCATTAATGTAAAGTCGTTTAGTACCTTGTAAAAACTTCTCTACTTTTTCTCGTAGTTGAATTGCTGTTTGGCTCATATTAATAAACTCCTCCTTTTAAAATTATTTTTTCGATAGAGTCTATCATGTTGCCTCCACTTTTTATAATAACATCGCTTGTATATTAATTCAATTCTATATTTTCTAAAAAAATAGACAATAATTGACATGATTTCGTATGATTCTAGTAAATTATAGAGAAAACTACATAATAATCTAACGTACGACAATTTTTTCAATATCTTAACATAAATTTACAACGAGAATGCAGTAGATTTACAAGAGGTCTGAAGAAAGGCGAGGAATAAAAGTTTTTCTAATGTAGGATGGCCTTTTTTTTTAATCTTAAAACTGTTACTTTCATTTTTCTTTTGCTAAACTAAAAACAACTGTGAAGTAATAGAAAGGAGTGTTTCAAATGACTGTTTATTCATACTCCGCAAAAACGATACAAGGTGAAGAGATTAGCCTAGAGAAATTTAGTGGAAAAGTACTTTTAATTGTAAATACCGCGAGTAAATGTGGTTTCACACCACAATATAAGGAATTACAACAATTATATGATGAATATTATGAGCGTGGTTTTGAAGTTCTTGGTTTTCCTTGTAACCAATTTGGTGGTCAAGAACCAGGTACAGAAGAGGACATAGCTGAGTTTTGTGAAATGAACTATGGGGTTACTTTTCCGATGTTTGCGAAAGTGGATGTGAACGGAGAAAATGCTCATCCATTATTTAAATACTTAAAAAAGGAAGCAAAAGGTGTCCTCAGTAGTGAAACGATAAAGTGGAATTTCACTAAGTTCCTCGTTGACCGTAACGGAAAAGTTGTAAAACGCTTTGCTTCAAATGTTTCACCGATGAAGATAAAAGAAGATATAGAAAAATTGTTAGGAGCAAATTAGGGCAATAGGGAAGGGCAAAATCTTGCCCTTTATTTTTTTGGAAATAATGAGTAAAAATAATTAATTTGTCGGACTATGTTTAGGAAGATCAAAATAAATATGGTAATGTAATGAACAATTTGGGTTAAACCCACTATGACAATATATACATTTACCGTTTTTTAGATATTCATTAATCGTTAATTCCTTCTTACAGTTTCCACACAAAATCGCATAGTGATCAAATTCTTCTTGTGACCAAGGCTGCATTATATGATTTTCTGACTCCTCATGACATTTAAAACATGGATAATACTTGTTACAACATTTAAATTTTATCGAAATAATATCATTCTCTCTATGATAATGTTTGCATCGACCTACATCATCAACAGTAAACCCATAAATTTTCATTATTCCACCCCTTTGGTATACGG
>NZ_JAACYS010000005.1 GCF_009996845.1 Pallidibacillus pasinlerensis | reverse complement strand
ATAGAAAAGAGAGGTTTCAGTAGATGGGTGGTCTAACTGAAACCTCTCTTTCTTTGTTACGAACAAAGGGGATGGGAGAAATTTTCACGGTCAAACAAAGGGGTATATGTTTGCTTGTGAATAACTTCACACCATTATAATAACAAATTAATTTTCTTAATGCAAGGCTTAGTTAATTATTTCACATTTTCGTAACAATTACCGAAAACATCATAATTCTCTTCGCTTGTACATAATATTTTAAAGACAATCCTTATAAGAGCGGTGATATTCATGGATCTTATTATTATGTCAGCTTTAATTATTTTTATAATCGTTTCATTTTTCTTTTTCATTTTCGGGATTTTAAAAATGTACCCTTTCTTCCTAACCGCTCTACTATTATTTATTTCCATTTTATTATTTTTTATATACTTAAATTATCGAGACAGAATTTGGAGCCTGTTTAAAAACAAATTTCAATGACACAAAAAAAGGACAGCCAATAAAGCTGTCCTTCTTTTCATTTATTATTGAAGCTTAGCTAACAAGTTTTCCATTTCTGTTAACTTTTCTTCAAATACTTTACATGCATTCTCAATTGGTTCAGCTGTTGTCATATCTACACCAGCTTTTTTCAACACTTCAATTGGATAATCGGAACTACCTGCTTTCAAAAAGCCGTTAATGTAACGGTCCACTGCCGGCTTGCCTTCTTCTAAGATTTGTTTGCTTAATGCTGTTGCTGCGCTGAAACCTGTCGCATATTGATAAACATAGTAGTTGTAATAGAAATGTGGAATCCGTGCCCACTCTAAACCGATTTCCTCATCAACGACAATATCATCACCAAAGTATTTCTTATTCAAGTTATAATAAATTTCTGTTAATAGATCCGCAGTCAATGCTTCACCATTTTGTGCACGCACATGAATATCATGTTCAAATTCAGCAAACATCGTTTGACGGAATACTGTACCACGGAATGTTTCTAAATAATTATTTAAAATGTACAGACGTTGTTTATCATCATCTAATGTATTCAATAAATATTCACTTAATAAGTTTTCATTGCATGTAGACGCAACTTCTGCCACAAAAATTGAGTAATGACCATACGGATATGGTTGATGTTTACGTGTATAGTAACTATGAATGGAGTGACCAAACTCATGAACTAACGTAAATAAGTTATTTACATTATCTTGCCAGTTCATTAAAATGTAAGGGTTTGTACCGTATGCACCGGATGAGTAAGCACCACTTCGTTTACCTTTATTTTCATGGACGTCAACCCAACGGTTATCAAAACCTTCCTTTAAGATGGAAATATATTCCTCACCCATTGGCGCAAGTCCTTTTATTGATAACTCCTTCGCCTGTTCATACGTAACTTCCATTTTTACATCTTTTACAAGTGGAGTATACAAATCATACATATGAAGTTCATCAAGGCCAAGTATTTTCTTACGTAATGATACGTAACGATGTAGTAATGGTAAGTTTTTATTAATTGTTTCCACTAAATTATCATAAACGGATTCAGGAATATGGTTATTTGATAAAGCTGCTTCTCTTGCGGATTTGTAGTTACGAACTTTCGCGTAAAAATTATCCTTTTTCACTTGCGAACTTAACGTACTTGCAAATGTGTTACGGAATTTGCCATAGGTGTCATATACAGCTTTAAACGCATCTTTTCGTACACGACGATCAGAACTTTCTAAGAAGTTAATATAACGACCATGTGTAACTTGTACTTCTTCCCCATTTTCGTCTTTAATTGTTGGAAACTCTAAGTCAGCATTGTTTAACATCCCGAATGTATTACTTGGTGCACTAGTTACTTCCGAAGCTTGCGCTAAAATCGCTTCAATTTCAGCTGATAATACATGTGGGCGTTGTTTATTAATTTGTTCTAAAGCGAATTCGTATAACTTTAATTCTTCCTTTTCTTCTAGGAAAGATTTTATCTTGTCTTCATCGATAGAAAGTAATTCTGGTACGACATAAGCAAAAGCACTCGCAGCTTGTGTATATAGGCTACTTGCCTGATCATTTAAACCTTGGTAAAAGGAATTTGTTGTATCTTGGTCATAACGCATATGTGCATATGTATACAGTTTACCTAGTCGCATCATAACTTGATCTTGGAACTGAAGCGCTTCATAAAGCGTATCCGCCCCCTCCCCTAGCTTGCCTTGGTATTCTGCTGTTTTCGGTAAAAGTGCTTTAATTTCTTCATATTCCTTTTTCCAATCATCATCCGTTGCAAAAATTTGCTCTAAATCCCAAGTGTATTCTACAGGGATCTCATCTCTTGATGGTAATGTTTTTACCTTTTTTTCTTCTGCCATCACAATTCCTCCACTTTAGATATTTTTCCTTATTAAAAATGCGAAAAATTACAAAACTTTTCAAATAAGGAAATATATGGTTTATTCTTAATTTATCGTGATAAAGGCAATTCGTCAAATAAAAAACCGCATAATCTTCTCTTTATTTTTAGAATAGAAAATTCCCTTCCGATACGTTCTATCCACATTCCCCTGTTTTAATATTTCTGGCTTCTTTACCACTATTAATTTATCCTTTATATCTTTGAAAAATCCTAAACTTGTTAAAAAAGAGATGTAGTTGTTAAAAGGTTGGACTTTTTCATCCATTGAAATTGCAGGAAGCCCACGAAATCGAATATATAAATTTAGTTTATGAAAAATAAATCGATGTATTTCATCCTTCGAAATTACCGCTCCGATTTTTCTCGTATAAAGAAAAAAATACCAAATATAAAATTGCCATTCTACAGGAGGAGTTTCAATGATGTACATGTTTGGGAGGGGGATACCAATTTCCCATGGAAGGCTTGTAGGATGAAGCTTGCGCTGATATAAAAATTGTAAAAATTTATTTTTCCGTGCATCTGGAAATAAAGTTTGTTGGATTAACCATTTTTCCGAATTCGCAACCCAATAAGGTAAAAAATTTACTCGTTGCGAACTTGGTTGAAGAATCATATCGATCGGATCTTGCATAGTATATATTTGTTCAAGGCAAAAGGCTCGATTTTTGGAAAAGGGAACAATATTTGTATATGTAATAAACTCTTCTTTTTGCGGGTGAAAGGATATTATGACAGGGTAACTTTGGTCATGAAAAATAAATTGGGAAATAAAGGAATTTAATTGGATTGTAAAAGGGGATTTTTTAACAAGGCCTTCATATAAAAACCAAATCGGATAATAATTATGATTTAAATAACTTGAGGTTCTTTTATAAATATCCTGTGAAGAAATGACCGAACATTGAAACTCTATCACAACCCGCTTATCATTCCATTGGAATAAAAGATCCGGTCTTTGATTAATGTCAGGGAGATAAGCCTCTAACTGAGGCTTCACACCTTGTCTTTTCAACCATGCAAATAAGTTTTTCTTTCCTTGTAAATGGGTTTCTGTCTCTCCTTCTGGTTTAATTAAACATGTTGTTTTATGAGCAAAATGCGGTGTTTTCTGCTCACCTTTTTTTAAAATCAATTCTTGCTTACATAATGGGCAAAAAAATGGAGCTAGTTTTTCAAAAACAGAAAGCCTGTTTCTTGATACATGTAAGATGGAGATTAGTTGTCCAGATTTTAATTGTGCAACAAACACAAAACCACCTCGATTGTTTTTACCAAAATTATGAGGTGGAATAGTAGTTTAGTCAAATCGCAAAAATTCAATTTTTAACGAATAAAAACCGATTTCTTAATCGAAATCGGTGATTTTATATAAATTATCAGCTTAAAAATTAAATTTTAGCTAAAATATTTATTTATCGTATTAAATACGTCTTCTTCCATAATTTCTTTTCCGTACTCTAGTAAGAAGTGAATAGTTCTTTGTGATTCCGTACCGTGTTCGAGTACAACACTTAACAAATCATCTATTTCTTCTTCAGTAAAGGCATCAAATGGGAATTCTAAATATAAAAAGTATTTTCCTTCATAAGAAAATAACTTCGTTTTTAAATCTACTGGCCATGGACGTGTTGATAAAGCAATTAAGTCTTCAAAATCGTTAAAGAAAGTAACAAATGAAATTGAAGTTTCTTCACTCAAATCATCAACTAAGTCATGATCACCGTAGGAAAAGTGATGGTTGAGTAAATTTTCAACTTGTTCATTCAAGCTATAATCTTTATATTTTCCATCGCCATATGGAAAATCAAAACGGGCACCATCTTTTGTAATCTGAGCCTTCGTTACGACTACCTCAAGTCCCTTTTCGAGAGCTTGAACTTGAATCCATAACGGTCCGTCAAATGGGAAATCTTCATCTTCATGAACTTCATCCATCATTTCCCAAAACAGTTGCTCACTTTTTTCTCGGTTATACCAAATCTCTTCTCGATCGAATCCTCTTTCTTCTACATCTCCGTATGATATGAAGAATTTTACTGTGTTTTCATTTATCCGTTCAATATCCATATGATAACGCTCCCTTCTTACCAATTATTTGAAGGGTTAATTCCCTTTAATTCCCATACAAGATGACTTTACAATAAATTATATTGTATGTTTATATTTTCATTTTATGACAAAACAAGTAATAACGAAAATGAAAATGCCCGAAACTTCGAAAAATAAGTAAATGACCTATAAGGAGCCGTTTCTATATGTCGTTATATGTTGCGATTCTCTATATAATTTAGTGTTAAAAACCTTCACGCTAAGTGTAGCATGAAGGTTGATTAAAGCATATTATAACGTGAATCACTAGTATTGTCTAGAGTTTTTTATTGTATAGAATGTACATTTTTTATGGACAAAAGGCAAGTTTTAGTTAACTAATTTTTGTGCCTCTCTTAACTGATACGTACGAACTTTCCTTGGTAAGAATCGTCTGATCTCATCTTCGTTGTAACCGACTTGTAGTCTCTTTTCATCAATGATAATCGGTCTTCTTAGTAAACCGGGGTTGTCACGAATCAATTGATAAAGTTCTTGTAGTGGGAGCGATTCCAAATTTACTTTTAAGTTTTGGAATGTCTTTGATCGAGTTGAGATTATTTCATCCGTACCATCTTCTGTCATGCGAAAAATTTCTTTAATTTCCTCAATTGTTAAAGGCTCTGAGAAAATATTACGTTCTTTAAATGGGATATTATTACTTTCTAACCAAGCCTTTGCTTTACGACAAGAAGTACAACTAGGTGCTGTGTATAATGTAACCATTACCATCCACTCCTTTAAGGAATATGTATATATATTTAATAATAGGTTTCTAGTTTAAAATAAGTTTAAATTAGTAATTTGTCTTAGTATTTATTATACAGTATTTTACTTGGTTTTGGTATATATTTTAAAATTATTTTTATATTTTTCGAAAAAAATTTTCTCAATTAAAACGCTTTCTACATAGCTCAATCAGTTATTTGTTCTTACGTTCCCTTGTTAAGAATTTTCCTAAAATAATGACATGAAATTTTCTACATATATTTCATTTTCAATTAGCTATACACTAAATGAAAATCAGCCTATCCACATTGTTGATTTTTCTTTTTTCATTGTTTATAATAACGATAAAGTTATAGTAGGTATTTTGTTTTACTGCCCAAATTACATATTATTTTGAAATAAAAATATTGATAAAACGATGAGAAAGAAGAGTACATTCATTTTTACATTCTAGAGAGTTTGTGGTTGGTGGAAACAAACTGTAAAATGAATGGAATGGGCTTTCGAGTCAAAACCGAACGGACAAACAATCTTAGTAGGCTTTTGCGTTTTCCTTACGTTACAAGGATGAAAGTGACCTTATTTAACGGTAACTAGGGTGGTACCGCGGATTTTTAACCATTCGTCCCTATTTGTGGATGAATGGTTTTTTATATTCTTAAAATTTTTTAGGAGGTAAGAAAATGAAAACGATTTTCTCAGGAGTACAACCAAGTGGAACAATGACCATTGGTAACTATATTGGAGCCTTACAACAATTTGTTGAATTACAACATGATTATAACTGTTATTTTTGCATTGTTGACCAACATGCGATCACAGTTCCACAGGATCCAGCAACATTAAAACAAAATATTAGAAGTCTAGCTGCCCTTTATATAGCGGTTGGAATTGATCCAAATAAAGCAACATTATTTATCCAATCAGAAGTTCCTGCCCACGCTCAAGCAGCATGGATGTTACAATGCATTAGTTATATCGGCGAATTGGAACGTATGACTCAGTTTAAAGATAAATCAGCTGGAAAAGAAGCCGTTTCTGCTGGTCTATTAACTTATCCACCACTAATGGCTGGTGATATCCTACTTTATAATGCTGATTTAGTTCCAGTTGGCGAAGACCAAAAGCAACATCTTGAATTAACACGTGATTTAGCAGAACGCTTCAATAAAAAATATGCTGAAATCTTTACAATCCCGGATATTCACTTACCAAAAGTTGGCGCTCGTATTATGTCTTTACAAGATCCAACGAAGAAAATGAGTAAGTCTGATGTAAACAAAAAAGGGTTTATTTCCTTACTAGACGAACCAAAACAAATTGAAAAGAAAATTAAAAGTGCCGTTACCGATTCTGAAGGTATCGTAAAATATGATAAGGAAAACAAACCTGGCGTTTCTAACTTATTAGCCATCTATTCTATTTTCAGTGGGAAATCGATTGAAGAACTTGAAAAAGAATATGAAGGCAAAGGTTACGGTGCATTTAAAGGAGATTTAGCTCAAGTAGTTGTTGAGAAGTTAAAACCAATTCAAGATCGCTATTATGAGCTAATTGACTCACCGGAACTAGATGAGATTTTAGACAGAGGTGCTCAAAAAGCAACCGAAGTCGCAAGCGAAACCGTTCGTAAAATGGAAAAAGCGATGGGGTTAGGTAGAAGGTAATATACTTTCTTATGAAAGGCAATAAGCTGTCTAAAATAAAAATCAAATATACTGTGAAGATGGCGGCGAGTCCGAGGAGGCTCAAGCCACTCCCGCGGAAAGCGTCCGCCATCTGAACATAAATTCAAAAGGATGTCATTTAGACATCCTTTTTTATTGCCGTTTCTTCGTCTTTTTATTATTTAATCTTTCTTCTGTAGATAATGGCTCATTGGCAAATTCATGATCAAATTGATGAGACATATGATTTCTTACCGCCTGTTTATCACTAAAATCCTTATTTAATTGTTTCGCCATTTTTTTATTTTTACTCAAAAATTCCACCTCCACGTATAGGATTCACCCATTTTTCAAAGATTATGTAGTAAAGGTTTTGGACAAACTTTTTTCATTTTCAAAATTTTTATAGCCAAATTATATAAGTTTTGTTATTATGTAATTACACTTGTCTTGTCAGGTGTAAATTACTATTTTTCTTGTTTGATATGTTTATCACAGAACATGAGGAGGGAATGGTTTTGAAATTTGAATTAAAATGGGCACTTATCATTTTATGTATTGTCCTATTATCCTTAATTATTCCATTTACCTTGTTAACAAATTTAGCTACTTGGTACGGAAGCTTTTTATTTTGGATTGTTATGACAGTTGTTGTTATATGTACAAATCTATACATTACGAAGGATTGGGGTAAATAAATATGAGTATGAATTTCGTATGGATCGGTATTGCAATTTATGTTGTCATTGCCACAATCGTTGCCTTTTTATCTAAAAGTGGTAAACAAACAACGATGGAAAGTTATTTCCTCAGCGACCGAAAATTAGGTGGATTTGTCTCTACCTTAAGTTATAGTGCAACGACCTATAGTGCTTTCATGTTAGTCGGTCTAGCAGGATTAACATACGCTGGTGGCGTTGGTGCATTAGGTTTTGAATTAATATATTTAATGGGTGTTTCATTAGTTGCCTTTTTTGGTCCTCGTTTTTGGTTTGTAGGAAAAAAATATGGCTATGTAACTCCGTACGAAATGTTAGGTGATCGTTATCAAAGCAAATCCGTTTCCGTCATCGTTGCTATTGCAAGTAGTTTATTCTTAATTCCATATAGTGCTGTTCAATTATCTGGAATTGGGTATCTACTAGCAGGTATGACTGATGGTGGAATATCATTTACAACTGGTGTTTTAATTGCTACGGTTTTAGCAATCGTATTTTCATATGTTGCCGGTATTCGATCCGTTGCATGGACCGATGCCTTGCAAGCTCTATTTATGATAGTTTCAGCAACTGCAATCGTACTATTCGTTGTGTATCGTTTAGGTGGATTTTCCGGATTTTTTGGCACACTGGAAACAGAATTACCAGATTTATTAACTGTACCTGGAAATGGATTTTTCAATATTTGGACGTTTTTAGGTTTGACAATCCCTTGGTTCTTCTTTAGTTTATCGAATCCACAAGTTAGTCAAAGATTGTTTATGCCAGACTCTTTAGTAAGCTTACGTAAAATGATTCTAGGTTTTATGATTTTCGGTTTAATCTATACATTAGTTGCGATTATGTGGGGCTTTTCTTCAGCAATTGCATTTCCCGACTTAGAAAAAGCGGATTTAGCAACACCGACACTACTCGGATCAGATTTAGTTCCGCCCGCATTGGCATTAATAGTGATGATTGGTATTATGGCCGCTGCCATTTCAACTATTGATTCGATTTTACTAACTTTATCATCCGTCTTTGCTCGTGACGTATATGGTAATATTTCAAAAGAATCTAGTGATAAGTCCCAGTTACTTGTTGGAAAAATCGTTATCCCTATCATCGCAGTACTCGCTTATTTATTTGCGCAAATGGAAATGAATTTAATCGCTGTTTTATCCGTAGCGTCTTCCGCAGGTTTACTTGTAACTGTACCAGCCCTTATCGGTACTTTCTTCTGGAAACGTGGAACAGCAGCAGGTGTTAATGCAAGTGTTATTATTACAGGATTATTAGTGATTTACTTTGAATTGTCAGGGTACAAGCCCTTTGGTATTGCATCAGGCCTTTGGGCAATATCATTATCTACAATTATCTTTATCGTTGTTAGTTTAATGACTAAAGCACCGAAAGAAAAAGCGAATGAATTTTTATCTTATTTGAACTCTGAAATGAAAAATGTGTACGAATCAAATGAAAAATCTTTAAAGAAAACAGGATAAAAATGAGTTCAGCCCAAGAATGTGATGTTCTTGGGCTTTTTAATGTGTATCTTCGCAAATTATGGATTTCCTATGAGCGACTATATTTTTTTTACGAGCGAAATAGTCAATTTAATGAGCGATTGGTATAATTTTAAGAGCGACTTTTTACATCCATGAGCGAATCAGCTATTTATGAGCGATTAGACTTCTTCTAGGAGTGACTAACCCTAATTTACGAGCGATTATTCTATTTCTATGAGCGATTTTTTTTAATAATTAATCTATGATCGTTTTCCACCTGGCTATGAGCGACTTAACAATGTTTAAGAGCCATTTTTCAGTGGTTTATGTACTTCCCAATAAAAAAACGGGAAATGTCATCTATTCCCCGCTTCCCTTTAATATTCAATTCACTTTCGAACCATTTTGCATTTCCCACAGTTTTTCGAAAAACGGCTCTCCTTTTATTAAACCTTCACATAAATTTTCATGTTTCTCAGTCCAACCGTATTTCACTTCTTCGTACAATTGATTCCAAACTTCTTCAAAGGACTTTGTACGTATGTCAGAGTATTTTTCAGGAGCCCATTCTGTATACCAGTAGCGTACTTGTGCGGTGTTTTTGGACGTATACAAATGATCTAATGCCATAAATAACAATTGTTTCATATGTCGTTCTTTACGTGTGAGTCCTAACATAAGCCGCGGTTCAGGGGATAAAATATGGTACTCTTTTTTCGATTGATTCGTAAAGTCGTAATTCATCACCTGTTCTTCGGCGGTCATTTCATAAACTAGCTGTTCTTGGCGTGGAATGATTCGGCTTTTTCGCATCGGTATACTGTAACCGAGCGTATCAACGGCTAAAATTGCCATACCATCTGTTACAATAAAACAATAGTCTAGTTGAATCCGTTCATGGTTTCTACGTAAATAAGCTTTTTGGTAAACGTCATTTAATAAACTTTCCGGTAATTCAGCAAGGTCATTTTCAATATAATGATATAATTCATTTGTAACTTTTAAAACAGGTACTTGATCAAGCAGTTCAATGGTGTCATCTTTTTTCCACTCATGAAAATGGCAAACGTTATATCCATTCTCTTCCCCTTCAAACCAATTCACCCATACATCGTGTAAATACATCATTTCTAACCCCTCACTTAATAACCTATTTGAGTACAGTATTGTCCGAAGTTTGTTAAATTATTCCTATTTAACAAGATTTCTACATATTAAATGCCAATAAATAGCGACATTTAATCTTTTATAAATTGTTCAGAAGGAGTAGAGATTGTACTTGGAATCGAAAAACCTTCGTTATTTTCTCGAAAACGATCAATCAAATAAAAACCAATCGTATAACCTAATAACGGCCTTGATAAGCCATTTCCAAACAGTAACTGTGTATGTCTTCGATTACCATATTTCACTTGCATAAAAGGTTTATATTCGTTTAACCAAATCCGCTCTAAAACATTCGGATGATATAAATGATTCCATTTTAAGACATATTGTTCTCCACAATAATCGAGGACAGCATGTTCCGCTAACCCCTCCATAATCAATGAATCAAGTAAAGTATGTTCAACAATTGGTTTATCAACACTATTTAAACGACAAATATGATGATATTCATGTACAAATAATGCTTCTAATTCTTTTTCAGTAATTGTTGATGGTACAAATAAAAAGATTTTATCTATAAAGGAATAACCATTTTTCCCTCTATTATGAAAGAGGTTCTGTCTTGTAGGAAAAATAAAGATTGGTATATCGGGACCTGACCATTCGTTTTTATATTTTTGTAAAAGTTGTTCTGTTTTTTCCCATACATTTTTCTCTTTTAAAATTTGGATTGAAAATTTGTTTGAGGCAGTTGGTTGATAACCTCTATTTAATAAAAATCTTGAAATTTCATATTCAGTTAACTCAGTAAAATATTTTTTTAGCTCATTCGGTACGTAGTTTGGATTTTTAAATTCTTCTTCTAACCATAAATCCGTTCGAATTACCCCAAGCCAACTCCTCCTTTAACTGAAGCAAGCAATCTATATTGTTATTTATATTTTTAAAAATTGATTTTGTTATTAACTTTTCCCAATTACAGGAGGATTGGGTGGTTTAGGAGTAAACTCGTTAATTCGTTGTAAACAAAAAAGCCAGGTATCTTAGACCTGACTTTTTAAAAATCAATATTATTCATATTTTTTTAATACTAACGTTGCGTTATGGCCACCGAAGCCAAGTGAGTTACTCATCGCATACTCAACATTTGCTTTTCTTGCTTCGTTTGGTACATAATCTAAATCACAATCTGGATCTGGGTTTTGTAAATTCATTGTCGGTGGTAAAATACCTTCCTTCAGTGCCATCGCTGTAAAGATTGCTTCAACGGCACCTGCTGCCCCTAATAAATGTCCAGTCATAGACTTTGTAGAGCTGACAGCTAATTTATATGCATAATCACCGAAAACTTTTTTAATTGCCGCTGTTTCAAACTTATCGTTATAATCTGTACTTGTTCCGTGAGCATTAATGTATCCGATTTGGTCTGGAGTAATACCTGCATCATCGATGGCCATCTTCATTGCACGAGCGCCACCTTCTCCTTCTGGAGCTGGTGCTGTAATATGATATGCATCGCCTGTTGCACCGTAACCAACAACTTCAGCATAAATTTTCGCACCACGATTTAATGCATGCTCTAATTCTTCTAAAACGACAATTCCTGCTCCTTCACCGATTACGAAACCATCACGTTCTTTATCAAATGGACGGCTGGCAGTTTCTGGATCTGGATTTCTTGTTAATGCAGTATTGGCACAGAAACCAGCAATTGACATACGTGTAATTGGAGCTTCAGTACCTCCACTAATCATTACGTCCGCATCGCCACGTTGGATTACTTTAAAAGCATCACCGATTGAGTTTGTACCAGTTGCACATGCAGTTACCGTACATGAGTTGAAGCCTTTTGCTCCAAGGAAAATAGAAACTTGTCCAGCAGCCATATCCGGGATCATCATCGGTACAAAGAATGGACTCACACGACGATATCCACGGTTTAAAAAGGTTTCGAATTGATTTTCAAAGGTTTCCATACCGCCAATCCCTGAACCAATCCAAACACCAATACGCTCAGCATTAGATTCATCAATCGTTAATTTCGCATCTTCAACAGCCATTAAAGCTGATGCAATAGCATAATGGGTAAAACGGTCCATTTTACGAACATCTTTTTTATCGATAAATTTTGTCGGGTCAAAGTCTTTTAATTCCGCTGCTACTTTCGCTGGGAAATCATCGGCATTAACACGTGTTAACGGTCCAATTCCATTTTTTCCTGCAACGGCATTTTCCCATGAAGTATGGGCATCATTTCCTAAGGGTGATACAGCACCGATTCCGGTAATAACAACCCTACGCTTTTCCATATGTTACAACTCCTTTGAAATTTCATCTTCCATTATTTTCTATATTATCACGCTTAAAAAGACAAACATACATTTTCAGCTTAATATTTGTGTAAAAATTATTTGCCCCATTTCATACAAATGGCACCCCAAGTTAGGCCACCACCAAAACCAACCATAACGATCACATCATCATCTTTAATCTTACCTGCTTCGATTTCTTCAACTAATGAAATAGGAATCGATGCGGATGATGTATTACCATATTTCGCAATCGTACTTGACATTTTCTCCACTGGTAATTCAAGTCTTTGTCTTGATGCTTCCATAATTCTTATATTTGCTTGATGTGGTACTAAGAAATCAACATCTTCTTTTGTTAAACCTGCTTTTTCAATCACATTTAGTGCAGATTCACCCATTTGACGAACAGCAAATTTAAATACTTCACGGCCGTTCATAATGATGTATTGTTCTTGATATAAATGTTTTCCACCAGAACCATCGGCACCAAGTTCAAAGGATAGAATACCTCTACCTTCTGAAACTGGTCCCATCACAACAGCCCCTGCACCGTCACCAAATAGAACTGCAGTACTGCGATCATTCCAGTCCGTAATTTTTGATAGTTTTTCAGAACCAATAACTAATACATGTTTATATGCACCTGATTCAATAAATTGCTTCGCTGTAATTATGCCATACATAAAACCTGCACAAGCAGCACTTACATCCATTGCCGCTGCTTTTTTAGCACCTAATTTTTCTTGTACCATGCACGCTACAGAAGGAAAAGAATGATCAGGCGTTACAGTAGCTACTAAAATTAAATCCATATCTTCTGCCGTTAAACCCGCATCTTGCAAAGCTTTTTCAGCTGCAAAAAATGCCATATCAGATGTATTTATATCATCACCAGCAATTCTTCTTTCTGCAATTCCTGTCCGCGTACGAATCCATTCATCTGATGTATCCATTCTTTTTTCAAGATCAAAGTTTGTTACAACATTTTCCGGAACATAGCGTCCAATTCCAATAATTCCTGCATTCATGTTTTTCACTCTCCAAACAATTAAACTATTTTATTATTTCCTAATCTATATTTAGCATTCGTGTTATTATCAAATATTAGTACTTGGTACTAAGTTTAACTTAAAATTTTATTTTATTCAATCCCTTTTATAGTTTTTCCTAAGATAAAAATAGACATAAATAAAAAAAGGCTCGCTTTTTATTGCGAGACCAAACAGCACAATACTTTTTAATTTTAAACATTTTGTAGATTATTTTCTACAATCTTTCTGAGATTTTTTGGAAAAATAGCATGTTCTTGATTCTCCACAACTTCTCTTCCTATCCCCTTCACCACTTGATTATCATTTGCCGGTTTAATTTGTGATTTGATACCTGTAAGCCAAAATAAACATTCTTGCCATCTATACACATTTTTGTTTTTTATAACAAACGTTCCAGATTTTTCAGAGGCAATAATATTTAATGTTTCAGCTACTGCATCGGTCACATTTAAAATTTGTTCATTTCTTTGTATATTTTCCTCCGTTAATAAATTATAAAATAAAGTGTTTTTCGGAATATTCGCACTATATAAATACGGAAAGTAAACTTTAGTGATTTTAGATACGTTAATCTTGTTCAAAAACGGATCTAACTCTATCGAATCATGCAAAAGATAAGTTAAGTGAGTAATGTTGGATTGTAATTTTTCGATTATATTTTGTGTGTAATTTATATGATCTTTAAAGTCATTACTCCAATCATAACAAGGGATAATTAAATGAATCGGAGTTAAAATATTCAAATCCTGATCTTTTCCAATTATAGTAAAATTGCTATTTCTCCCGATAAAGAGCAACTTTTCTTCTGGAAATGGATCATCTGTAATCGGCATATGCATCACTTCATTGCCAGCGTTTAACAGTTGCTTACAAAGTTCAAAACCTAAAAATCCGTCCGCTCCGAATATTATAAATCGCTCCATTTCCCCACCTCAATTCCAAATAAAATACTGCCAATTAAGGGAATCTTCACTCAATAAATAATGAAATGGAAACAATGTACCTGTCCCCCTGTATCATCTATAAAACGGTTTCAGCTTCTTTAAAAAGTTGTTTTGCAAAGTAAAAGATTCGTGAACGTTTTTCAGGTAAAAGTACTTGAATATTTCCGATATCATTTTTAAAGTGTTTTTTATATAATTGAATCCATTCACCATCTTGAATGCCGTGTTCAAGTATATGAATGATAATATACGGTTTTTTGTGTAAAATAACTTTTCCACTTTTCTTTTTGATTAACTCCTTACATTGATCTTCATGAATGGAATAAGCATTCGCTATAACTTTTATCGCCCTATTATAAAGAAACGGTTGATTTTTTAATAAATCAAGCAACCAGTTTAATGAAAAAACTGGGTTAATAAATACGATGGATCGAATTATATTTGCTCTGTTTTCAAGTAGATTTGTCGCAATTAACGCTCCCGTTCCCTCGGCGATTATATGAATTTTCTCATTTAAAATTTCAGTTCGCTTTAAATGTTCATAAAGATCATTAACTTGTTCAATTGTTTTGTCATTTCCCATATGTTCTTTTCCAAAATTTGTATAAAAAACGGTATACCCCTCATCCATCAATGATTCTAAAATATGACGACGATTGTAATTATCTAACCAATTACTCTTATTTTGTTCGACATATTGTTCTTCACCACCGATAATTAATACTCCAAACCCATTCGGTCTATGAGGATAATGGATTATACATAGCTCATTATTTAAAGTGAAGATTCGGTAATTCATTCTTAACCCCTCTGTTTTACGTTGTTCAATTCGTCCTACGTTCGCGTTTTATAAAACCACTTCTTTATAATGTATTCAAACAAATTATATTTGATAATCATTCATATACTTAATTTATCAAGCATTCACTCACCTTTTGAAAACCATTTCAAAAATACTCGTTTTAATTGTTAAATTATGTTATTATTTGTATATACGCGATACATAAGACAATAAAGAAGGTGGAAAAATGAGATTTATCGCAACATTGTTTTGGATCTTTTTATTTGGTCACATGATTGCTTATGTTGGCGGTTCAATCCTAGGCGCAACATATAATTTCACTGATGCATCAATTTTAGGTGTAGGTATTGCAGTAATCGTATACTTAGTTTCTGCACTTACTCCTGAAGAGCAAACACAACAAGAAGCATAAAAAAGAGCCTCCATATAGGAGTGCTCTTTTTTCATCATATCGCTATTTGAAGTATGTTTAAATTTAATTATGTTGCTCTTTTTTGATCCATTGACGATTATGATTCGATGTTTCCGGAAACGGATCACCTTTTGCCAATCTCACCTGCTTCGGATTCATTACCGAATCCCCTTGTTCTCCTACTTCGATATAAATACCATCATTTGGTGCTTTGTGCCCTGGACGAAACCGTGAAATCTCACCCATAAAAAAACCTCCTTTCATGATTCTATATTTATCTTTTACGAAATGAAAGGAATCATGAATGGAGAATTGAGCAATTTTTACTAAAAAAGACGCCGTAACTTAATCCGACGTCTAAAACAAGCTAATCTGGAAGACCTAGAGCAATTTTAGCATAACGACTCATACGGTCTTTTGACCAAGGTGGGTTCCAAACAATATTTACTTCTGTATCCTTTACTTCAGGAATGTCTGACAATGCCATTTTAACTTGGTCTTGAATAATTGGAGCAAGTGGACATCCCATTGAAGTTAGCGTCATTGTAACCACCGCAGTACCGTCCTCTTTTAAATCTACATCATATACTAAACCTAAGTTAACAATATCTATACCTAGTTCAGGGTCAATCACTTGTTCAAGTGCACCCATTAAATTTTCTTTTAAAGCTTCATCCATTATGTTCAACTCCTTTCCATTCTACCAATATCATAACAAACAAGCGAAAAAATTAAAACGAAGTTACTTAAAAGTTAATGAAGATATTTAGCAAACCATCTAACGGTTGCTAAAACTCCTTCACGGGATACTTTATGCTGACCATGTTCATTTAAAATAAACTGTAAATCTTCTTCATTTTCCTTATACATATCCTTTATATTATTATAAAATTCGTATGCATAATAGTAAGGTACAACAGGATCTTTCTTTCCGTGCCAAAATAGTAACGGACGCTTATTTAATTTTTCAGGCTGTTTACTTAAATCAAATTGGCTAACCTTTTTATATTCTTCTTCCAATTGTTCATCCGTAAACGGTAATTCGTGCCCTTGTTCTTTAACTTTTTCAACTAAATAACGGGCAAATTGGTCATAACACGGATTTCCCATTAAACTAACGGCACATTTAATCCAATCATATTGAGTGAGCGCTCCTAACGTTGTCACTCCACCCATAGATGTTCCCGCAACACCAATTTTCCCTTCATCAGTCCAACCGCGTTCAATGTAATCGTTTTTCAAATAATTAAGTTCTTCAATATTCTTTAAAATAATATTCCAAAAATGTAATGCTAATTCTTCAATAGGTAGTGACTTACTTCTGTCACCATGAAACATCGCATCTGGTAAGACGACACGAATATTTTTTTCCGCCAATAAATAGGCATAGTGTAAATTATTTTCTTTTACACTAGAAAAACCGTGGAGAAAAAATACAGTAGGTGCTTTTTCATGAATTAATTCTTGTCTAACAACTTCTAAAAGTGTAATATTGGCTACAGTTTTTTTGTCGATAACAATCATTGTTTCCTCCATAAGTTCTATCTATAACATTTTTTAATACAAGTTTAACATGAATGTGATATAATTGCTAAAAACAAGGGGGGGTTGGAGTACAAAGATGAGTGAACGTTTTTTAATCGCATTAGATTTAGACGGAACATTACTGAAAGATGATAAAACGATTTCTGAAAGAACGAAAAAAGTGCTCGATCAAGTACAAAAAGAAGGTCATGTCGTTATGATTTCAACGGGAAGACCATACAGAGCGAGCGAGCTTTATTATAAACAATTAAATTTAAAAACACCGATTGTGAATTTCAACGGTGCCTTTGTCCATCATCCACTTGATGTAGACTGGGGTGTTTACCACGAGACGTTGTCATTAAATGTTGTGAAAGAAATTGTCGATACCTCAATTGAATATAATATTAAAAATATCGTTGCAGAAGTGATGGATAAAATTTTTATTCATTATCATGACGAAAAATTGATTGATATTTTTACGATGGGTAAACCTTCGATTACGACAGGGGATTTACGTGAATATTTAAAGCACGATCCAACAAGTTTACTCATTGCAGCGGATAAAGATAATTTAGAACGAGTGAACACGTATGTAGCGGAGACGAAGGCGGAACTTGTTGAACATCGTAGTTGGGGTGCACCTTACCACGTTATTGAAATTGTAAAAGCTGGTATTAATAAAGCCGTTGGTGTTAAGAAAGTCGCGGATTATTATAATATCCCGAGGGAGCGAGTGATCGCCTTTGGTGATGAGGATAACGATTTAGAAATGATTGAATATGCGGGATACGGTGTCGCTATGGGCAATGCGATTGAACCATTGAAAGAAATCGCTAAAGATGTTACGAAAACGAATGAAGAAGATGGAATTGCCGAGTATTTAGAAAAATTGTTGTTAGCATAATTTTATCCATAAAGAAAGCTGTCCTAAGTATTGTAGTACATACTTAAGACAGCTTTACTTGTTTTATTAAGAAATTTTACGCTGCATCATCCACGTCAACTTCCACTTTAATTTGCTCTGCTTTATTTTTCTTCGCTTTTCTAAAGAACCAGATTGCTAATCCTACTGTTAAGAAAATACCTACGATAAAGGAAAGATTTAGATCTAATCTAAATCCAATTTGAGCATTTAGGATATATACAAATACCATATATGTCATAAAGGTGGCAGGTACTAATGATACGAAATAGTTTTTACCTTTAACAAACAAGTACATTGTCGCAATCCAAAGTGCTATAGCTCCCGTTGCTTGGTTAGCCCAAGAGAAATAACGCCATAAAATGTTAAAGTCTACTTGTGTTAAAACGACAGATACAGCAAACAATGGGATTGCAATCACTAAACGATTCCCTAATTTCTTTTGTGCAAGATTAATGTAATCAGCAATAATGTTACGCGCAGCACGGAAAGCTGTATCGCCTGAAGTAATTGGAAGCACTACCGCACCAAGTACAGCAATTGTTCCTCCAACTGCTCCTAATAATGTCATGGAAATTTCATTTACTACAGCAGATGCAGTACCTTGATTGATTAACTCTTGTAAATTTTCACCATGGAATAAACTCATCGCTGCAGCTGCCCAAATCATTGCAATTACAGCCTCAGTAATCATCATTCCGTAGAAAATAAAGCGTCCTTGCGATTCTTTTTGTGTTGTTCTCGAAATTAAAGGTGATTGAGTTGCATGGAAACCAGATAACGCTCCACACGTAATTGTAAAGAACAACATCGGAATAATTGGAATATTTTCAGGATGCATATTTTGTAACGTTAACTCTGGTATTTCATTTCCAGAAAAGACAAGTGCAATCCCTACACAAACAGTACCAATTAACAATACTGCGCCGAAAATTGGATACACTCTACCAATGATTTTATTGATAGGTAATATTGTTGAAAGAAAATAGTACCCAAAAATAATCGCAACTATAATACCCAGTGCAATTTTTTGATCTAATAAAATATGTAGTAACGACGCTGGTGTTGTTGTAAATACTGTGGCAACTAAAATTAATAGTAATAATGCAAAGGCGTTAACGACATGTCTTGAAACTTTCCCTAAAAATTTTCCTGCTAATTCTGGGATATGTGCCCCTCTGTTTCGAATAGAAATCATACCCGTTAAGTAATCGTGTACTGCTCCAGCAAAAATTGCTCCAAAGACAATCCATAAAAACGCTACTGGACCAAATAACGCCCCCATAATTGGACCGAAAATCGGACCTGTTCCAGCAATATTTAATAATTGAATAAGTGCATTTTTCGGTTTACTCATTGGCACATAGTCAACACCGTCATTATTCGCAATCGCCGGTGTTGGACGTGCCTCATTTGGTCCGAAGACTTTTTCAATAAATTTGCCATACGTAAAATACCCTAAAATTAATAAAGCAATACACCCAAAAAATGTGACCATGTTTCTCTTCCCCCTTTTTATGAAAACGTTTTCCTTTTTGTGAATATTATTTTAATAAATAGTATTCACTTTTGCAATAAAAATTTTTATTATGGATCACAACACTGTCACATCTCTTAACTGTATTATAGAAAAAACACCAAAGAATACCACCGGAGAATTATATTCGTAATTTTCTAATATTTTACTAACCTATTTTCCTATTTCTTCAACGATTGAAATATAAGAAGTAGGTTAAGTTATTATTGAACGATTTAAAAGTCGTTCCGTATTAAGAATGGAGGGATTTTCTTATGGGAAAAGGCGGAAAATCAAAACGATTTGTAAGTCAAGCTTCTAACGCAGTTGAGCAACATGCAAAAAGAATCCCTTACCATTTAACATATGCCGAGGCGGAAGCCCGAAAAATGAGAGAAGGACAAGATTCTCCTATTGTCCATTATTAGTTGGTGGCCCAATTGGCTTTTTATAATAATGAGCGGTTGCAACAACGGAAATCATCAAAGGACAACATTTCTATGTCAGACTTAGCCCAAGTTCAACAAGCATTTCCAGATGCAGAAATTGCCGAGCAACAATTTGAAGAACAATACAAAAACGAACTGGAAGACCTAGAGCTGTATTAACTTGTATAAAAATGGGACAGTTTTTTCACTGTCCCATACTTATGTTTTGCGGAAATGTCCGATAATCGAATCAGTTTGAACAACATTCGTAAAAGCGCTAGGATCAATTTCTAATATAATTTTCCGCAGTTCATATAATTCATAACGACTAATTACCGTTAGTAACATTTCCTTCCCCTGTTCTGAAAAGGCTCCATGGACTGGAAAGACCGTTGCTCCCCTTTTTAATCGATTTAAAATCGCCTTTTTTATCTCCTTCGAATTTTCTGTAACTGATGCTGCAAAAATAAATGACCCCATGATGACTGCGATTAATTTTTTAACGTTATTTAAAACCATAGGTTCCTCCAAGTTGTAATAAAACTAATACGATTTCCACTTTACATATAAAAAAACAATCGTTAAGATAAATATTGCTTCATATGGTTATAATTCCCCAAAATAAAATATTCTATAATGAAACCCAATACTTCTTTTTGTTAATAGGATCTGAGCATGGTGAAACTTTGCTTATTTTCACCTAAATGATAAACTTATGAATAGGAAAAAAATAGAAAGCGGTGGTAATATGTCAACATTAAAAATTATCGTTGATAGTGCATGTGACTTGCCTCATAGTTATATTACAGAACATAATTTGGAACTAGTTCCATTAACAGTTCATCTTAATGATGAAGAATATAAAGATATTGTAGGGATTCAAGCAAAAAAAGTTTATGATGAAATGCGAAACGGCAGCGTTCCAAAAACGTCACAAGCATCAATTAATCAGTTTTCGGAAGTCTTTACAAAATATGCGCAAGAAGGTCAAGCTTGTCTTTATTTAGCTTTTTCATCCGAATTATCAGGTACATATCAAACAGCTTGTATGGTCCGGGAACAAGTTCTAGAAGATTATCCTGAGTTTGATTTAACAATTATTGACACGAAAGCCGCTTCACTCGGTCTCGGTTTAATCGTGAATCATGCAGTCAAACTAATGGAAAGCGGCGCCACAAAGGAAACAATTATTGAGGAAGCAAAATTTTATTGTGAACATATGCAACATTTATTTACTGTCGATAATTTGGAATATTTGCGACGCGGTGGACGAGTTTCCAATGTTAGTGCCTTCGTCGGCGGTTTGCTAAACATTAAACCTTTATTACATGTGGAAGATGGTAAATTAATTCCATTAGAAAAAATTCGCGGACGGAAAAAAGTGCTGAAACGAATTGTGGATTTAATGGGTGAACGTGGAGAGGATTTATCCAATCAACTAATTGGAATTAGTCATGCGGACGATGAAGATACTGCATTACAAATAAAAGAAATGATGGAAGAACAATATGGATGTAAACATTTCTTTATTAATATGATTGGCTCAGTAATCGGTGCTCATACAGGTCCTGGAGCAATCGCAGTCTTTTTCTTAGACAAAAAAGCGAATAGTGACATCGATCTTACGAAATAATATGACAGAAGCACGTTTTCTTAAAATTGTTTAAGGAGTGTTAAAAGATGTCATACACGAAGGATGACGATAAAAAACCCGTTGATCATCAAGCAAAAAGAGAAAAAGCGAACGAATTGAAAGAACGGAACCGGAAAGCTGGGAAACGGCAATACTCAAAGAAAACGGATCATTTGTAAATTTAAGGCTGTCGACGTGACAGCCTCTTATTCTTATTGTCCCACCTATAAATGACTTATCTCTTGTTTTCTCGTGAGGTTTTGTCTCTTTGAACCCCTATTAAAGACAATTCTAATGAACTAACGTAATGTTTTGTCCTTTTTAACCCTTATAAAAGACATTCCTTCATAAAAGCTCCGTTCATCGATACTCACTTGCCCATTGGTAGGTTTTTCCATATAATAGAGGCAAATAGTAGTAGGAACGGAGGATACAAATGGCAAAGGAAAGTTCATTTGATATTGTTTCAAAAGTAGATTTTTCGGAAGTACAGAATGCGGTTAATATGGCAATGAAAGAAATCCAAAATCGTTATGACTTCAAAGGAAGTTCCAGCGATATTAAATTAGAAGGCGAAGAACTCGTTCTTATATCTGATGATGAGTTTAAAATGAATCAATTAAAAGACGTGTTAATAAGTAAGTTGATTCGTCGTAATGTACCGATTAAAAACATCCAATACGAAAAACTTGAAAGTGCATTTAGCGGTAATGTTCGTCAACGGGCAAAACTTGTTAGTGGCATTGATAAAGACAATGCAAAGAAAATTAATACATTAATAAAAAACTCAAAGCTTAAAGTTAAAAGCCAAATTCAAGATGATCAAATTCGCGTTTCAGGTAAAAGTAAAGATGATTTACAAAAAGTGATTGCAATCATCCGTGAAGCAGATTTACCAATTGATGTACAATTTGTAAACTTCCGCTAAACATCAAAAGGATTACCACTTGTCCTTCCCATTAAACGAGGAAGATACATTCGGTAATCCTTTCTTAACTTCCTATTCATTCGCAACTTTCTTTTTCCCTCTTCGCCACATGTAGTAGTATATTAACACGAAAACAACAGGCACTAATGACATGACCACCGTATTCACTACATTTATTCCTGTCTTATTTTGCACAATAAAAATTTCTGATTGCTGCTGATTAATATGAATTAAATATTTTCCATCACTTTCTTTAATAAGTTCCCCTTCTATTAGACCTGAAAGCTGCTTATTTGGCTCAATTTGTTCATTTGATATTTCAACAACTTGGTTCTCAGACGTATTATTTAATGCAATAATCATTGTTTCATCTTCATAAGTTCTTGAGTAAATCGTCATCCCATCTTTATCATAAAGTAACTTCATATCCCCTTTCGTTAAGGATGGGTAGTGGTTTCTAATCTTTCCTAGTTTTTCTATAAATTCAATCAATTCGCTATCAGCCCGAAAATCCATTAAACGATGATTTTCAGCACCTTCTCCCCCATTTACCGCAATCTCTGATCCATAAAAAATAAATGGTACGCCAGGAGTTGTATACATATACGTTAAAATAAGTGGCCAGCGATCCCCTGGATATTGGTTTTGTTGTACTAATTCATATGTAAAACGAGTCGTTTGTGCATCATCAATGTATTTCCAAAAATGACGCGATTGCTCGTTCTCTAATGAATAATGAAACAATGGAGTAAGGAATTGATCAGGTTTTGTTAAAACTTCTCGCATAAGCTCTGTTAACTCCCTTAATAGAAAACTATCAATAGAAGAACTTTGTAAATCGAGTGATTCGTCGTCACTTTTTACGATTATAAAAATTTTTTCATTAACGGTTTTTACTTCTTCAGCAAAACGTTCATAATCCGTGATAGCAAACTCCGCTTGCTTTTCCAATAAATAGCCATCAACATTTGTTTCTTCAACCCACCACTTTGCAACAACGGATAACTCGCTTAGTGTTATTTCATCTGTAATCGGTAAATCCAGAATCACTTTTAATTCATTTTCATGGGCAACATTTATAAGTTCTTTGAAATCTTCCATACTACCAAAATGTCGATTTAGTTTATAGTAATCTTTTATTTTTTTACTAAAATAACGATCATCTTCACTTTCAAAAATAGGACTTAATACAATTGTTGTAAACCCCATCTTTTTTATATAATTAATCTGCTTTATTATTCCTTGAAAATCCCCACCGTGATAAGCTAACGGGTCTTGTGAATTTACTTCAAAATCATTTGCTTGGTCCCCATTATAAAAACGGTCAACGATAATATAGTACACACTATCATTTTCCGAAGCTTGGTTTTCCGCTGTAGTAGCTATTGGTGCTAAAGTAAAAAACAAAAAACTAACTAAAATTAGTACTCCGATTGTTTTTTTCAACCATCTAAGCCTCCTCACCCCAAGTTAAAAGAATCATCATTATAATCAGAAAGTTAATACGATTATAGCTTACCTTTTAATAAGATAAGACGTCAATATAGAAGCCTTTCTAAAAATGACAATTTGTATAAAAATCAAAGAATTTGTCAAAACAAATTAAAAACTAAACTTTTCGTTGGAGGACACCATGAAGCCAGAAAGATTACGGATTATTGAAAATCAACAACGTTCTTATTGTGAAGGGATTTTAGAACTCATTAATGGAGAATGGGTCTTTTTTGATGAGGAAAATGATGATGCTTTTCCGTTAGAGGATTTCTTTTTTAAAGAAATTCAGTTTAAGCAATTAAATCAGTGGCATACGGGGATCTTAACAGAAGATTACGTCATACAGGCAAAAAACACACAATACATATTGCATGATCAAATGCGAATGCGCATACGTAAATCCCTTCCTTTCAGCTGTATATCGTGGCTGGAAGAATTACAAAATGACGTATTTTATCAATTTTTTTCTACTTTAAATCAATTAAATTTCTCCATTTTCGATATACTTTATTGCCATAATTTCTTGTCTTTTATTTTTACGCAAAAAAAGCAAGGTGTTAACTTCCTTACCTTTGATAATAGCGAAGAAATTTGTGTTGTACAGCATCACTTTGATTATGATGTACATAAACGAAATGATCGTCTAGAGTTCACTTTAAATACAGGAAAACGCGTTATTTTACAAGATTTTTATTGGCCGAAAAATGCATAATTTAGTATATAAGTTTTTCAAAAGGAAAAGCTGTCCATATAAAAGTTATCATTTGAAACTTCTTTTCGGACAGCTTTATATTAGTTAATAGGAATATTAACCTTTACTTCTTTATTTTTTTTCGCAATCAGCTCAAAAAATTGTTTAGGATTAATTGGATTTTCAATATAGTATCCTTGAGCCATATCACAGTTCATATTTTTCAATTCTCTTAACTGTTCAGAAGTTTCTACTCCTTCAGCCACCACTTTAACTGAAAGTCCATTTCCAATCATAATAATGGCTCGTACAATAGAGTAGTCGACTTCTTTTTCATGAATATTATTGATAAATGAACGATCTATTTTTAGTACATTAATTGGTAAATGACGTAAGTAACTTAACGAAGAATAACCTGTACCAAAATCATCAATTGACACTTTTACTCCATGACTTTGTAAAACTTCCATTATTTCAATGGACTTATCCACATTCGTAATCATACAACTTTCAGTTAATTCAAGATGAAGATGTTTCGGGTCCAAGTTTGATAATGATAGGGCTTCTTTGACATGCTCGATAAATAACGGATGTTGGAATTGCTGAGCAGAGACGTTTACAGAAACAAATAATTCCTTATAGCCTGCATCGATCCACTCTTTGTTCTGTTTGCAACTTTCAATTAAAACCCATTTACCAATATCATGAATAAGCCCTGTTTCCTCCGCAATCGGAATAAATTTCATCGGTGAAATGATACCGAGTTTCGGATGTTTCCAACGGATTAATGCTTCACTACCAATGATTTTACCAGTATGTAAATCCATTAACGGTTGATAAAGTAAAAACAACTCATTTTTCTCAATGGCACGTCGTAAATAATTTTCTAATTCAAATTTTTCCTGAATTTGTTTTTTCATATCACTTGTAAAAAATTTGATCCCATTGCCACCTAATTTTTTTACTTGATTTAATGCCATATCTGCATTTTTTAACAATGATTCTACATCTTGACCATCCTGTGGATATATACTTACTCCGAAACTTGCTGTTAAAAAGAATTCTTGTCCGTTATATAAAAATGGGGTATTAAGTAAATCTATGATTTTCCTACAAGATTGCCTCAAAATCTGAATATCGTTTTCCTTATCAAAAATAATGATAAATTTATCCCCATCAAATTTACCTAAAATCATTTCATTTGAAAGTAGGCTTTTTATCCTGTTCGAAATCTCTAAAATAACTTGATCTCCAACAAAGTGGCCAAAACTATCATTAATCATTTTAAAACGATCCAAGTCAAAAAAAGCAACGGCAAAATGATTGTCTTGTTTTTCTGAACGCTCTATAAATTGCTGTACGATATCATAGATTTTATATCGATTCGGTAAGCCTGTTACTCGATCGTATTGACTCACTAGAGACGTTTGTAAATGTAATTGTTTTTCATTATCTCGAGCAATTTGAGAAAGTAAGTTTGTCATCATATTCGACTCTTCAAATAAAAAAAAGGTAATAATTGTTTTATTCGAATTATCAAATTCACTTTCTATTTCATTACTTGTGAAATTACCGATTAATTGGCTTTGAGGTAATAAAGATTTCAACAATTTTTTTAGCTTATATATATCATCAAGACTCTCGTTACCTAAACTTACTTGAGCAAAAATATGATTATATTCGCTGATTTTCTTTTCTAATATAAAGTTTTCTAAATGATTACGGTCTGTATATTCACAAGAATAGGCCAATGCCACCTTGTCCACCTACTTTATTATTATAGAAAATTAATATTCTCCCTTAATAATTAAAATAGCACAATTCACAAATTTTGTAACGAAAAAAAGGAAGAATTTTGACGAATTTTGACAAAACTCTTCCTCTTTTTTAAAAATATTTAATTAGAAAAATTTCATACCCATTGGTAATTTAAGGCCTAGGTAAATCGTTGTTAGTAAAATGACGATAAACAAAATCCAGTATAAAGTTACTGATCTGTGTCTTTTCACTGAAGCGAAAATTAATTCCATTACAACGATAACTAGGATTCCGGCTAACATTTTAATATGGTAATCGCCAGTTGGTTCAGGCATTGACATAAATAACATGACACCTGTAACGATCACGAATATGTAAAATAAGCGTGTTATCATTGAAACAATTTTTGCGCCTTTTTCATTGTTGCTTTTCATTAAGACTAGGGCAACAATGAATAGAATAATCGCCAATACCCAAGACGTAATATGCATATGAGTCATAAATGTGTTTCCTCCTATAAACTTTTTTCACATCAACAAAATAGTAACATATTCCAGTATAAAATAATAATTTTTAGTCTGATTTTTGCTTTTACTCAATACGATTTACAAGCGTTCCTATTTTATCAATTGTTATCTCAATTTCATCCCCGGACTTTAGAAAACGTGGCGGTTTAAAACCTTTACCGACTCCTGCGGGTGTACCAGTTGCGATAATATCACCTGGTTCTAGCGTCATTCCTCTTGAGATAATGGAAATCACTTGTTCAATTGGGAAAATAAGTAGTTCAGTTGATGAACTTTGGCGTACTTCCCCATTTACTTTCGTTTCAATATGTAACGCATTTGGATTCGGAATTTCGGATTTATGTACAATCCATGGACCCATTGGACATGTCCCATCTAAACTTTTTCCTAAAAAATATTGTTTATGTCGCCTTTGAATATCTCTAGCCGTAATATCGTTGATAATCGTATAACCGAATACATAATCAAGGGCATCTTCCTCTTTTATTCCTTTTCCTTTTTTACCAATAACGATTGCAAGCTCGCCCTCATAATCTAGCTGATCCGTAATAGTTTTATGATTCGGTACGGGCTTATTCGGTCCATTTACCGTTGTTGGCGCCTTCGTAAAGATAATAATTTCCGTTGGTATATCCGCTTCACTTCCCATTTCTATCGCATGTTCACGATAATTTTTACCTACACAGAAAATATTTTTCCTCGGGACAGGAATTGGTGCAGCTAATTCTATTTCATTCATTGAATAAACCGCTTCAGCATACTCTCCATTTTTTTGAAACGTGGCGGTTAATTCGTTAACTTTATTTAAAAACTGATCCCCTTGTTCGATACATTCAATTAATGTATTTGGAAGATAAGATGTCCCATTTTGCAGTTCATCTAACTTTTTTAAATCTATTACCTTTTCATCAACGACAACACCAACAAATTGATTTCCATTTTCATTTGTAGCAGTAACAAACTTCATTATTTTAAGCCCCTTTCATTTCCTTTTTAATTTGTGAAAATTTTCCATATGTTAAACCTCGCCATGCCCATTCTATTGGACCTATGCGAAAATGTTTTAACCATAACTTACTTAAAATTAATTGAATGACATATATGGCAATCGCAAGTATTGTACTTTGCGTATATGAAACTTGTCCAAAAAGTCCAAGCCCATAACTGTAAAAAGTAAACGAACATAAAATAGATTGGAATAAATAGTTTGATAAGGACATTTTCCCAATATAACTAAACGGTGTAAAAACTTTTCTCTCTTTTTGACAAAATAAGTAAATAATCGCGATATAAGCAAGGGTTAAAAGAGCACCACCAAATACATCTTGTAAATGTTGAAACGCAATGTTTTTCCCAATAATATATGGCACTAATTTCAAGAGCAGCCCACTAGGCAAAGTAAAAATGAGAATCCAGCGCCAAAATCGAGCATTATTTTCATTCGTGACTAATTTCTTTCCTTTTGCTAAACTTGCCCCGAATATAATAAGTGGAAAGACCATTAATGTGAGCATAATAAAGGAACTTCCCGTTTGCATAAACCAGTCTTGTAACCTTTGTACTGTTACTTCAATAAATGATCCCTGTTGGTAAATTGCGGTGACAGACGTTGCTTTTTCATCATCAAAAATAGAAATATTGGTTTTTTCTAAAAAGCGTGCAATCGGTAAAATTTGAAAAAACAGCCATAAGTTTGGAATCGTGTACATGATGATCGCAATCATGGCTAGCACTTTTGCTGATAATCGAACAAATAATAATAATAAAAAACCGAACACGGCATACGTCACAAGAATATCCCCTGGCCAAATGAAAATTGCATGAATTAGACCAATAATAAGTAAAATCATCATCCTTCTAATGGCCACAGAGTAAAAGCTTCCACCACGTGACTCTAACTTTTCTTTCATAATGATTAAGCCGTAACCAAAAATGATCGCAAATAGCGGATAAAAACTGGCTTGAATAAAAATATCATTTAAGATAAAAATCCATTCATCTAATTTTGAATCGGCAAGCTCAGCTAAATCTACATAAAGATACGGGGTATGAAATGAAAAGATGTTAACGAGAAAAATACCTAAAATTGCAATTCCCCTTAATACATCAATTGAAAATATCCGCCCCTCTTCGATTTTATTCTCTTCCAACCTTTCTTACTCCTTTTCTTTTTCCGTATAACAGAAGTATAATTTATTGCTAATTTTCAATCTAATAAAAAATCTCCGTTACTTTTAATGGTTGTAGGCATTTGTATCACGTTTTCTTTTGTAATTCATAAAATAAACTGACTGAGTGAATGTAGGTAATGATTATTCGGAAAAATTTTACGATTGAGGAAGTGAGAACGTGCCAGCCATCGTCGGTATGGTAAATGTTAATTTAGTTACCTCAAGTGCGGTTTTTAATATTGGAGATGTGTTTCGTATTTCACCTTTTTCAACATCAAAGACTTTCTCAGGAGCCGGTTCCTTTAACACGGGTGAAACATTGTATGTATATAACCATCAAAGTAATACGAATACGTATGATAAAGACTTTATTGACCAGCCGAATAGTTTTAATGTTTAATCTTTCTAATAATTCCGCTTCAGGCATAGGCTTTCCGCTGGCGTGGCTTACAGGCTAAAGTTTTTATTTTAACAAATGTAGGTGAATTTGTATGAATTTTTATGTCCAGCAATCGATTCATATTAATATATTGCGAGTAGGCAGTCTGAGTAACGCTTCTGTTTTGCAAATTGGAACGTCAGGCATTATAAAATCTGCTACCCATATAGCAAACAGTGGCGGGTTTACAGGACCAGCCCCTAAAACAACGACCCATCAAGGGTTTGTCATAGATTCAATCAAACCAATGACTAATCTATCAAACCAACAAAATAACCGTTAATACTTCTAAACTTCAAAGGAAGTGATGTTTTGCAACAGGAGTTAATCTTTTACCTTAACCAATTAGCTGCAAAAATTAAAAAACAGGAAGAACAATTAACGAAAATAGAAAAAGATAATGAAGAACTAAGGAAAACGATAGATACATTAAAAAAACAACCACCAATTAATGTTGAAAAGATTGAATATCATTTTGATCAATTAAAAATTGAAAGATTAGATGGAACGTTAAATATCGGACTTAATCCAAGTGATTTACAAGGGATGGATGAATTTGCCATTACACCAAACAACCAAATGCAACCTCTTTTTCAAAATCAATCATTGATCGAGCAAATCCGTAATAAATTGAATGATTATATTGACCATGAGTTACCTAAAGAAATTGAAGCAAAGAAAAAAGAATTCAATTTGCAATTGGATGATTCGTTTACTCAGTTTATTTTAGATGACATTCGGAAACAAATGCCCGACCGAATTCATTTTTATATACAAAAATTAGCACAAGAAAATAGCAATCGTTCCCAAGAAGAACAAGAACAGGAAATTATTTACCGAATTGTTGAAGACATTTCACAAGCAATAAACGCCTTTTTAAAACAATTTCCAGCGAAAGGAGATGGGGGCAATGATTCTGGAAGTGACCAATCATGAGCTTGTCGTTGGAGAAATACAAATTAGGAGTATTTCTAGTTCTTCTGTTTTACTTATTGGCGATACAAACTCGATGCAAATCTTTTCAGCCTTTGATACACCTTCAGATTCATTAGTTATATCACCCCTTGTGCCAATTGCCCCGGAATCTTAATATGTTAAAACGGTTGTCTAAAGTGGATTACATTGATGTCAATACATTAACAAGTGCCTCCCAATTACAAATTGGCGATGCAAAGGAAATTGAACTGCAAACAAATGCATTAGCTATGGTTCGTGACGCTGAAATATGGACTGGAAACGAAGGAAACTTTAATAAATTTCCAATTTTTCATCGTCCAACGACTTGGCCAGCTTTGTATGAACCATTAGTCGTCAGAACAAATAATGTAAAGGGGAAAATTGAAGTAGGAAAAGTGGATGTTCTTGGTGTCGCAAATTCTTCACTAATTCAAATTGGCAGTAATAACAAGATGAAGTCGGAAACCCGTTTAAAACATATCCGCCATTTAACCATCCCTCCAGACAAAAATGTAAAGAAGTCAACGAATCAAGATGAACGATGATGGGACGGATGCATAATTTATAATAAGAGAGTTTAAAATCACAAAGGTTGCCAAACATTTTGTAAGTTACTAACACTTAAAGGGATGTTTTTTATGCCTAGTATTATTGGTTCAGTGAATGTTGCCAATGTCACTGGTGGAGTCGTCAATTTTGGCGATTCGTTAAATATATCACCAAAAAATGTATCAAAAACAAGTAACGGTTCAGGCTCGGCTATAACCGGTATATTTAATGTTGCCAATAACGGGTTTAATGCGACGAATCATATTGATCCTGATGTTGTCGATCAACCGTCTGTGCAAAATGATTAAAAAAGAACTGTCCATAAGACAGCTCTTAAAAATTTTTTCGCTTCAGTGGCGGACGCTTTCCGCCGGCACTGCCTCAGCCTCCTCGTCCCTCCGGGGTCTTCGGCCAGTGCTGTTACGGCAGGAGTCGCCGCCACTTTCGCTATTTACTATCAATTTACTTATTTTACAACACATATTTACCCGTTATTCTACAGTTAAAATATGCCCACCGTCAAAAAAGTATAAGTAGGAAGTTGTTACAGGTTCGTTAAATATTGTTTCAATAGCCTTCCGATATAACTCTACTTGAGTTTCATATCGTTTCAATAGGACAGGTTTGGCTTCTTCAAAACCTCCTTTAAAACGATCTGTGATTTGATCTGTTTTAAAGTCAATTAAAACAAGACCGTTTGCATCTTTCATTAATAAGTCAATCATCCCTTGGACAAATACAGGGTCGTCACCTTCTTGCCAGTCAGGGTACACTTCTTGTGGTGGAAGTGTAAAACTAAACGGAACTTCGCGTCTTACCCAGTCTGAACCGAGGACACGTAAACCAACTTTCGAATCGAAAAAGCGAACAACCGCTTCAACATCAATTGCTTTTGCCTCTTCTTCGGTCATTAATTCCTTTTCTTGCATGAAGAAAATTTGTTTTTCAATCGATTCTAACGTTGGTTTCGTAGACAGATCAACATGTTGCATGACCATATGCATCGCTGTTCCTTTTTCAGCTGGGGTTAATTTCTTCTCTTGCATAAACTTCGGTCTTGCAGTAATCGGTTTTTTAAAGGAACGAACTAATTTCATATCACTATATTCATCTTTTATTTCTCTTAACCGTTTGATTTCTGTAACCGATTGTTTACTACGATGGACCGTTGCCGTCTCGTACTCATATTGCCATTGTAGCTGACTTGCGATTTTTTCTTTATATTCGGATTCAACGGGGACTGGTTCTCCCTTTTTAACATAATTTAATAAGTTTTCAGCCTCGTTTTCTTCCTCTGCTGCCTTGTTTAAAGTAAGACTTGAGACCCAGTCAATTTTCCAAAGGGAAGGATGTTCAATAACTTCACGAACTGTTTCATTCGTGGTATCAATCTCTGATAATCGTAAATTATCCGCATCCCGATGACGAATTAAGGCAGGACCAACCCAATCTAAGTAACTTTTAGCTTTCATACGGTCAAAATCACTTAATAACCAAGTTGGCTCAGATAAATGTTTTTGCCATTTATCAATTAATTTCTCTTTATTTTTCGTCGAACCAACTAAGTATAGCTTTTCCTTCGCCCGAGTTAAGGCAACATATAATACACGCATTTCTTCTGCAATAAGTTCCAAACGTTTTTTTCTATTAAAGGACATATGAATTAACGAATCATACGTAATTTGTTTTTCAGGATTGATATACTTTGTTGCTAAACCGTACTCTTTATCAAACAAATAATTTTTCCGTAAATCCATCATATTAAATTCCCTACCCATTCCTGCAACAAAGACGACTGGGAATTCTAGTCCTTTACTTTTATGAATGGTAATAATACGAACAACATCTTCATTTTCACCAAGGGCACGGGCAACTCCTAAATCTTCACCACGGTCTTGCATTCGTTCAATAAACCGTAAAAATCTGAATAAGCCACGGAAGGACGTTGACTCATATTGACGAGCTCGATCATATAACGCTCTTAAGTTTGCTTGGCGTTGTTTACCACCAGGAAGTCCACCAACATAATCGTAAAACTTTGTATCACGATACAATTGCCATATTAAATCTGATAAAGCACCTGAACGGGCTTGTGTACGCCAATCATTTAATTTGTGTAAAAACATGTCCAACTTTTGTTGGATTCTTTCTTCAAATTTTGACTTGGCCTGTAAACTCTGGAATTTTTTTACCGCTTCAAAAAAGCTCGTTTTCTTTGCATGAATGCGAATTTGCGCTAATTCTTCCTCATTTAAACCGATGATTGGCGAGCGAAGGACTGAAACGAGCGGTATATCTTGATACGGATTATCAATGACTTGGAGTAATGCAAGCATTGTTGATACTTCCGCCGCTTCAAAATATCCTGTTGAAATATCGGCATACACCGGAATATTTTCATCTTTACATGCTTCCATAAATTGTGGTGCCCATTTAAAGGACCGGAATAAAATAACAATATCTCTATATTGAATTGGTCGGTAAGTTCTTTTCTTCGTATCAAAAACTTCTACCTTCGAATCGATAAGTTCACGAATTTTTCGCGCGACATAAATCGATTCTAATTCTGACTGTTCCAATTCTTCTTGGGTAAAAAAGTCCTCACCCGCTTCAGAATATGATTCATCATCAACCGTTTGTTCATCTTCCTCTGCACTCTCATTATGAATAATTGTAAACTCAACAGGATATGGCTTGTCCTGTGGATAGTCAGCTCCAAGTTTTAATTCCGCCGCTTCATCATATTCAATTTCACCGACTGCTTTACCCATAATTTGTTTAAATATAAAGTTTGTCCCATCAAGGACCTCTTTACGACTACGGAAGTTTCTCGATAAATCAATGCGAAGTCCGCTTTTTTCACCATCTAATGTAAAACGTAAATATTTGTTTAAGAAAAGATTCGGTTCGGCAAGGCGGAAACGATAAATTGATTGCTTTACATCCCCTACCATAAATAAATTACCTTCTGCTTCCGATGGCTTTTTCACTAACTGAAGAATGGACTCTTGTACCATGTTCGTATCTTGATACTCGTCAATAAACACTTCTTTAAACTGTTTTTGATAACTTAACGCTGCTTCTGTCGGTATTAATTCCCCATTTTCATTCGGTGTTCCTAAAATTTGTAACGCATAATGTTCTAAATCGGAAAAGTCAACAAGTCCCTTTTCCTTCTTCAGTTCAGAAAATTTTTGTGAAAAGCCACGAACTAGATTCACTAAAGTTCGGACTGGTTCTTTCATCGCTCGTAAATCATTCAAATACGTTTCTGGTTTTCTTGAGAAAAGATCCTCTTTAAGTTTCGTAATAATTTTCTTCCCTTGTTCACGGAGAGTTTTTGACTTTTCAACAAGTTCTTCCAAGTATTCGTCACCGCGACAAGTTTTCAATCTTGTGAATGAGACATTTTGAAAAGCATCATATAAAATTTGGAACGATTCATCTTTTGCTTTTAATAGCAAATTAACAAGTTGTATATCTTTTTCAAAATTCTCCGCTCGTTTATCTGGCCCACCCGGTTGACGAGTTAATTCTAATGCTTCTTCAAAAAGACGTTTCGCTTCGTTTAATTGCAGTTCTAAATCATACAACAATGGTTCGATAAACGGCAGGTCCTCTACCTTTTGATCATCACCAATGTCATATATATCAACTAAGCTTTCCAACCAACGCTCCGGATTAGGATTCGCACGAGAAAACTCAAAAAGTTGTAAAATTAATTTTTGCAATTCATCATCATTACGGTCATTCGTAAACATATCGACAACTTTAAAAAATGGCTCATTGTCTTTTTTACCGTATTCCTCTTCTAATAAACTTTCTAAAGCTTCATCTTTTAAAAGCATTCCTTCTGTCTCTTCCATTAATCGAAAACCAGGATCAATATCAATCATGTAATAGTATTTTCGAACTACCTCTAAACAAAAGGAATGGAGTGTGGAAATCGTAGCATTGTTCAATAAGCTTAGCTGTCTACGTAAATGATTAGAATATGGATTTTTCGCAATTTCTTTCTCTAAAGCAACGCCAATTCGCTGGCGCATTTCCGCTGCTGATGCATTCGTAAAAGTAGCAACAAGCAGTTCATCCACATTCATTGGATTTGTTTCACTTATTATTTTTTCAATAATCCTTTCAACTAGGACTGCCGTTTTTCCAGAACCAGCTGCCGCTGCCACTAATATATCTTTTCCACTCGCATGAATCGCTTTCCACTGGTCATCTGTCCATGTGACATCTTGTGGTTTTACCGGAATGTTCATGACTTCACAGCTCCCTTCACCCGTTCTAACGCTTCATCCCGATTTAATTTTGGAAGGATGCGATAATCATTTTCTTTTAAACTCGTATCAAACTGGCATACCGATTTAAATGGACAAAACGTACAAGCTGTTTTATCGCCAATTTTATATGGGGCAATATCGACATTACCTTCAACAATTTTATTTCCCGTTTCAACAAATTTCCGTTCAACATAGGAACGTAATTCGGTAAACTCTTCCTCGGTCGCCACTTTAGATTTTGCGGTCAACGATCCATCTCGTTTAATACCTGCAGAAACGATTTTCGATTCACCGGAATCTAACGTCTCATCCATCATGCGAACAACTTCAGGATCAGACAAGACGAGACCTTTCATTTTAAATTCTTTAAAAATCAATTCCTCAATTTCATCAAGCGTAAGTAGTTTTTTACTTCTAATAATCGGATTATGAATATGGAAATATAGTACACCAGCTGGGTTCGCTTTTTTGCCAACTAATTTTTCCGAATAACGAATTAAAATATCTAGATATGTGAGCATTTGTAGCGCAATTCCATAATACACTTCACCGATATCTAAATCCCGTTTGCTCGATTTATAATCGACGACCCGTAAAAATACACCTTTATCGTTTTCCGCTTTATCTACCCGGTCGATACGGCCGACAAGTTGCATCTTCATTCCATTTTTCAATTCAAACTGAATCGGTGGAAGATCTCCCTTTGGCCCAAAGCTCATTTCCAACTTATAGGGAATAAATTGACTCGCTTTTGCATGCTTTTCAATCACTTCCGTTGCTCGGTAAATTACTCTTTCTAATTTCCGTTTAATATATTGGTAACGATTCGTACTTAAAAGAATCTCATTTTGCAGTTTCGGTGATAAAAACTCGACCGCTTCAATGACTAATTGACGAATTTGTTCCCTCGTTAATTGGCCCCAAACAAGATTTTCCTCATTCACTTTATCGCCAATAAATTTCAATGCGCCGTGGAACATTTCTCCAATATCAGGTGCTTCTAGTCGATAAATTTCCCGTTCTTGTAATTGCAAGCCATAAGATAAGAAGTGGGAATATGCACAACTGTTGAACTTTTCCATCCGGGAAATACTACCTTGAAGTGTTTCACCATATAAATCTTTAACCGTATCATCGGATAGTTTCTTTGCCTTATTTTCAAAAAATAAACTTGATAACACTTTTTTCACTTCATATTTTTTATTACTTTCAATAAGCAAATTGTAACTATCCCACCAAAGTTCTTCGATTGGATAATTACGTTTATATCCTTGGAGTTGATACGTGACATGGGTTAACGCTTGGTCCCAATTTAGGATATACTCTAATTGTTCCTTTGCTTTAAGCTCCATCGGGTCATTATCAAACTGAAGCTGCTCACTTTCTGGAAACATTTCTTTTAATCGCTTAATGTATGGTGACGGCATAAGAGCCTTTCCTTCTTCATTAGCAATCGGATAGGAAATATATAATTTTTCAGACGGTGTCGTAAAAGCTTTATAAGCAATAAAATCCTCATCTAATAGCCTGTCTTTATTTGTCGGTGCTATAACAAGACCAGATTGAATTAAGTTCTCCCGCTCTTCATCCGTTAAAATCCCTTTATCCTTATATTTCATTGGTAACACATCATCGTTTAAACCGATCACAAAGGCAACTTTTACGTCTGCTAAACGGGAAAGTTCTAAGTTTGCGACAATGACTTGGTCAATTGCCGGAGGTACAATAGAAAATTCTAATGATTCAAGACCTGCTTCAATAATTTCGGCAAATTCTTTTAAACTTACTTTTTCTTCGCCTAAAATTTCCACATATTGATCTAGTAAATTGAGTACTTCATTCCATGCTTGTTCATGTTCACGGGATTTTCTCAAATTCCCTGCTTTTTCTGCCTCTAGTTGCATTTTTTCTAATTTAGCTGGAACCTCTAGTTCCTCTAAAAACAGGAACAATGCTGTACACATTTCCTGTCCATTCGTTGCTCGTTTCAACCTTCCTGCCAAACGCATAATTGGTGCAGAAATCATTAAACGGGATTCATTTAATTCTTGTTCGAATTCTCGTTCTTCATCCGTTTGTGGAAAATCAAAGTCGAGCCCACGGAAACGGCGATATTTCCATCTATTTTTTCTTGTCCATTTATCACCTTGTACTCCATATGCGAGACAATAATTTTCTAACCGGTCCATTCGTTCCCGTAATTGTTGAATATTCCCTTCTAATGGAAAAAGTAAATCGGTTTTTACCGCACGGAATATTGGGTCGTAACGCCAATAATTCGTAATAATTTCCAAAGTTGAACGGATTAACTCAATTACCGGATGATTTAACATCGAACCTTTTTGATCGATATGATATGGAATATCAAAATCAGAAAATACCGTATCAAATAGTTCTTGGTAGTTTTCACCGTTTCGCACTAAAATGGCGATATCTTTATAACGCATTCCTTCATCACGTACTAGAGACTTTATTTTTCGGCCAACACCTTCAATTTCCGCCCGCAAGTTTGCTGCTTCTGCAAAATAAATATTCGTCTCACCTTCATAAGGCGTTGGAGGAACTTTGTCGAAGTTTTTTTCTAAATACGCTAATGATGGATTATGAAAACGTTTTTGTTCTTCTAATACAATATTTTCTTCAATCGTCACCCCATTAACTTCAGCCATTTCAACAAGTGTTGCATATGCTTCAGCAGTCATACGGAACAAACTGAAATCATTAGGTAATACACTTTTATATGGCTGGTCACAATTTAAGGCAATCGTAACATTGGCACATGTTTTTATTAATTGCTCAACGACCATATATTCTTGCGGTGTAAAACTATGGAAACCGTCAATGTATATATCAGCCTTTTTTAACGTTTCAGATTCTGAAATTTTTTCTGCTAATAATTGTAAAAAGTCTTCTGATGCTAAATATTTACTTTGAATGGCTTGTTCAAACTTTTCATAAATTAACGCCAAATCATGCATCTTCGCACGTAAAGTCGGATTACCATCAATTTCTTCCTTATGTGTAAACAGTTCTTCATCCGTAATGCAATACCGTTTAAACTCACTTACGATACTTTCAACATGTTCAATGAAGCCGAATTTATCTGCTGATTGCTTGAAAACTTCAAGTTGATCCTTATTTTCATATATAATTTTCCGAATCATCATTTGAATACCCGTTGAATTGATGTGAAGACGTCCCATTCCGCCAACAGTTTGCAATACTCGCCAAGCAAGACGAGGAAAACTATATACTTGAAGGCGTATCATCCCTTGAACATCAGGATCGGAAACAATTTTATATTCGGAAAGAAATGTCATTTGATCTGGAACGATATAAACCATCAGCGGTCCTGTCGGATCTTCTTTTAGTCTTCGTTTCATTTCCTCAATAAGAAAAGTTGTTTTCCCACTACCAGATCGTCCTAATACAAATCGTAGTGCCATTATTTTCCTCCTTCCAAAAGAAAAAAGCTCAACATTTTTCCTACATATATTTTACCATAGACGAATGTACATTCGGCATAAGAATGTTTTTTCTTTAATGTCATCTGCGAGTTAATTGAATAGCCTATATAAGAGGTGATTTCCATGGTCCTAAATAAACAGTCGAAGCTAATGAACAAATGTTGTGGATTCGTAGCCTCGGTATTACAGGTGTTGTATTATCCATTTTCACTGGAAAAATCATCGCTAAAATTTCAGCCATTAAAACATTAAAATTTGGTATTTCATTAATTTGCTGTTCGATTTTTCTCATCCTTTTAATGTCAAACTCCATCTTCATCTTTGGGATTTTCTCCATATTTTTTGTAGGGGGAATATCACTTTTAATTCCAACGTTGATTCATTTAATTGGGGAAAATAGTGGGAGTTTACGAGCAAAAGCCATTTCACTTTATTCATTTATTTTACTACTTGGCGCAAGCTTGGGACCTGTTGTTGCTTCATTATTTCCATATAAAATTGTACTCACAATCATTTTAACTTTATTTTTCATTAATTATATAATTAGTCATTTCTCTATTCAAAAAAGAGAAATGGAAAAAAGCATATAAAAAAGCGCTTTATCAATATAAAATTGAAAAGCACTTTTTCTTTACTCTCTCATTTTTTCTTTTACGGGAGTATCCGACTCAACTTTTTTGTTAATATAAATTTCCACCCTTTTTCCGACATACCAAAGAATAACAATTAACACGATTACCATTAGCGTTCTCATCGGGTTATGTATAAGCGCTGGAATATCATGACCGATATAACTGACAACAAAAATCATCACCATTTTACCTGTTGTAACGGCTAATCCATATTGATAAATCGATATTTTTGATAAACCTGCAACGATATTGACAACGGCCGATGGCGTAAAGGGAAAACAAAGAATTAAAAACAGAGGACCGAATCCGCGGCGATCTACCCAATCAACTAATTTTTTTACCCGTTTATGTTCACTAACGAAGGCCATGAATCGTTTTTGACCGAATTTACGAACGACATAAAAAACAAGCATCGCACCAATAACTGCTCCTAGCCATGATACTAAAAACCCAATCCCTAAACCGAAAGCGTTCGCATTTACGGTTACAAAAACAATTAAAGGTAAAAAAGGTAAAAAGGCTTCGATCATCGGCAGTAATATCCCTGGTAATATTCCAAAGGAACGATAACCTTCTAATAATTCCATTAAATTTTCTTCTGTAAAAAACGCTTTAAAACTTGAAAAGTCCATACTAATCTCCCTTTAATATCAATTCGTGGCTGCTAAAACTTTTTAACGAACTCGCTATTTCCTGGAAATTTCCGAATCAAATATAATAATACAAATTATAACATAAATAATTTGTATATTTAAAATTCCTACTCCTAAAAAATTATATTATTTTCCTACGCAAACAGAACGAGCTTAAGTAAGAAAACATTTTATTGGTCATTATTATATAAACAAAGCTAGAGCAAATTACCACATTTAGAAAGTGGCAATTGCTTCTAGCTTGTTTTTTAAAGAAGATATTGTTTAAACCAATCATTTATATATTCCAAACGTTTCACCCGTAAGTTTGGAATTCCACTTCTTGACAATTCATGGTTCGATTTCGGGAAGCGAATAAATTTCGTTTCCTTTCCTCGATGTTTTAAAGCAATAAATAATTGTTCTGCTTGTTCAATCGGACAGCGTAAGTCTTCTTCACTATGCAAAATTAATAGTGGGGTTTTCACGTTATTTACATAGGCGAGTGGCGAAATCTTCCATAATCCTTCAATATCATCATCCAATTGATGTTGCCATTCTGTAAAATAATAACCAATATCACTGCAACCGTAAAAACTAACCCAGTTCGAAATGGACCGTTGAGTTACTGCTGCTTTAAATCGATCGGTATGCCCGATAATCCAGTTCGTCATAAATCCACCATAACTGCCACCTGTTACACCAAGTCGATTTGTATCGATAAAGTCGTAATTTTCTATCGCATAATCAACAGCTGCCATTACATCTTCATAATCACTCTTTCCGTAATTCCCTCGTACTGCATCAACAAAGGATTGACCATATCCATGGCTCCCTCTTGGATTCGTATAAAGAATAGCAAATCCCGAAGCCGCCAACATTTGAAATTCATGGAAATACGTATTCGCATACATCGTATGTGGTCCACCATGAATTTCTAAAATTAACGGATATTTTTTATTTTCGTCAAAGTTCGTCGGTTTCATTAACCAGCCATGGATATACGTATTACCATGTTTAAACACAAAACTTTCTGGCTCTGATAGTTGTATATTCTCTAACATTTCTTTGTTTAAACTTGTTAATCGTTGAACTGAACGTTCTTTTAAGTTCACTTCATATAGATCGCACGGTTCTGTCGGGTATGAAATTGCAGCAATCGCTTTATCATCAGCCATCGTTAGACCATGTATATGACCAGTTTCTTCTGTAATTTGCTGCAATTTCCCCTGTAAATCTGAGTAATAAACATTTACATTTCCTAAATAGGATGCAGTAAAATAAAAGCCTGAACTATCCTGGGACCAGATTACTCCTGGTGATACAACACCTTGTATAAAATCAGCGGCTACAACATCACCTACATGGATGTCCCATTCCGTCGATAAGTTCGTAAACTCTTTTGTTTCAACATTGTATAAATATATTTTATTAAGTGTAGCATTTTCAAATTCTCGTTCGTGTCCAACACAGGCGATATACTTGCCATCAGGAGATCCTGATGCGTGATAGTAAATCCCTTTTCCATTTGTTATGTTTACTTTTTCATTAGTATCAAGATTTAATAAATATATGTCTTGCAGGAAGGAAAAATCCGTATTCTCTGAGTAATCCGCACTATATATAATAAACTTACTATCTGTCGTGAAACCTTGTAAATTTTTATGAACAGGCCCTTCCGTTAAAATTTCCAGTTCTTCACTTTCTACATCAACAACCCCGATTTGACGATATTTCCCTCGGAAGAAGCCGATACCATCCATTTTATATTGCATTTTCTCTATTTCTAACGGCTCTGGCATTTCTTTTCTTGCATTTTTCTCATCTTGACTAGGTTGTTCATTCTCTTTTAATTGGATTGTAAAGGCAACTTTCTTTCCATCAGGCGACCAAACCGGATTTTCTGCATCGTTATTTATATTTGTTAGTTGGCGAGCTTCCCCACCTGTTAAATCGAGTATAAAAATTTGATTACCTTCTGCGCGGTTTGAAACGAAAGCCAATTGATTTCCATCCGGTGACCATCTTGGTGAATGATTTCGATAATTTCCAAAAGTCCATTGATGGGTTTTATTGGTTTGCAAATCTAAGACAAAAATATTTGAAATATATTCATTTTCATCTTTACTTATTTTTGTTTCAACATAGGCAACTTTATCTCCACTAGGCGACAAACGTGGATCCGCCACAGATTTTAATTCAAATAAATCTTTCGCTTGTATTACTCGATTCATATTTCTCCTCCACTCCAACATTTTTATGTAGTTACACATTTCGACAAATACTATCTTTTTTCCTTCATTTAATTCAGATTGATTTTTTTAATAAAATCATATAATATAAAATACAGAACGTAGGTTCGGTATTTTGGAGGTTTTGCAAATGACAAGAATCCCACCTAAAAATAGAGATTTGTTGGAAATGGCCATTTATTATCCGATGCTTATTAAAGTCTTAGAACTAGACTTACAAGTTGTAGAAAACAGTCCCTTTAAATTAAAACGACCATATAAAACATTAATTGAAAAAACACTTACCGATGTTCACAAAAAATTATATGAAGTAAAAAGGGAATTAAAAAGGCAAGGTATGAAAGTCCAAGAAGTAAAAAGGGACGAGACATTCACAACCTTTCTTTTTTTGTATAAGGGATATGAGGAGTATCATAGCTACTTTAATCCGAGGCTTAGAAACTATGTTGAGGATTTATTAGCCTTTTATTTATTTAAACGTTTTGAAAAAGATTCCATAGATAATAACGACATATCGTAATTAACTTCATATGGTGTATATGGTTCCATAGCCTCCGCCCCTCTATAGGAGGTTTCGATTATTTTCTGTTTATTCCACCTTTCCGGCGCAGATCTTTGATCAATTTTAGTCCGTAACAAAGCTGTTCGTAACATTTGGTTTTCAAAAGAATGAATAGAAATTGGTACAACGATTTCCTGATTATTTCGAAATATAACTCTCGTACGTGTATTATCATTATTGTCTTTATAATAATCAAACACATGCTCATGTGAAATCCATATACAGTGAGGTTGATTTGGCGATGCAGTCGGAAAAACATAAATCGATTGAACCGGATCAATAACTATCGGTGGCTTATGTGTAACACCGATTAATTTTTTCGTTCCTTCTTTTCTGCCATTAAAACTAGATGCGTAATATTGACAACTCCTCTTAATTACTTCCAATGGTCGCAAAGGAAAAATATGTTCATTGTCCATTTTTAATATTTTGGAAAAAATTTTACTACCGTACTTGATCGGTATAACTGCCATGACTAGTGGATCGAAGTCGATTTCTTCAATTACTTTATTGTTCATTTCCGACAAATTTCACCCTCTCTTTCTATTTTTCTACAAAATATGACTTACGACCTAAGTATAACAAAGAATCTGATTATTGTCACTATTTTACCTGGAAAGTTTTTTCTTAATTTTCAATTCAAAAATCGCAACAAAAGTTTTTCAGAATATTAGGATGATTTAGTTGAGTTTTTCGTTAATTGCTAATATAATATTAATAAATATTTTCTAGGTCGCGGGTGTCAGGTGAATCCAATTGGAAGGGGGTAAAACTTTTGAAAAAAGATAATTCTTACGCAGAGTTAACAAAAGCATATGCAAGAGCCAACAAACAAGAAAAATTCGTTCAATCCATTTATATTGATCTTTTGATTCAAGAAGCATTGCTGATGGAAAAACGTAAAAAGCTAAAAGATGAAATTGATCAGGCCATTGATCAAAATGATAAAGAATCTTTTATGGATTTATCGCAGAAATTAAACGAAGTAGAACAGCAACTAAATGCTTAAGTTTCTATAGATAACTGCTGCTTAGCAGTTTTTTTCTGAGTCGAGCAATAAAAAAGCCCATCAATAATTGACGGGCAATGAAAGTATCTCTTCTACAAGTTTTACCTACAGTACTTCTAACTTTCAATCCTCCATATATAGTTACTCTAATCTCTAAACTGTTCAGCCCTTTGTATCCTTTCCAACATTGTCGGATGCCCATACCGAAACCACTTCACTAAAATAGGCGGATTTACTTGGCTTAAACTAACTTGGGAAAGCTTTTGAAATGTTGAAACAGCAGCTTCTTGATCATTCGTTAATTGTAACGCATAGATATCCGCACGCATTTCTATATGCCTTGAAACGGCATTGGAGATTGGACTTGTCGCAAATGTCAGTACAGAAACGATTAATAAAATGAGTGGAAAAGACGAAAGCTTTTTCATTGATGAAACATTCAGTAGTCGACCATATTTATTCACAATTTTATTAGCTAATTTTGCAATAATAAACATTAACCCGAGTAATAATACGAGATACCCTGCCATACCGAAATAAATATGTTTCTCCACATAATGAGCCATCTCATGGGCCATAATAAATACTATTTCATCTTCACTTAACCTTTCCAAAGTTGTATCATACAATACAATCCGTGAATTCGTACCAATACCGGTCACATAGGCGTTTAATGCATTCGTCTTTTCCGACATATTCACTTCATATACATGTTCTGATGGAATTCCTGCCGTATCTGCAAGCATCAATATCCGCTCTTCCAGTTCCTTATTTTTTATTTCATAAAAGTCATTAAATAACGGATCGATGATGACTGGTTGAATGAACATTAAAAATACTGCAAACGGAATGGCTAAAAACCAAGTATACAACCACCAACGCTTTTCACTTTTCCTTATTAACCAATACAGTGCCGATACTACAATAAATAATAAGAGCCAATCTAGCCAAAAGTTGATTAATAGGTCGCGCATCCAATCGTGGAAACTTTGTGTTGAAATCCCATATTTTTTTGACAACGAATAGCGTAAAAATTTAAGCGGATAAAAGAACACAAATGACAAGAATGATAAACAGAAAGTAAACAATGCATTATGTACGAATTTCATTCTTGTTGTTTGTTCTGCCCATTTTTCAAATAATTTACCTATACCAAAGAACAAAAGAAGTAAGTAAAACAACCATTCTAACGGTACTTCAAGAAAAAATAGGAAGTTCCGGATTTTTGAATACTCTTCTGATTTGACAAGTTCTTCGGCTGTTAAAAACGTTTCTGGGTCAACACTCGATCCTTTAAATTCGGCAGGTATCGCTCCGGTGTCGAAATAAAATAAGTAAAAATAAATAAACGCGATAAAGATTACATAGCCAACAATGAAAGATAAAAGCAGTTTCCTTCTCAAATAACTCCCCCATTCCGAAAATGTAAACAAGCTATTAATACATTATGCAAGGGATTCCGAATTTATTTTTTAAAAATAAATGGATACTCCTGTCAGAACGAGAATAGAACCGATTACGACAAAGATGACATTAACACCCGTATAAGCGATGAGAAAGGCAACAACAGCACCTAAACAACCGTACCAAAGTTCCTCCTGGATAAATAGAACTCCCGGAAAAATTAACGCGCCTAAAATAGCGTAAGGAACATTTTTTAAAACACCTTGTAAAAAAGACGGTAATTTTAGTTTTTCTAAAAAGACAAGGGGAATCATACGTGGAAGATAGGTAACAATCCCCATCCCTACAATCATCCAAACTACTGAACTAACCATTACTATTCCCTCCCGTCTTGTTTCGGATGACTTCAATGCTCTCAATTAAAATTGCAGAAATAAGCGTTGAACAAACGATTGCCCAACCCGTCGATAATAATTCAAATAAAACAAAGAAACTATTAAATACAGCAGCAATTAAAGCTAAGAAGACGACTTTTAAACTTCCTTTCATTGAAGGAACAAGCAGTCCGATAAACATCGCATATAAAGCGATTGACATCCCCTCTTGGAACACCGCTGGTAATCCAGAACCAATTATATAACCTACCCCAGAAAAGCATACCCAACTACTATAGGCAATCAACGTTAAACCGAACATGTAACCTGTCGTTAGCTTTTCCTTTTGAACAGCTGCAACTGAGAATGTTTCATCCGTTATCCCAAAGGCGTAAATCCCTTTTTTCCACGGCCGCTCCTTTACAACCTTTTCATTTAATGATGCTGACATTAACATATGGCGAATATTAACAATAAACGTAGTAAATATAACTTCAAACACCCCAATTGATTTTGCAATCATATCAAGCGCCATATATTGGGAAGCCCCTGCATAAACTATCAAACTCATTAACACCGTTTCAAATAAAGATAATCCCGTTGCTTTAGCTAAAAATCCATATGTAATCGCAACCGGCATATATCCAATAGCAATCGATAACCCGCCATTTAACCCTTGCTTAAACTGACTAACTGGCTTTTCAATGACACTACTCGTTTGCAAGAACACTTCCTCCTTTTCATTTTGTCAAATTTACAAATTTATGTATAATTCCCATTTTAATAGAATCCTTTCACTTTTTAAATGGGTAAAGTATTAATTTTTCATTTTGAATTTTAAAAAACATTCGTTGCGTGGGGTTAAATTTGGATAAACAGGGATTTACTGTAGATATGGAGCTGGGTAACTAAGGCTATATGGAGATTTGCTACGGATATTAAGAGCGTTACTACTGATAAATTGAAACTTACTACGGATTTTCGACCCAATACTACGGATATACTGAAGCTTACTACGGATTTCGAGCATGATGCTACGGATAAAAGAGATCTCACTGCTCATATCTGCCCCTTTATTGTGGATAAATGAAGCATCACTAATGATAAATCGAGTTTCACTATCGATATAACAAATTTCACTAATGATTTAAGTGGTACAGGGGTAAGTGGTACAGGGGTAAGTGGTACAGGGGGACGGGTTCGGTGTACCAAAAGTAAGATGAAGCACGCATTAGTTATTGGTGGAACCGGTATGTTAGATTAATTTACTAATGATTTAATTAATTTCACTGGCGATAAAATAAGTTTCATTAGCGATTTCCCTAACATCCCCCTTACAAACTACGTCTGCACAAAAAAGCCTGCATAAAAAATATGCAGACTCATCAATATTAATAAACTAAATTAATAAAATCTTCTTTTTCAATGTTTCCGAAGTAATGTTGAATATCAACATCTTTTAACGCTTCTACAATTGATGCTTTTTCGTAACGAACACCTTTTAGTTTGTTTTCAATATCCGCTACATCTCCCCAACCGAAGAAATCACCAAAGATTTTCACATCTTCAATAATACCTCTGTTCACATTTAAACGGACATCAATCGTACCAACTGGGAAACGATGGGAGTTTGAAATGTTTGATTTTGGAGATTTACCATAGTTCCAGTCCCAAGTTTGATATTTATTTTTAGAAATTTCTTCAATTTGTTTCCAATCTTCCTCTGTTAAAACATATTCTTGAACTTCTAAACCTTGCTCTTTGAATACACTCTTCAAGATATATTGTTTAAATTCTTCTACAGTCATGTCTTGGTTGATATAATCTTTAATGTTACCTACACGGGAACGAACAGATTTAACACCTTTTGATTCAATTTTTTCTTTTTTCGGTCTTAATGCTTTTCCAACACTATCTAAATCAACACTAAGCATTAATGTACCGTGGGTATACATTCTTCCACCTGTTGCGTATTGCGCGGTACCAGAAACTTTTTTACCATCAATTTCAATATCATTACGTCCCATTAACTGCGCGTTCGCACCTAAATTACGTAGTGCATTAATTACGGGTTGCGTAAATTTTTTGAAGTTTTCTTGAATACTGTTACCTTCGTCTTTCGTAATGAAGCTATAGTTTAAGTTTTCTAAATCATGGTATACTGCACCGCCACCAGACATACGGCGTACAACGATAATATCGTTTTCTTCAACATATTTTGTATTAATTTCTTCAACAGTGTTTTGATTTCGACCAATAATAATGGAAGGTTGGTTTATGTAAAACAGTAAATAAGATTCATTAATATCTAAGTTTTTTAAAATATGTTCTTCAATTGCAAGGTTAATTCGCGGATCATTAATCCCCTTATTATCTACGTATAACATATGTATACCTCCTAAATTTCCTTATATATTCCATACATCTCCCATTTTTGCTAAATGAATTGGACCGGAATACTCTTCACTTGCTTCTTTGAGCAATTGTTGTAAATCACCATATTGTGGAAGATGGGTTAAAATGAGATGTTTTACATTCGCTTCACGAGCAAGTTTACCAGCTTCTATACTAGTCATATGACCGGCATTTTCCCCATTCATATTACCATAAAAATTACATTCCGACAAAAGCAAATCCACATCTTGACAAAACTCAACAAACTCAGGCTGATACGCACTATCCGCCGTAAAAACGAAGGATTTTCCGTCTGCTTCAATACGAAAAGCAAAGCATGGTACAGGATGTTTTGTTTTTAAAAATTGAATCGTAAATGGTCCAATCTGCAGTGTTTCATCCGGATTATAACTAATTCCTTTTGTAAATTCTTTATACGATAATTGCGCAAATCCTTCTTCATCCAAATTATGACCATAGATAGGCAGGCTTTTTTTAATATCTGTAAGATAACTTTTCACTAATAACGCGTGTTGTAATACACCGATATCAGCAACATGGTCCGTATGATAATGACTTATTAGTACAGCATCCAATTCTTCTGGTTGCACATAGTTTTGCATTTTTGATAAGACACCACTACCACAGTCAATTAATAATTTAAAACCATTATGTTCAAGTAAATAACCACTGCTAGCCTCATTTACCTTAGGATATGCTCCCCACAGGCCGATAATCGTTAATTTCATTACATAACCTCCTTTAACTTATTTTAACTTTTCTAAAATTACTATACTAAATGTGAACATCTTTTCATACTTTTTTATTTTTGTTTTAAAACAGGGGTTGCAAAATAAAATGTGTTGTAATACAATATGTTATAGAACAAATGGGTGTTTTAAAAAAATGTTACAAAACAGAGGGGGGTTAAAATGATTCAAAGTATTGTAGAGTTCTTTAAAAATTTACCAGCTAAACATTGCCAACATTGTGGTGAACAAATCGAAGAGCAAGCTGAATGCTATGGAAACGTTTGTCATCATTGCATTGGATTAAAGGATTTAAAATAATTCGTTTATGAATAACAAACTAAAAGTCCTTTAATTTATTAAACTTGTTATAATACATGATTTTGCTTACATCCACAGAAAATCCAGTATCAAACCATCCTCTTTTAAGGAATAAAATATGTCATGTAACAGAAAAAAGCTGTCATAAAGGGATTCCTCTCCCTCACGACAGCTTTTTTATTATTTCAATTTTTTCATTACAACTTCTGTTAACACTTTAATGAAACCATCATCATCGTTCGGCATAGCTGGACGGTAATAGTTTGCGCCAACTTCTTCACAAACGATACGACATTCAACATCATTGTCATATAACACTTCCAAATGATCCGCAACAAATCCAACTGGGCAATAAACGAAAGCTTTATATCCTTTCTCATTAAATAAATCTCTCGTTAAATCTTGAACATCCGGCCCTAACCAAGGTTCAGGCGTTTGTCCCTCACTTTGCCAGCCTACTGCATATTCTTTAATGCCTGCTTTTTCAACAATTAATTTTGCTGTTTCAGATAATTGTTCTGCATACGGATCGCCATGTTGTAATATTTTTTCCGGTAAACTATGGGCAGAAAAGATAACACAAACATTATCTTTATCTTCCTGTGGCATTTTCTCAAATACAGCTTGAATTTGGTCTGCCCAGAAATCAATAAATTTCGGCTCGTCATACCAATGATCAACGGATGTGATTTCAATTCCGTATTTTTCCGCTGTTTTTTGGGCACGTTCATTATAACTTTTAATACTAAATGTTGAATAATGTGGCGCTAAAACAATACTGACTGCTTCTTTAATACCAGCTTTATTCATATCCTCTACCGCATCTTCAATAAAAGGATGAATATGTTTTAAACCAATAAACAGTTCAAACTCATAATTATTTTGAACTTTATTAAGACAATTTGTTAGCTTTTTAGCTTGAGATCTAGTAATTTCCGCTAAAGGTGAAATCCCACCAATTGCTGCATAGCGATCTTTCAAATCTTGAAGTTGCTCATCTGCAGGACGTCGACCATGACGAATATGGGTGTAATAAGGTTCAATATCTTCTTCTGTATACGGTGTACCGTACGCCATAACTAATAATCCTATTTTCTTTTTACTCATTAAAAATTTCACCTCAAACTAAATTTTTCCGTATTTTATTTACTTGTATATTCATGCACAAACGCTGTAAGTCGTTTCAATGTATCCGGGTTTACTTCTGGGAACACACCATGCCCTAAATTAAATATATGACTAGGTTGTGCTAACCCTTGATCTAAAATTTCCGTTGCACGTTTTTCAATTAATTCCCAAGGAGCTAATAATAATGATGGATCGAGATTTCCTTGCAATGTTTTTGTAATACCTAGTTTACGTGCTTCATTAATTTCCATGCGCCAATCAAGTCCTAAAACATCTACAGGTAAATCATTCCACTCTAATAGTAAATGACTTGCGCCAACCCCAAACAATGTAACAGGCACATTTTCTTCCTTTATTGAAGAAATGATACGTTCCATCGTTGGTTTAATAAATTTGCGGTAATCGGCAACATTTAACGCACCAACCCAAGAGTCAAAAATTTGGACCGCCTTTGCTCCTGCACGAATTTGTGCTTTTACATAATCAATTGTCATTGTGCCAAGTTTATCCATTAGTAATTGCCATGCAGCAGGTTCAGCATGCATGAAAGCTTTCGTTTTATGATAATTTTTTGATGGGCCACCTTCAATCATATAACTTGCTAAAGTAAATGGTGCACCGGCAAAACCGATTAACGGAACAGATAATTGTTCAGTCGTTAAAAGTTTAATTGTTTCAAACACATAAGGTACATCTTCTTCTGGATTCAATTCCCCTAAACGTTCAACATCTTGATGCGAACGAATTGGATTATCGATAACCGGACCAATTCCTGCTTTAATCTCAACGCCAACACCGATTGCAGGTAGTGGCGTCATAATATCTTTGTATAAAATTGCCGCATCAACATTGTATTGTTCTACTGGTAAGCGAGTTACATAAGCACAAAGTTCTGGTTGATGTGTAATTTCAAATAAAGAATATTTTTCTTTCAATTTTCGATATTCCGGTTGCGATCGTCCAGCTTGGCGCATATACCAAACCGGTGTATGAGTCGTTTTTTCACCGCGTGCTGCCTTCAAAAATGTGTCATTAAAAGCCTTCGTCATGGAAGTTTGTCCACCTTTCATGAGATTTACTATGTATATTCTCAATTAAAAAAACTAATTGATTATAGAATAATAATTATGAGAAAAGAATTATTATAATAAAAGCATATATTAAATATATCTTTTTTACGTAATAATGTACATACGTATGCGGAAAATGTCATAAAATTGCCATTTTATGCGTTATAATCGTAATAGTTCTAGTAATCACTGTAAAAGTACCGCAAAAGTGTAATCCCTTAAAAATTGTGCTGGAAATAAATAATCATTATTCTCTTATTATAATAATTATAATTAAAACTACTATGAACTACAAATATGAATCTATTGTACAATATATATATATAATTATACATCATTTAACACTATAATCGAGGTGATGTTGTTGGTTAATGCATATATAACGACAGGGACAAGAAATTTTATGATTGTTTTATTAAAAAAATTCGCTAATGAAAACTTAAAATTTTTACTTCACCGTGATCACGCCTTACTTTATCATGAGACAGATAGAAAAACGGTCTTTTCGGCACCTAGGAAGTATGAAATTATTGAAAAAACCGGAGACTTTCCAGAAAAGGGATTTGCTGTTTTTCATTACATTCCTGTAGTCGATGACTTTCGACCAGTATTTGAATATCGCATGACAAATAGACCGAAATACTTAGAAACATCCCCAGGATTTGTAGCATCACGAACCCTCAGGCCTCTACAATCCAATACGTATTTAATTATAACTTGTTGGGAAAATCGATTATCCTATGAAAGTTCTAAAATAACGGATAAAATTATGGAATCTTTAGGTGGGGAAAAAAGTATTGAACTCAATCCAGCGAAGATGTATGCAGGACAATCATATATACGAGAATATACGATTGGTATTAAAGATGAGGCGGAAGAAAAATAGTTTAAGAGTTCGGTGGCGGATGTTTTCCGCAAGCTCCACCGCCACCATAACTTTATCATTTATTTCAGCTCACTTTTCACTAATCCATGCCGGTTTGCATATATTGCCGCTTGTGTCCGGTCTTGAACATTTAATTTACTCAATATATTACTTACATGGGTTTTTACTGTTTTTATACCGATAAACAGTTCTTGGCTAATCTCTTGATTCGTCATCCCTTCTGCGATACACAATAACACTTCCATTTCCCGTTCCGTTAAATCATCATGGGGCATTTTTTCCTTTGGACGTAACCGATTCAACATTTTATTTGCTACTTTCGGTTCAATTACTGTCTCCCCTTGGACCGCTTTCTGAATCGCAGTTATTACTTCATCGGCCCGTGCTGTTTTTAATAAATAACTAAAGGCCCCCGCTTCAATAGCAGGAAAAACTTGTTCATCGTCATAATAACTTGTAATAATGATAATTTTACATTCTGGAAGAAAGGACATAATATCCTTTGTCGCATCAATCCCATTTCCATCTTCCATTAATAAATCCATTAATACGACGTCAGGTTTTGTTTCCTTTACAACTTTCACACCTTTATTCCCTGACGATGCTTCACCTACTACTTCAATATTCGGTTCTGTAAGTAAATAAGAAATCAGTCCTCGACGGACCATTTCATGATCATCGACGACAACAACACGAATCGTATCCGCCATCACAATCCCTCACTTTTTATCTAATCAATCTACGCGGCTAATCGGGACACGAACCTCAATATACGTTCCCTTTCCTATTTGAGACCGTAAAGTAAAAATCCCCCCGATTTCCTCACAACGTTCTTGCATATTTTTTAAACCGTACGATGCCTTTTTCTCCTCTTCCGTATTAAAACCTTTCCCATTGTCTCGTATATATAAATATACAAAATGATCGCGTTCAGTTAATTCAAGTTTAATAGAGTCGGCATCAGCATGACGTAATATATTTGATAAACTTTCTTGGATAATACGGAATAAATGCTCTTCCACCGACTTTGATAAGCCTTCAATCTCATCGACACTGGCGTCAAAATTTATATTTGTTTTTGCTTTTAGCTCTTTTAATAAGGATAAAACACCGTCACTTAAACTTTCACCACTCAAATCAACCGGTCGTAAATGAAGTAACAAAGCCCGCATCTCACCTTGTGCTTTCGCTGCAATATCTGCAATTTGTTCCATTTGATTTTTAGCATGTTTTGGATTGGACTCCATTAACTTCATCGTCGCCGATGCCATCATACTTAAAGCAAACAATTGTTGACTAACGGAATCATGTAGCTCTCTTGCCAAACGCTGTCTTTCTTCCATAACAGCTGCCGTATGAACTTGTTCATGCAATTCCGCTTTTTCATCCGCAATCCGCTGTATCGTTTGGACCTGTTCTTCTAATATAGTCGCAATTTCATTCAACTCTTCCCCCAAAATCCCCATTTCATTAGAACGAACCCGTTCTGTAAAATTCCCTCTTCTTAACATGGATATAAATTGGAGAAGCATACGAAATTGTTTATTTATATTATTTATTGCGTTATATCCAAAATAAAGACCACACATTAAACTAATGATAAAAACAACACCTGTTAAAATTAAAACGAACTTCATGGACAAACCGTGGTCAGGGATTAACAACATATACGTTTGAAAAAATATAAAAAAGACAACAGTAATAAAAATCGAGCTTAAAAAAGTATTTTTAATAATGATGTAAGTGTAATCATTACCTTTCCGCATTGTATCAATCCCCTACACTTGGACAATTTCAATTGATCCAATTGATAATTTTATATCTAAATTTAATTTCCGAGTCGCTTCCTCATAATTTGGACTAACATACGTATAAGTCCTGCCTGAACCTGTATTCGTTAAGTCTTTTCCAAAAACTGATACATTACCGATTGAATTTTTCACATGAAGTTTAATCGGTAAATCTTCAGGGATTAACATAATAATTTGTCCGACTTTTCCTTTCACATTTACAGGTGTTGTTCCTTCTGGAATAAAAGCTTTACTAAAGTCAAAATAATAATCTACAATGACCGAACTTAATTTCATTGGCTCAAGTAACCAATTTGGATCTTTAAACTCTTTTTCAGAAATCGATAAGCCGAACACATTAATATCGGTCGTTTTATTTTTTTTACCATTTTCTTTATGAAAATTCATATATTTTTCCGAATCATCATGCCTAAAATTAACCTTAACTTTTCCGTGTTTTTTTCGTGATTGATATTTTTCTAACTGTTTTTTCACTTTTTCACGAGTTTCTTCATCGGAAATATTCTCATTGATTGTCTTAAAAATTTGATCCATGTCTATATCTACCGTAATTTGACTTTCTTTCTTTTTCTCTTGCCTCTTGTCCTCACCTTGATTGTCTGTCTCAATCCAATCATCATCATCTTCTTCATCGTCTATCCAATAGGAGTTTCTATCGATTTCGATATCTATAATTTTTTTTTTAAAAAAGAGCATATTTAACGCCATGAAAATAAAGATTACTGGCCATAACTTCCAAAAATCCCAAAAACCAAATTCAATCATATTAAATCGGTCGGCAATGAGAAATCCAGATAAGGTCGTTATAAATAACCCCCAAAACAAATTTCCTGATGAATGATATGAGAAAGATTTAAAAAATAAATACAGTCCATATAGTGCAAGAACAAACGGATAAACTAATAAATATATTCGTTTTAGTTCAAAAGAAATAAAGTTTAAGTTAACTAATAATAAGATAACTCCAACTGCGATTAGACAAAGTGCCCACAAAAGTTGCGTCGCCGTTTTTCTTCTCATATTGACCCTTCTTTCTTTCTTCTGTTACATCTATTGTATTTGATTAACGACCAATTTTAAACACTAAATAGATTGAATTCCAATCGGTCTCGAGACTGATTTTTTTTTAAAAAAATGAGCTAATAATTCATTTCTCATTATATTTAAAAAAGAGAAACAATTGTGTAAATTTTACGATATAATAATGGAAAATGGGAGGGGATTACATGATTGAAAAAGGATATCAACTACTTGAACAGAATTACGACAATATGATTGACGTCCGCAGATATCTCCATCAACATCCGGAACTTTCTTTTAAAGAATTTAAAACAGCCGAATTTATCGCCAATTTTTATGAAAAACTAGGGGTCGAAGTTCGAACAAATGTTGGTGGAAATGGTGTAGTAGCACGAATTAAAGGTGGCAAATTTGGTAAAACCGTTGCTTTACGGGCAGACTTCGATGCTCTTCCAATTCAAGATGAAAAGGATGTTCCATATAAATCAAAAGTTCCAGGTATTATGCACGCTTGTGGTCACGATGGACATACATCGACATTACTTCATGTTGCAAAAGTAATTTATGAATTAAAAGATGAACTTCCTGGTACTTATGTTTTTATTCATCAACATGCAGAGGAATATGCTCCAGGTGGGGCCATTACGATGATTGAAGATGGCTGTTTAGATGGGGTTGATGTCATTTTCGGCAATCATTTTTGGTCAACGGAACGAGTTGGACATGTTTTATATCGCACAGGACCAGTTATGGCTGCAGCTGACCGATTTACAATTACAATTAAAGGTAAAGGTGGACATGGTGGATATCCACATCTTACAAAAGATTCCATCGTAACAGCAAGCCAACTCGTTGTTCATTTACAACAAATAGTAGCAAGACGAGTGAATCCAATTAAAGAAGCAGTCGTTTCTATCGGGAAGTTCGTTGCTGATAATGCCTTTAATGTTATTGCCGACACAGCTGAATTAGTCGGAACTGTGCGCACCTTTGATGAAGATGTACGCAACAATATTGAAAAAGAAATTAAAAAAATCGTAAGCGGCGTTTGTTTAGCTAATGATTGTGAATATGAATTCGATTATTTCCGAGGCTACCCGCCGCTTGTAAACCATCAAGAAGAAACAGAATTTCTCGCAACAATTGCGAAAAATATACCTGATGTTGAAGAAGTCCGCAAAGCTGAACCTCGTATGGGCGGTGAGGACTTTGCATATTATTTACAACATGTACCGGGTACGTTCTTCTTTACAGGGGCAATGCCAGAAAAAGAAGAAGCAAGATTCCCTCACCATCATCCAAAATTTGATCTTAACGAAAAAGCATTACTCATTGCAGCAAAAACATTGTTCACTGCTGCTGTTCGCTATCATGAAGTCGGTAAATAATATTATAGAGAAGAAAAAAGAAGAAGGTTTAGAGGCTTAATGCATCTAAAACAGAAAAAATAAGTATGTGGAAGTGGCGGCGACTCGGAAAAATTCAAGGCATTTTTCCTGCGGTGCTTATTCAGTGAAGCTTTTTCAGAGTCCAGCGGGAAAAGCGTGAGTCTTGAGACCCCAGAGCCGAGCTTGCGAGGCGAGGAGGCTCAAAGCATCCTCTAGGAAAACGTCCGCCACTGACACTTGAATCATTTTTTAATAAGCATTCAAATTATTCAATTGATTAAAATACCGCATTCGGTATGCGTAAATCGCTGTTTCACCAAGCCGGTCCAACAATTTATAATTCGCATATGCCCCAACAACTGCACCTATCCCAGGCACTAACTGAAGCATTTTCACTAAATCAATATAATCCCTATACTCCTGTTGAAACGTCTGCCAATCTAAATCCACAAACCGTTTCTTCTCTTCATCCCAATTTTCAATAATATTTAAAGTTTCAATCCGTTTTTCGTCACTTGAAAAGGCAAGTTGAAATACCATTAATAAAAAAATCCGTTCTTCATAATTTTTTAAATCGTATTGGTAAATCCGCCCAACATCGTATAAAAACTTCAACTTAATTGACAATAGAAGTGGAAAATCAGCGAGACCGAGTAACAATCCCCCCGCTCCGGTCCCCGCCCCTTCTACCGTTGCCGTTTTTCGATATATATCCAACTGTTCTCTTATTTTCGTTTCCTTCTCCTCTAGCGTAAACATTTGAGGGAAGTTATTTTTAAATACAAGGTTGGATCCCGTTAAAACCGTTTGAACCATTCCTTTAATGGCTTCCGTCAACGCTTTGTGGACCTTCTCAGGAATCATGCCATTCATTTTATTTTGAACATTTTTCGATAACCGACCGAACTTATTTCCTCTTCTCCGTAATTTTCTTTGCCAATCTAACAGTTCATCATAAGCTTTTTCTTCATACTTCAAATCCTTCACCTCACAACGGTGCTAGAACTATACTTTATAAATATTGTTCTTCCCACTTCTTTATACGATTTTGACAATATAAGTAAACGAAACAATAACTAAAAATTGCGAGTAGCGCAAACAATCCAATTCCTTTTACCCATTCCATCGATGTTAAAAAGAGAACAGTAAAAATAATATTTTGAATCAAAGAAATATTAACTAGCAATTTTAGAAAAGCTTTCTTTTTTTCATCCTGACCAACAGGATATAGGTCTGTCCAAATTATCGCTTCATGATGCTTCCATAAACTTAACAATTGAAAACCAGTTAAATAAATGAACAGCACTGCGATTATATAGCCAATATAAGATCCTGCCATTCCCCAAACAAGGAAGCCGCCAATTATTGTAAGACGTATGAATAAACCAAAATAATCCCCACTACGGAAAAAAGTCCGTACATACAAATACGTATAGGTGTGATGTTTTGTAAATGTAATTCTTCCTAAAAATACATCTAACCATTTTCTTCGTTTTACACGATTGCGTAAATGAGGGACATCAGTAAATAAATTTGCTAACTGGTAAAAGAATACCATTCGTTTTTCTTCATTTTCAATTAGTCTTTCCCAAGGCAAACCACTTTTTTTCGCTCGTATGTGGTAATATACACCGTAGCTGATAAAAATGAGTAAACTTGTCACAAAAAGGATATAACTTCCTTTTATAAACAGAAATACGATCGCGCCATTTAATAGAATCCGGATAAGGGAATCCCAAAGAATCGTTTCCTTGTCTGAATCAAATTCGCAACTCCAACGAATCCATAAATTAATCCCTTTTAATAAAAAGGTAAGACCCGCAAAATAGAGAAACTCCCTTCCTGTTCCTATAGTATTCACATAAATTGGTGCTGCTACTAGTAAAACCATAAACACCCAGTACGCTTTCCAAATATAAGTTAATATAAAGGAACGAACTAAATATGGCTTTAACTCCGTTTCAATTGGCAGTAAAAATACTTTGTCAGGCTCTTTAAAAAAAGTAATAACCGTTCCTGTTGTTAAAAGCAAACCGAAAACTATCGAAAAAATTGGTGCCGTCGGAAAAGTAGCATCAAGCGTCTCCACCCAGTCCTTATAATAAAAAGCGCCAGCTCCAAAAGCAAAAAGAAGTACTAACATAAAGTGGTCATTAAACATATAACGACCGTATCGTAAAATTTCTTTTAACCGTTCATTTGATCTTTTTTTCCATAAATTAACACTATTCATCGGACGCGTCTTCCTTTGTTAATTGAATATAAATTTCATCGAGACTCGCATTTTTCAATTGGAATTGCTGACGAAGCTCGTCCATCGAACCTTGCGCCTTAATTTCACCATTATGTAAAATAACAAACCGGTCGCAATACTTTTCCGCTGTCGCAAGAATATGGGTCGACATTAATATGGCCGCACCTTTCTTTTGTTCTTCTTTCATTAGATCTAGCAGGCTTTGGATGGCAAGTGGATCAAGACCAACAAATGGTTCATCAATAATGAATAAATCCGGTTTTACTAAAAAAGCTGACATAATCATTACTTTTTGTTTCATCCCTTTTGAAAAATGTGAAGGAAACCATTTTAATCGTTTTTGCATACGGAATTCTTTTAATAAAATGTCAAGGCGCACTTTAAATTGCTTCTCGCTCAATCCATAAGCCATTGCAGTTAAATGTAAATGTTCTTCCAACGTTAATTCATCATAAAGTACTGGAGATTCTGGAATAAAAGAAAACTGCTTGCGGTATTCATTACGATTCTCTTGAATCGTCCTACCATTAATACGAATTTGTCCTTTCTTTGGTTCCATTAAACCGATAATATGTTTAATCGTAGTACTCTTTCCTGCACCATTTAAACCGATTAATGCAACAATTTCTCCTTTTTCTACAGAAAAACTTATGTCTTTTAAAACATTTTTCTTCGTATAGCCACCAGTGAGGTTTTCAATTTCCAATAAAGGCATAGGCACTCTCCTTTTTAATTTAAAAATATATAAGAACATATTTGTTGATTGTCAAACAAATCTGCTTATATTGCTTTAATCATCATCTAGTTTAACAAAAATACATTCGAGAAGGAATTTTAAAAAATTCACGAAAAAAGTATGTATGATTTTTTGTAAGCTGGTTAATATAATTAGCGAAGGGAAATCACCAAACAGTTAAATGGGGTGATTGCGAAAGATGCTTTACTCGTTTTATAAGTAGCATTCAGTAGTACACTACCAGTAAAATGGGGTGTTAATCGGAGGTCATCAACCGAAAGTTCATAATTATTTATGACGAAACGGGGATGATGAGCTTGAATGCTTTAGGTGACTTAGAAAACCTGTAAGTCGAGTAGCAATGCAACCCGTAACAAAATTTCCCTTCATACGGGCAAGGCACACGTTTGCAGATGCATACGTATGCCTTGCCTTCTTTATTTTTTGTCCTCAGTTTGTCGTTTATCTGCAAAAATCCTTCCTCGAGGTCATTTCAATCCCATATTTATTTGATTTTGTCCATGAGACGCATCCTCGATGACATTTTACGATGCACACTTTCTCATTTTGTCAACGAGACGCATCCTCGATGACATTTCGAGCTTCAATCTATCCCATTTTGGCATCGATACGCTCGCTCGATGACATTTTACGACGCACACTTTCTCATTTTGTCAACGAGACGCATCCTCGATGACATTTCGCGATTCACTCTATCCCATTTTGGCATCGAAACGCATCCTCGATGACATTTTACGCTTCACACTTTCTCATTTTGTCAACGAGACGCATCCTCGATGACATTTCGAGCTTCAATCTATCCCATTTTGGCATCGAGACGCTCGCTCGATGACATTTTACGCTTCACACTTTCTCATTTTGTCAACGAGACGCATCCTCGATGACATTTCGAGCTTCAATCTATCCCATTTTGGCATCGAGACGCATCCTCGATGACATTTCGAGCTTCAATCTATCCCATTTTGGCATCGAGACGCATCCTCGATGACATTTCGAGCTTCAATCTATCCCATTTTGGCATCGATTCGCTCGCTCGATGACATTTTACGATGCACACTTTCTCATTTTGTCAACGAGACGCATCCTCGATGACATTTCGAGCTTCAATCTATCCCATTTTGGCATCGAGACGCATCCTCGATGACATTTTACGCTTCACACTTTCTCATTTTGTCAACGAGACGCATCCTCGATGACATTTCGAGCTTCAATCTATCCCATTTTGGCATCGAAACGCATCCTCGATGACATTTCGAGCTTCAATCTATCCCATTTTGGCATCGATTCGCTCGCTCGATGACATTTTACGATGCACACTTTCTCATTTTGTCAACGAGTCGCTCGCTCGATGACATTTCACGACGCACACTTTCTCATTTTGTCAACGAGTCGCTCGCTCGATGACATTTTACGATGCACACTTTCTCATTTTGTCAACGAGACGCATCCTCGATGACATTTCGAGCTTCAATCTATCCCATTTTGGCATCGAGACGCATCCTCGATGACATTTCGCGATTCACTCTATCCCATTTTGGCATCGAAACGCATCCTCGATGACATTTTACGCTTCACTCTATCCCATTTTGTCATCGAGACGCATCCTCGATGACATTTCGAGCTTCAATCTATCCCATTTTGGCATCGAGACGCATCCTCGATGACATTTTACGCTTCTCACCATTCCATTTTGTCCATGAGACGCCCCCTCAATGACATTTCGAGCTAATCTCCACTCATTTTTTGTCAACGAGACCCTATCCTTTTTCCATCTTTGTCCAATTTATGCTAAAATATGAAGAAACATAACCTGATCAACGAAAGGATGGTTAGAATGAGCGATTGCATTTTTTGTAAAATAATCAACGGTGAAATTCCGTCCGCGAAGGTTTACGAAGATGAACATGTCTATGCATTCCTTGACATTTCTCAAGTAACAAAGGGACATACGTTAGTTATTCCGAAAGCACACCACGCTAACATCTTTGAACTACCTGAAGATCTTGCAGGAAAACTTTTTGCAGCTGTACCTAAAATTTCAAATGCTGTTAAAAAGGCTTATAATCCAGTTGGTTTAAACTTATTAAACAATAACGGTGAGCAAGCTTATCAGACAGTATTCCATTATCATCTACATATCATCCCACGTTACGGTAATGAAGATGGATTCGGCCTAAAATGGGAAACTCATAACGATGATTATACTCCGGAACAACTTCAAGAAATTGCCGAAACAATTAATAAAAACATTTAACAATAAGGCGTTTTGTTATTCAAATATTTTTTGGATAGCAAAACGCCTTTTTATAAATTTCCTCTTTTTCAGAACATTTTTATATGGTATATTAATATTACTCGCTATTGGTCAGAGAGGACACAATAGGAGTATAGAGAGTTGAGATTAGAAAAGAAGAGGAGAGTTGAGTTATGAAAACTAAAGAGCTCGTTGTTATGGCACTATTCGTAGGGATAGGTGCAGCTTTACATTTTATTGTTCCTGGTATTGGTGCAGGCGGAATGAAGCCAGATTTTAGTTTGCTAATGATGTTTTTAGCAATCATTTTATTTCCGAATTTTAAAAACGTCCTTATACTTGGGCTTGCCACAGGAATTATTTCTGGACTTTCAACTACTGTACCGGGCGGATTTGTTCCAAACTTACTCGATAAATTCTTTACAGCAATTATTTTCTTCGGATTATTCCTATTGATTAAAAAATTCCGCTCCATCGTTTCATATGCGGTATTAACTGCTGTAGGTACAATTATTTCGGGAACAATCTTTTTAATTTCGGCAAAATTGATTCTCCAATTTTCAGAGGCATTTCTCGTCTTATTTGGAGCAATAGTCCTGCCAACTGCTGCACTTAACACATTAGCTATGATCATAGTGTACCCAATAGTTGCCAGCATTGCAAAACGAAGTAAGATTACAGTCGCTGAAATAAAATAAATAAGCTAAAAATCATTTTTTGCCTTCTACACTTCTATAAACCTCATATTCTAGATATTTGAGGTTACAATAGTTGTAGAAGGCAATTTATTCTACTCAAGAAAATTTTAAAATGTGTAAGTATAGTTTTTACAAAAACCATTGATTCAATAAAAAAACATGTAAATTTTTCAAATACAGTTAATACACTTTTTTAAATTAATTTTTTGGAAAATTGGGATTGTTACTGGTGGACGTGAATAAAAATAAGTAGTACGGTTATAAATACTAAAAATAAATTTCCAACGGCAATTACGGTGAGGTTCTTCTTGTATCGAGATTTTTGTAACTAGCTGAGGTTTCTTTAAACTTTTGAAAGAACTGAGCAAAATCAATAACAGGAGACAAATCGCAGCTAAACCGTAAATTACACCTTCCATTATTACCTCCCATCAAATTCATCTACTTCATTTTATGAATTTGTGATAGTATATATAATAAAAATCCAAAAATTTTTCTAAAATAAAGAGGATTTTTTAATTTCATGTAGAATTTGTCAATTAATAAGGGAAAAATTTTAAATCTTTTTATACTTAAAACACATCTATATTATTTTACTCTTTTGTGTTTCAATATTCAGTATATTCAAACCTTTGAACACTATTATTTTTCAAAAATAACAAATTATAAAAAGTAGGTGATAAAATGGATAAAAATGCAAAATTAGAAGCTCTACTATTTACCCAAAAAATTTCACAGCTTGGAAAGGCATTATGGAAGGCTATCGAAAAAGATTGGCAGCAATGGATCAAACCATACGATTTGAACATTAACGAACATCATATTTTATGGATTGCTTATCATTTACACGGGGCATCAATCTCTGATATTGCAAAATTCGGGGTGATGCATGTTTCTACAGCCTTTAATTTCTCGAAAAAATTAGAAGAAAGAGGCTACTTAACTTTCTCTAAAAAGGTAGAAGATAAGCGGAACACTTACATCCAACTAACTGAAAAGGGTGAAAAGTTAGTAATCGATTTATTAGAACATTTCGAGCCATCAAAACACACAATTTTACAAGGGGCATCACCACTAAAAGATATTTATGGAAAATACCCTGATATCCTTGAATTGATGGCTATGGTACGTAATATTTATGGCGATGATTTTATGGACATTTTCCAAAAAATGTATTCAGATATAGAGAAAATTAATTTATCAAAACTTGAAGAAGATAAGAAACAAGAAGACAGTACAGAGAGAGAGGTCGTTTAATCATCGAGGTATTTCGATAGCTCTTCCATTAAATCAACATGTAAATTTTCATTGAGACAACCGATGATCGTTTCCCGTACTTCAAGCTTTTTATTAAGTTTTTCTGTGAATTCTTTTAATAGCGGATGAAAATATAAAAATCCTTCCGCTTTTTGTTCTTGCATTTTATTGTTCAAATACTCACATAACCGGTGGAACTCTTCAACTTCTAGCGGACCGAGATTTTTTTGAATAATAAGTTTTGTAAAGGTTATTTCTGCATGATCAACTAGTTGAATCAATAATTTTTGATGGTATTCTAGTCGCTCAATTCTTTTTAATAGTTCATTAATCATCGCCTTCACCCTTTCTGCCCTGCCTTTTTCCATACTTATCATTTCGCTTCCTCGCACTCTTTTTCCTGCCATTTTTCAAAAGTAGATCATATTTCCAATTCAAGATTCTTCACGATTATCAATTCTTTATTGACGTTACCCAATCTACACATAAAACATATTTAAACAGATATATTTCATCAAATTAGTTTAATTTTGAAACGAGGACAGTCCCCCTGTCATTAAAATTTTTTATATAAAACTCTTAATCAATGTCATTTTTCATATTAAATAGTATATTAATAGTATGGTTATTATTTTATAGCATCATATTTAGTGCTTCTCATAAACTTTTGTAAAGTACATAAACCGACAAATCTAACATAATTCTACTTTTTAGCTTAACTTGTTACAATACTGTTTTTTTTCTTAGTCGGACAAGAGATTTCCGTATTGGAGGGAGATATTTGATTATCGTCTACTTATTCTTAGCTGTCTTTTTAATTATGTATATGAACGTTTTAATGGAACGTTTTTGCCAAGTGAAAGAAGTTCCCGATGAAAAGCAAGATAATGTTTTTCAAACAGCAAATATTTTTACGATCATCCTTTTAATCACAACATACATTGAAATATTAATTATATAACATTAAAAACGGCAAAACAAAATGTTTTGCCGTTTCATTTTTACCAAACGTATGCAGCACCTACAATAATGAGCAAGATGAATAGAACAACGATTAAAGCAAAGCCTGCTCCTGCGTATCCTCCTGACATATTCACACCTCCCCACATTTCAAAGCTTTACATTTTTAAATTTAGGTCGATTCATTATAGATATGAACACCCTACAATTATTAACAAAATGAACAATACGACAATTAACACGAAGGAATTACCGTACGAATGAGACATCTGTCATACCTCCTTTTTCGAATTCGTTATATCCTATGTTATCCGTGCTAAAATGACTGAGGAAAACACCCATTTTTTTAAAAAAATGAATTATTAGTAACATAAAACATGAAACATTCACATTAAAATTAAACAACTTTTCCATTAAAGTGACATTTATTCTATATTTAAGTTATGATATAGTGAAATTTGTGGTAAAATTAGACAAGTACGCAATTTAAAATAGGAGTTGTTTAATTTATGAAGAAAAAATTAATGTTAATTTTTGCTCTAACTGCCGGTATTTTACTTTTAGCCGGATGTAATAATGATAATAGCGGTGGCAAAACACTGATTGAAACAGAATCAGGTACGATTACGACAGAGGATTTTTATAATCAAATGAAACGTATTTACAGTACCGATACAGAAACAATTTTAAAAGATATGGTGTACCGCCAAGTATTAGCTGACAAATACGAAGTATCTGAAGAAGCTGTGGAAAAAGAATTACAAAAGTTTATTGATGAAAACTTCGGCAGCCAAGAAGAATATGAAAAATACATTAAGGATTACAACATTAATGAAGAATCTTTAAAAGAAGATATCGAATATATGCTTCTTCAAGAAATTGCCTTCACAAAAAATATTGATGTAACTGATGAAGAAGTTGAATTAGAATATTTATTCCAAACAAAAAACGTTTCAGCGAGCCATATTTTAATTGCCTATGATCAAGAAGGTAGTGAATCTGAAGATGGTAAAACAGCAGAAGAAAAGCTTACTGAAGTAATGGAAAAACTAAATGCTGGTAAAGATTTTGCTGAAGTCGCTAAAGAATACTCTGAAGACCCAGGTTCTGCTGAAAACGGTGGAGATTTAGGTGTATTAGATCCAAATCAATTAGTTCCTGAGTTTTCAAAAGCAGCCTTCCAATTAAAAGAAGGTGAAATGAGTGAACCAGTTGAATCTGACTACGGATATCATATTATTCTTGTAACTAAAGTTGAAGATAAAGAAAATACAAAGCCTCTTGATGAAATTAGAGAAGACATTGAATTAGAAGCAAAAATTCGTAAGATGGATCAAGATACAATTCAAAAAGAATTAAATGAGTTAATTAAAGATGCAGATGTGAAAATAAAAGACAAAGACTTTAAAGATTTGTTTGAAAAAGATAATACAAATCAACTTGGATAAAAAATATAGGGCTGTCCTTGGACAGCCCTATATTTTTTGCTTTTTTTACATTTATGCTAATCATTTATCCCTCAGAAGATAATTTCTTTCTTCTTTCTTTTTCACGTTCCATCCGTTCAATAAAAATTTCTCCTTCCATTTCCGCTTCTTTCATTTCAAACTCTTGTTCTTCACGGTTCGTACGGATGGTCATATACGCACTAAAAACAATTCCGGCAACGACTAACCAAATCCAAAATGGCACGTCCACTTTTACTCCTCCTTTTACTTTGAACTTTATACTATCCTATTAAAAGAATGAGATTAATATACCTACCATTTTGGATTTTAAATTCATAGAATGTTATAGTAGCTTAATTTATATGACTGAAATGGCGTTAACTAAACCTATAATCTAACACATATTATTAATCTTGAAAACTTGGTTTATAGAAGGACCGATTGTCTAAAGCAAATACGCGTTCTGAAAATTCACCAGGTTTCGTTTTATCAAGGGCACGATTAATCATCGTAATTTTCGCATCTAAATTATCAATAAAATGAAGTACTTCTGCTTCACGGATCATTGGTGGTTTCGGACTTCCCCATTCAGCTTTACCGTGATGAGCTAACACCATATGTTGTAAAACTACAACCTCTTCCCCTTCGATTTCAAGTTGTTCAGCCGCTTTACCAATTTCCTCAACAATGATCGTAATATGCCCTAATAGCGTTCCTTCTAACGTATAACTAGCAGATACTGGGCCAGATAACTCAATGACCTTGCCCAAATCATGAAGAATGATTCCGGCATACAATAAATCTTTATTTAATTGCGGATACAAACTCACAAGTGATTTAGCAATATCAAGCATAGATACGACATGGAAAGCTAACCCAGAATAAAACTCATGATGATTTTTCGTTGCTGCTGGATATTCGTAAAATTTAGTTTCAAATTTTTTCAATAAATAACGAGTAATCCGTTGGATATTCGGATTTGTCATTTCAAATATATATTCATTTATTTTACTTTGCATTTCCTCTATTTCCAACGGTGCACGCTCAATAAAATAATCAATCGGAATTTGTTCTTGTTCCATTAAAGGACGGATTTTTCGAACACGTAATTGCTGTTTCCCACGAAAACTTTGCACGTCCCCTTGGATTTTTATAATTGTTTGATCCGTATAACGAAGTTCATCTTCTTCTGTTGCATCCCATAGTTTCGCTTCAATTTCCCCTGTTTTATCTTGTAAAATTAACGTAAGGAAAGGTTTCCCGTTACTAGCTATACCTTTCGTACTACTTTTAATTAAAAAATATTGTTCTATTTGTTCTCCAATTTCAAAAAAGCGAATCCCTTTATTCATCATATGCCTCCACTCTATTTTTTAAAATTATAACATAAGAATAATATTAGATATTTGGGATTAGTTTACAACTACTCTATGATTGTCATTTGGTCTTTCGGAAAATATTGTAAGTAGTCTTCATGACATGTGAAATATAAAATTTGTACATGTTGTGATAGTTTCCCTAATAGTTCCATCATTTTCACCTGTCGTGTTCCATCAAAATGAACAAATCCATCATCGATTAAAAATGGTAACTTTAATTGCTCACTCATCGTAATAGCTAAAGCAAAGCGAATGCTTACATACAACTGCTCACCTGTTGCTTGACTTAACTCTTTCGGTTCAAAAATCATTCCATCACGGCGTTTAACGTAAAGTAAGTCTTTCTCCTTATCTAGTTGAATTCGTTCATAATTTCCGTCTGTTAATAGAGAGAAATATTCAGAAGCTAATTCAATCACTTTAGGTAACTTTTCAACTTTATATATGTCCATACTTTTTTCTAGTGCATATTTTGCCGTTTGGTACACTGCCCACTTTTTCACACCTTCACGTAACTCAAACTTTTCTTGATGAAATTGATGAAGTAAGTCTGTATAAGTTCCGCCTTCTTCCATCGTTTCTATTTCATAAGATAATTGGGCCCGCTCTTTTTCTAACTGTTCAATTTCTTCTTGTAGCTGGTTTTTTTCCGCATCCATTCGTTCAAACTGTTGGCTCGTCAATTTCGCTGGAATTTGTTCCTGTGAATATGGCAATGGTATATTCGTATATAATAGCTGTTTTTCAATTGGTACTAATGCATTTTTTAATTGTTCAATTTGCTTTGCTTGCTCACCTTTTTTAATAAAAGATTCTTTTGTATCGACTTGAGCAACTTGATAAAGCTCTGCAATCGATTCCTCAATCGTTTTTAATTCGGTTTGAAGTGCTTGAATTTGTTCACCTATTTCTTCATATTTTTCACGTAAATGACTTTGCTTCGTTAATAATTCTAACTGTTCACTTAACATTTGTTTTAATAATAAAACTTGTTCTTGATAGTTGGTTCCTTTTAACTCTACTTGCTCGGCAAGTCTCTCTAATTTCGTTGCTTTCTCTTGAATATTTTTTTGTAACAGATTAAACTGCTTTACTAATTGATTTCGTTGTAAAAGCTTTTCTCGAAGTTGTTCAAGTCTTTCAAAGCTTTCCATGAGAAATTGTGTCGCCATTTGTTTTGGGAGATTATATTCCGCTCCAATTTTGAGCATCTTACTTTCATTGTTAACCCATTCAGTCTCCCATTGTTCGAAACTTTGAATTATGTTATCGAATTGATGATTTAAAGACCGGAGTTGAATTTCCTCAATTTCAATTTTCCTGAGCAAATCATTGTTTGCAGCAAGTTTTTGCTTCGCCACTTCGATTTCATTCAATTGCGGCTGAGCTTGGCTTACTTGTTGTTCCACTTGGGCCTTTTGCTTTTTTAAAGTATCAATAAAGGTGTTACCTTTCGGCCCTTTCCGCTTTGTAAAATAAAGGATTAGAAATATAATTGAAAGAACGAATAGATTGGCTGCTACCCCTCCGTACTGGAAGAAAAAGGTAAGTATCCCGGCTACTAAACTTATAATAAAACTTAAAAGAAAAACATTCGGTTTCGTATAAGCGTTGCTATCGCCATCTTTTTCAAACATCTGTATTTGTTTATTTATTAACTCCAATTCCTTTGATAAATCATTTTGCTTCTCATGATTCTCAATGAGTTGTTCGAACTCTTTTTGTTCATTTACTTTTAATATGCGGTTTCGTAATTGTTCGATATAGATTTCAGCCTCAATTAGTTTATCACGGCATTCTTCTTCTCTTTGTTCTAATTCCTTTTTCTTTTCAATTAAAAGATTTCGCTTTTCCGATAACTGTTTTACTTCATCTTTTCTAGCAAAACTTAGATTATATTGTAAAACTGATTCAACAGATCCTTGAAAACCTAAACTGCCTATTAATCTTTGAATTTCGTCATCCAGTTGTTGTAGTTGAACTTGTAACTGTTTTACTTTTTGTTCATCATTTCGATACGTCGGTATATCTTCAACGATTAGTTCAATTGAATCTTTATTCTTTATCACATCATCTTGTACATTTAAATTATCAATTTCAGCTTGAATTTGTTTTTGTTTCTCTAATAAAACCGATAACCGGTTTTGAATTGATTTTTTTTCATGTTCAAACCGTTCAAGTTTTGTTAAACCATCGTCAGGAAAGGAAATATTCCCAATTTCTTCAAGTTGTTGTACGATATTTTTCTTTTCGATTAATAACGGATATATACGATTCCACTCGCGTCCTTCTATAATGTTTGCTTCAAGTTGTTCAAGCCTCTCCCGTTTTGATACTAATTCATTTTTTACCGTCTCTAATTTATCAAGAAACTTTTCATATTGATCAATTTTTACCTTCGCTTCATTCAACTTCTTTTCTGTTTGTTTCAGCTTATTTAACTGTACATTCAGCTCTGGCTTCACACCAGTAGGTTTATATAATTTATCTAGCTCCTTTTGAATTAATTGCTCAGCTTCTAAAATCCGATCCGTTCCAACGGCACTTGTCGAAAATAAAAACTTACTTATCTCTTCACCCTTTAGCCGGTCAATTTGTTGTAAACCGTGGACATTAAATGAAAATATCGATTGGTACGTTTCCTTATCTATCCCGCCTAAAATTTCTTGTAATAATTCTTCTTCCCCTCTTGTACCATCTTCTAAATATACGGTTACATCACCGACTGCTTTTCCCTTTATCCGCTCAATCCGAACTTCTCCCCAATTGTCCATTTCGAGGGTAATTTGACCACCGTACTTTGAATTCATTTTTGGTTCATAACGCACTTCCGATTGTTGTCTAGTTGGAAAACCAAAAAGAATGCTATGGATAAAAGACATAATTGTCGACTTTCCCGCTTCATTTCTTCCAAAAACGATATGATATGGAGAAAATTTTAAATGGAATTGTTCAAATTTCCCGTAGCCGTATATCAAGATTTCTTTAATCCTCATCTGAAATCACCTCCTGCTCCTTTTAATAATTGGGCTAACAGTTGATCAGTTTCTTCTTTAATTTGTAATTCTTCTTCTTGTGTTAATGAGTCCAAATATTTTTTCACGCGCGGATTGTTAAAAACAAGAGACAAGGCATCTTGCAAATCCGCTTCTTGTAACTCTTTATGTAATGTTTTATAAAAGTCATCATTAACCGTATCTAACGTCGTATTTTGTCTTTCGATATTGATTCGATCAATCCATACAAAGGGACTATGATGTTCTTCTCCTTCTTGTAAGAGAGATAATAGTTCACCAGAGTTAAGAAAGGCTTGTACACTCGTATCTATTATCTCTTCCTTCATATTAATTTCTAAAAATAAATCAATATTTTTTACACGTAGTTCACTTTTTATATTTGTTAAAGTATTATATAAATCTTCAAAGGTTTTAAAAGGCTGATTCTGTTCAACTGTTTTTGATAGAAATTGAATGGAGGCTGTTACATAAAAATGTACATCTGTATTTAATTCATCCATTTCTACAATATAGCAGCCCTTTTCACCTCGTTCATTAAGATGCCTTCCTTGAATATTTCCAGGATAAATTACATATGGATGTTTATGTAAAATTTCACGTTTATGAATATGACCTAAAGCCCAATAATCAAAGTCCTTCTCCAGTAGTTCTTCGAGGGAAAATGGGGTATAGGCATAATGATGTTGGTTGTTCGTATCATGGCCATGAAGAATTCCGATATGGAAATCAGCCCCACTTATTTTGTTATAATGCTGAATTTCTCGTTCAAACACATGTTTTTTTGGATAACTAAATCCATATAGATGGACCTTTTCCCCACTGTTCTTTTGAAAAGGAAGCATTTGTACATTAGCCGGAAACACATGAACATTTTTCGGTAAGGAAATCTTCGTCCAACTCCCTCCTAAATGATCATGATTTCCGTGTACAAGATAAGCAGGAATGCCCGCTTTATCTAACCGTTCCATTTCTCTCTTAAAATATAGTTGTGCTCGGATGCTTCGGTCCTCACCGTCATATATATCTCCAGCAATAATGATAAAATCAACTTTTTCTTCAATTGCTAAATCTATTATTTTTGTAAAAGATGCAAAAGTTGCGTTTTTAACTTTTTCATAAACCGTTGCAGGCAAAGTTGATAAACCGACAAAAGGACTATCTAAATGAAGATCGGCACAATGAAGAAATTTAATTTTTTTCAAAAAATCACCTCTTTTTCCTATATCAAAAAGCTCTCGCAACAATCGAATGTATGTTCTTTTATTATGCCATATTTTTTCCGAACATGCATTAATTAATATGTGGTACAGGGGTGGTACAGGGGGGGTGGTACAGGGGGACGGGTCCTTCGTACCAATTTCAATATTGAAACACCGGACCTGTCCCCCTGTACCGCTTCTTATGCAACAAAGGGACGGGTCCAATGTTCCACCTTCGAAAATGAAACACCGAACCCGTCCCCCTGTACCAAACACTAGGAAAAGTGCTTGTTACTTTGCAAAATATTTTATTACTTTATCAGGAATTGACTCTTTAAATCGGTCGACACACCAATTCTTCAACTTCTTCCTGTCCCAATTACAAAAACTTTCTTCCAACGATTGGATTCGCCAATACATCGGTGGATGGGAAAAAAATTGGAACTCTAGTAAACGAATAAACCATTTATCGCGATTTATTGATGACATCTTTTTATCAGAAGAATTTTCCTTTTCATCGTCTATATTATACTGTTCAGAATTTTCTATCGCCTCATCCTGTTTCATCGCTAATTGTTTTAAACTATTAGCCATCTGTACATTACCATCATCAAGTAATGTAGCCCCTAAATGATCGGCACGAACTTCCATCCATTGGGTAAATAAAGAATATATGGCAGGAAAAATCATCATTAATATCCAAACAACAAAGTAAAGGACCATCGTTTGTTTCTCAAAAAAATCTTTGAAAAGAAAAATAATCGCAATTACAATTCCCATACTTACAAAACGCATTAATTGACCAATTAATACATCTCTTTTCTTTACATGGATAGCCTCGTGGGCTAAAATCCCTTCAATTGCTTCTAATGGTAGTTTTAACGTTTCTGTCGTTAATGTAATTATCGAACGACCGATATTAGCTCCTGCAGCAAAGCCATTAAAATCTGCTGTTTCCGTTTGATATAATGTGATATTTGGCAAGTTAGCCCGCTTAAAAATTTTCCTTCCTACTTCCAATACTTCTTCATCCGTAATTTTTTCTACATCTAATGCAATTTTAATAATCCGATCTGAAATTAATAAATTAAAAATCCAAAATACGACTATTGCAGTAATCTTTATCCAAACTTCAACATTTAATAATGATAAAATCAAAAGCAATGTCGCATAGGCACCTACACCTTTTACAGTGACGGCAAAATAACCTTTACCTATAAGTCTTTTCAAGTTTTTCCGATGGTAAAATGGCAATACTTCTTTTTCATTTATCGCATCAGTACTTTCTTTCTGCTCACTAATGTCCGAAGAATCGCGATCAATGATTTCTAGCTGATTTTCAGGAATATTGATAAACACCTTTTCTCCCGGAAAAGAAATCTTCACGGTTCTCCCCATTTCCGTTGTAAAATCTGCGGTGCTATTAAACATCGTAAATAACGGAAATAACCTTAATACATCAACCCTAGAGTGAATTTCAATTTCTGTCGCTTCAGCCAACGGATATTTTTTCACATCAAAAACAGTTAAAACATAAAGGGAATTTAATTCTTCTTCATAATAAACACGTAAACTTGTAAAAACAATGATACGTTTGATCATTTCTAAAATGAGTTGGAATAGTCCAAAAAGGAGAATTAAAGAAATAATCGGATTTGGATTAAATATGAAATAAATGATTGATAGGCTTAACAATACAGTAGTAAAAAGTATATCGATTAAAAGACGAGTTACCTTTTTCTTTAACTCAACTTGACGATTTTCAGGACGATTCACAATTTCATTCGATAACTTTTTATTGTTTTTATTTCGTGTAAAAACAGTTGTAAACGTTGCCCACCCAAAAACAAGTAAGCTAATAGCTAAAGGGATTTCTAACATTTCCATTTTTATAAATATGTAAATAAGACCGGCAACGATTAATACCCCTTCAATAATACCTACAAATAATGATTTTAAAAATGATTTTAGTATAATTCCGATAATCCCGATCGCAAGCCCGATTATTAATAATAATATTTGATTACTAATGCCAATGATAAATTACCCCTTTCATATGTAACGTCGTATTTTTATTATAATAGATTAGCCAATATAAAACGAAAAAGTTTATAAAGGCTTAATTTTTGCAGGAATTTTAGAAATATTGTAGAATTTATCATATAGAGAAAATTATGATTTCACAAAGTATTTTCATAAGCGAATTGATTAAGGGGGGTAAAAATGTGGCTATTTATAAATGTACAGCTTTTGAAAAAAATGGGGAAAAATTATTAGATGAAGCTATTGAAGCAAATAGCGATGAAGAGGCAAAAAAACTAGCTGAACAATTATTAGCTGAAAAGAATTTATTAGATAAAACTCACCGTTGTGTATCTCCAGATGGAAGATTACTACTGTTTCATGTATAAATAAAAATCTCACCTTGATTATAAAGTAAATTTCTTTTAACTCCTGCAAAGAATTTAACATGTTAATTCAGATAGTTTAGTAAAATACAAACCGGATAGGCAATGCCCATCCGGTCAAATGGTTAATATACGTAAGCGAATAAACCTTTAATATGAGATAAATAACGTGCATTACTAGCTTCTTTTAATAACATAGCTGGTAAGCCTTTAAGTTGAGTTTGATTGTCGCCAACTTTTGCTACTGCGTATTTGCGGCCAAGACTAGCTAATGTACCAGAATCAGTTGGATTGAATTTTTCCATCGGCTTATTGTTAAAGTATGCAAATAAATTATAACCAACTAATTCACCCATTTGCCATGCATTTTGTGCTGTTGGCGGATATGGACGACCATTTGGAGCCATTGCAACTGCACTATCACCTACAACAAAGACATTGTCAAAGTTTGTGGATTGTAAGTATTCATTTACTGATGCACGACCACGGTTTAATTCTAAGCCACTATCAGCTAGAACTGGGTTACCAGCTACACCACCTGTCCATACAAAGGAATTTGTTGTAATTGTGCTACCATCACCTAGAGAAACAACATTTCCTTCTACACTTGTTACAGCTACACCGATTAAGAATTCAACACCACGGTCTTCTAAACTCTTTTGTGCGACTTCAATTAACTCATCAGGTAAAACTGGTAAGATTTTTGGTCCGGCTTCAACAAGTTTTAGTTTAATTTCTTCACGTGGAATGCCAAGTTCTCTTAGGTACTCAGGTAGTTCGTCAGCTAATTCACCAACTAGTTCAATACCTGTTAAACCGCCACCACCAATTAAAATTGTAGCATCTGCTGGATCTTTTGTTTCTGCATATGCTTTAACACGTTCTTTAATATGTTCGCGAATGTTGTGGGCATCTTCCACAGATTTTAATACCATACTGTTTTCTTCAAGCCCTGGAATTCCAAAGTATCCAGTAACACTTCCTAAACCAACAACTAATGCATCATAAGATAAAGTATCGCCATTTGAAAGTTTTACTTGTTTATCTTCAACGGAGAAAGATTCTACTTCAGCAATAACGATATCGATATTTTTACCTTTAAAAATTTTCTTTAATGGTAAAGCAATACGTTTTTCAGAAACATTTCCTGCAGCTAAACGATGTAATTCTGTAATAATTTGATGTGTTGGATATTTATTAACTATCGTAATTTTTGCTTCATCTTCTGTTAAATATTTACGAGCCGTTAAAGCGGTTAATACACCACCGTAACCTGCGCCTAATATAACGATATTTTTTGACATTGTATAATCCCCCGCTTTTCAATGTGTATTATTATTTGCTCATATTATTTTTTAACGTTCCCATATTATTTTTTTGCATTCTCTGCAGAAACTTGTAGATAAGCGTTTAAGAAACGGAATAATTTCTGTGCTTGAGGATCTTTTAACATTTTTAACAAGCCAAAAATACCAATTACTTCTTGGCTTTCTTCTGCACGGTCTTTTGCTTCGATCACATTTGCTGCTACTTGTTTAACTGAATTTGTTACCGGTCCAACAAATTCTTTCATCGCACCAATTGTATCTTGTTGTAGTCTTTCATCCGTTACAAGGGACTTTACTGTTTCAGTTGACTTCGCTAAAGTTGTCACAAGTTCTGTCAGTTGTGGAAGTAATGCAACTAAAGTCGTTAATGACTTTTGTACTTCTGGCTTTAATAATTGATCTAATAATTCACGCTCATCTTGAATCCCAGTTGTTTGAGTTTGTACGTTCTCTTCTTCCAATACTTTTGACATTTCCCTTTCTCCCTTCATTTTGTATTCAACACGATTAAGGTATGATTAAGGTATATAATAAAAAATGATATATAACTAAATAAGGCCGTCTTGCAAACCCTTTCAATTTTTAACTCCCTTGTTTCGTTTTTCACAAACTTCCCTATAAAATTTTTATATACCTTATAATAATTAAAGTTACCTCTCTTCAATATTATGATAACCTATTTTTCTTTAAAAATCAAAAAAACTTTTCATAAATTAGACAAAATTACATAGCATTTTTTAACAATTTTAACACAGTGAAATTTAATTAACACAATTCTTCAGAAAATAATTCTTATTATTGTAAAAAAGGAGCAATCCATTGCATCTTAATGACGATAGAATGCTCCCTTTAAAACCTTTCTTTACAACCGAAACATTGAAATCATTAATTTTATTTTCCAGATAACATTCCTTTAACTTGTTCACGCAATGCACGCTTTAAAAACTTACCTACGGAAGTTTTTGGTATTTCATCCATAAAAATTAGTTCATCCGGTAACCACCATTTTGCAAATTGTGGTTTTAAAAAATCAATCAATTCTTCTTTTGTCACTTTATCTTTATACGCATCTTTTAACACAACACAGGCGACCGGTCTTTCTTGCCACTTTTCATGAGGTACTGCAATAACTGCTGCTTCAAACACAGCCTCATGGGCCATTAATGCATTTTCTAAGTCAACAGATGAAATCCATTCTCCACCGCTTTTAATTAAATCTTTTGTCCGGTCTACAATTTTAACAAATCCGTGCTCATCAACCGTAACAACATCACCTGTGTGAAGCCACCCATCTTTAAAAGCTTCCTTCGTTCTTTCATCATTATGGTATTCTGAAGCAATCCAAGGGCCACGTAGGCAAAGTTCACCCATTTCCTTTCCATCCCATGCCACTTCACCATTTTGGCCGATGACTTTCATTTCTATTCCAGGAACTAAAATCCCTTGTTTTGCCTTCAGATCATATCTTTCTTCTTCTGGTAACTCGTCATGTTCTGATTTTAATTTGGCAGCCAATGCTAACGGCGTTGTTTCTGTCATACCGTAAGCATGCATAAACGGAATATTAAATGTCTTTTCAAAGGTTTTAATTAAACCTTTTGGTGCAGCAGAACCACCACATAATAGACCACGAACACTTGATAAATCATAATTTCCTTCCTCTAACTCTTTAGCTACACCTAACCAAATAGTTGGAACACCTGCAGATAGTGTCACTTTTTCTGATTCTAATAACTCTACTAATATTTTCGGTGTGAAAAATGGTCCTGGTAGTACGATATTTGAACCAAACCACACACTAGCAAATGGAAGACCCCAGGCATTAACATGGAACATTGGTACAACTGGCATAATTGTATCCCGCTCACTAATGGCACCTGTATCAGCCAAACCTAGGACTAAGCTATGAAGAACAATGGCACGATGAGAGTATAGAACCCCCTTTGGATTTCCGGTTGTTGCCGATGTATAACACATTCCTGCTGGGTCATTTTCATCTAAGTCTGTTACAAATTCAAATTTTGCATCCCCATCTTTAATTAACTCCTCATAGGAATAAACTGGTGATAAACTCGTTTCCGGAAGCTCTTCTTTGTCACTCATTACAATAAAGGCTTCAACGGATGTTAATTGATCTTTCACCTTTTCAATAAGCGGAAGAAAATCATCATCTATTAATAAAACTTTATCTTCAGCATGATTGATAATATAAATAATATGTTCCGGAGATAGGCGAATATTTATCGTATGTAACACGGCACCAATTCCGGGAATAGCAAAATACGCCTCTAAATGCCTATGATGATTCCACCCTAAAGTACCAATTCGCTCTCCCTTTTCCACCCCTAATTTTGCTAAAGCACTTGCAAGTTTTCTTGTTCTTTCACCAAATTCTTTGTACGTAAACCGTTGAATCCCAGCTGACGTACGTGAAACTACCTGTTTATTTGGAAAAAACTTCTCTGCTCGCTCAACCATTTGTGAAATTAATAATGGTGTATTTACCATATTTACCCCTCCCCTGTAAACGTTTACATTTCGAATATTAAAAATAATATTTCCATTTAAACATATTCTACAAAAATTATAAAATCCCTTCATAAATTTTTGATTTTAATCAGTATATTTTTTTATGGGGGTTGTCCAACAGGTAAAAAATAGAGGGAGTTGGCGGCGACTCCGACGGGACAAGCACGAGCTGAAGACCCCACAGGAGTGTAGCGACGAGGAGGCTGAGGCCGTGCCCGCGGAAAGCGTCCGCCAACGAAACGAACAATTAATTTATTTTTTTATAATATTCATTTTTTCTAAAAAAGATAAAGGCTGTTGTTTTCGAAAATGTTCTTTAACCATATAAGCTACACCGTGTTCATTATTAGACCTTGTTACCCAATCTGCAGCATCTTTTACCGATTTTGGCGCATTCCCCATCGCAACGCCTAAACCTGCTGCCTCAATCATTTCTTTATCATCCAAACCACTACCAATAACAACCGTTTCTTTTAATGAAATTTTTAATTGGTCACAAAGATAAAGCAATCCTGTTAATTTTGAAATGCCTCTTGGCAAAATAATTAATTGGTTACCAAACTGATTAATGTTTACTTCATAAAACATATTTTGTAAAGCTAGTTTTGCTTCAGCTACGTCCGCTTGATTATGGAAAACAACTTCAATATGTGTTGGATGAACTTGTTCACTAAATAAATAATCACTTACTTTGTTAACAAATTGGTGATGATATGCTGAGAAACTATTCGGGTCAATTACAGTGCGTGATAAGCGTTTTTGTTTCGGTGGGACATTGCTAACTGATAATTTTTCATTAACGATGCGGATATGCGTATGATAATTTTCTAGAAATTGTACAATATCGTTAACCGTTTCATCATTTATTCTTCTTACAAAGGATGGCTCATCATTATTTTGTGAAATATATGCTCCGTGATGGGTTACAAGTAGGGAGTCTAGTTTTAATGCTTTCGCTATTCTTTTTGCAAAAACAAAATTTCGAGATGTTACAAGAGTAACAATCACTTCCCTAGATTGAACATACTCAACCGCTTCCTTAACAGATTTATTCAATTTTTGTTTATCATGAAGGATCGTGCCATCAATATTCATCGCTAGTAAACGATAAATCATGAACAAGCCCCCCTGCCCGATCTAGATGTATATATAAAATATTTATGAAAGTCGCATTTATAATAGAACAGGGAAAAACAATAAAAAAACAGGATCACTACCGATCCTGTTCATTATCGTAAAGTATTAATCGTTGTATAACTCTTCTAAAGGCTTCATTACGATTTGGTTAATTTGTTGAATAACATTACTCATTTGTTGTTCAGCTTCTAATAATGCTGAAATTTTTTCATTTTGTTGCACAGCGACAACATGTTCTTGTGCTTGAATGATTTCTTCTTGTGTAATTTCTTCACGTTGCATTTGTTTTGTTTGTAAAGTAAATTGTAGATTACGGAAATCATCAAATAATTTTTTTGTTGCTTCATCTGCATATACATTATCGTATTGCTGTTTTAAATGCGCAAATTCAGCACTTTCACGAATTGTTTGTTCTAACGCTTTAGCGGAATCTAAAATTGTTGCCATAAAAAAACCTCCAAAATTATCGAATTGGTTACACACCAGTCAATTTACTATAACAAACTATGATAAAAAAAGCGAGGGCGTGCTTCCCTTTTTCTAAATGGATTTTCTAGGTTGTACTTTCACATTTCTTTTCAATTTAAAAATATAGCAATAATACCTTGTACGATCCCGATAATACCACCTAGATATGCACCAAGATATGTAATCATTTTTAATTCTCTTCGACTTAGACCAATAACTAATTCTTCTAAACGCTCAGTAGGAAACGTATCAACTTGGTTTTTGACGAGTTGTTCTATTTCTAACCGCTCCATTAATTTTCCAACATGTAAACTCAGTATATGGATGCCTTTAGCTAAACATTCAGGGATAACGACTTCGATAAGTTTCGCTTGTAATTCATCCGTAGGAAACGAAGAAACTGGTCGATCTAACCATTTTTGAAGTGACAATTTTCCTCGGATTTGTTTCCAAACATTTTCTTCCCAATTTCCTTCAACGAATTTATTCATTGTCTCTTCTAAAGTCCAGTTTTTCACTTGTTCTAACTCGTTTTGTAATAATTGCTGAATGGCTTCCTTTGTTTGTTCATTATTTGCCATCTTCACTAATTCTTGTTGTATCCGGTCAGCAATATTTCGATTATCTAAGAAGCTTTGGATAATACCAGCAAACATACCACGACCTTCAAAAAAACGATCTACATTTTGTTTAATCAGTTCATACCCTTTTGGGCTCATAATAAAAACTTTAAACTTACTAATAATAATGTCTGTCGCTTCATCTACTTTTCCATCTACTTTTTCCCATACAGATTGAGGAATCAACTCAGCTAATTTTTTCTCGTTATTTTCACTTTTCCAATCCCCGTATTTTTCTTGTAACCAATTAACTATTCTTTCTTCAGCTACATGACCAACATTTTTTATTCCAATGCGATGAAGAATATTTTCGATTGATTCTTCCGTTTTGAAAAATGACCGAACTTTATCGACGAAAAAACTTTCAATTTCGGAATAAATTTTTCCTTCTTTCAATTTCGTCTGTAATGTTTCTGGAGTTAGTAATTGCTCAACAACTAAACGTCCTAACTGATTAGACAATTCGTCCCTTCTTTTTGGAATTAGTCCCGGAGTAAAGGGTAAACGCCATTTGCCAATATATTTTGCTTCATACGGGCGAAATAACATTCTAATCGCTAATGAGTTTGTGGCCCCACCAATAATTGCACCAATGACTGCCATAAAAATAATAGTTAATATTGCTTCCATAAAATTTTCTACCTTCTTTATTTAATTTTTTAAATCCAACAAAATCACCAAATTGGGCGAATACACATATGATAAACAATGATAAAAGACTATAAGAAAAACTCTTTAACAATAAGTAAATACTGACTTATTATATCCTTTTCGATGGACATCGAGCAAATGATAGTGCGTAAATAACTGTTGTACAACTAAAATGAACATAAGCTTCACCAAGAAAGGTGTGTTCAATAATGAACAAGTTTTACCCAATTAAAATTATTCAAAATGAAAAAAGAATTGTCTTCTATCCACAGGAATTAAATCTTCAACCGATTCAAACGATTGCTTTTGGTAATTTAAGTGTTATCGGATCGGCAGAACCACATCAATCTAAGAAAAAAACAATCGAAATTAGTTCGTCTTTAGCTGAAGAGTTACACATTCCTGATTTACCGTTAAAACTTCATCTATTTGAAAAAGAAGGAACTTTATTTATCGGTCCGATTTTAGGTATTTTTACAGCGGGATTTACAAATTATCCTCATACACCCCTTGGCAATCGTTCAAGTTATTTTGCTAAACTTTTATCTTTACATGATCAAGTTGGAGTCTTTCCAATCGTTTTCGGACTTCAACATATTAACTGGAAACAAGGACTCGTAACGGGATATTTTTATTCAGAAAATAATTGGCAACAGGTTAAAGTCCCAATCCCTAATGTTATTTATGACCGCTTACCTAATCGTACGGTTGAGAATTTAAAAATGATTCAAGAAGTTAAAATGAAGCTTTCTGAAGAGTATGTCATACCATGGTTTAATCCTGGCTTTTTCAATAAATGGGATATATATGTAAAATTACGGAAAAATAATCAAATAAAACCGTTATTACCGAAGACCTTTCTTTTAACAGGGGCTGCCGTAATTGAGTCTGCATTAGAAGATTTTCATTACCTATATTTAAAACCAATCCACGGTAGTTTAGGGAACGGCATTTATCAAATAAAAAAATATAAAGAACATTATTATGTACGTTTTCGCGATGAAAATGATGAAACGTGCCTTTATAAATTTACGAAGCTTACTAACTTGATTAACTTCCTAAAAATTGACGAAAAGAAAAATAAATATATAGTCCAAGAAGGAATCCCATTAATTACGAGTGACAATCGGATGATTGATTTTCGTGTTCATACGAATAAAGATGAAAACGGTGATTGGATTGTAACCGCAATCGCGAGTAAAGCATCAGCACAATGTAGCCCTACGACCCATCTCCTATTAGGCGGTACTGTACAAACATTGCAGGAAGTATTCCCTGACGATGAAATACGTAAAAAAAATACAAAAAAATTAAGTCAAGCAGCCGTTGCCGTTAGTAAAGAACTTAATAAATATTGGGATGCAAAACTCGCTGAAATTGGGTTTGATATCGGGATCGACCAGAATGGGAAAGTTTGGTTGTTTGAAGCTAACGCAAAACCAGGACGGTTAATCTTTACTCATCCAAAGTTAAGTAAAAATGAACGTTATACACATAAACTCATATTAAAATATGCTGTAAATTTAACAAAATTAGTTATCGATAAACCTGAAAAAATCTTTCACGAACTAGTTTTACAATAATTTGATTACCGAAAATATCTAATAACGTTATCTCTTCTCAAGAATTGTATGTCCTTTGCTATTCTTGAACAAAATATACTTGTTCCTTTCCACAAGAAGGACATTGTAGTAGATGAACACATTGATGGTCGGCCAAATTATTTTCATAACCATCTTCTAATTTCATTAAATCAATATCCATATAAGGGCTATAATCATCATAATAATCGCTCACTTTTCCTTGATTTTCTAAATTAGTCGAGCAATTTTCACAAGTTTCCTGAACATTTGTAAATCCATTGCATAACGGGCAAATTGACATACGCAATCCCCTTTCTTTTTTCTATAGTTTGCCTCAAGTTGAAAAGATTATAATTTACGTAAAAAAATATACAAACAAACTACTATAGATTATAAAGTTAAACATTACCAGTAACTTGGAATGGATTACCACGTTAAAAAAAGTATATAAAGCTCGTTTTTTAACAAAATAAGTACCGTAATCAACAAAAATTAAAATGTTGATTACAAAAATGAGCTTGACGCTCTAAACTTAGGAGGAGATAACGTTATGGCACGTTCGAACAACAGTAACCAATTATTAGTAGCTGGAGCGGAAGAAGCATTAAATCAAATGAAATATGAGATTGCGCAAGAGTTCGGTGTAAATCTTGGAGCGGATACGACTTCTCGCGCAAACGGATCTGTAGGTGGAGAAATTACAAAACGTTTAGTATCAATGGCACAACAACAACTTAACGGTGGAAACTACTCACAAAACTAAATATATTGGCTTATCGGGGCTGTCTTCGTGACAGCCTCCTCTAATTTAACATTTCAGCAGCAGACATTTCCTCTTGTAG